>CAYTPS010000518.1:0-2979 GCA_964439245.1 uncultured Pirellulaceae bacterium | reverse complement strand
CCGACGAGGTGCACGAAGGCACCGCAGCCGAAGGATGGTCGCCGATTCATGTCGATATCTTCAACAACTTTGGACACGTCATCCTAAGCTCAATTTGGGTCAAAGACGACGGAGTACCTCGAGAAATCTTGGCGGAATTCACTGTAAGACTGTTCAGCCTTGAACGTACTTGACCATTCAGAAATATCGTCTCGCAACTCTGAACATCGATTGTACCTAGGTAGAAATTCCGAAAACCCCTCAATTGTCAAAAGAGTTGTTTGAGTTTGCTCAAATAGAAGATCTAGACCCGAGTTGATTTTACTGGTGTCTTCGAGAATTTGGTTGTTCAGTGCTACAAGCGTATTCGTCGAATTCTCCAATGACATTAGGATTTCCTGCTGGCCTTGAAGTAAAGTGTCTAACTTGGCGTCCATTTCAGCTAATTTCGCCAATATTCTCTGTTCTCCAGAACTTATTCCGCTCCCTCCCCCAAACATGCCGCCAATTGAACTAATGGCATCAATCGGGTTTCCTGAGAAATAAGATGCTATTCCACCGGCTAGGCCGCTTGCGATGTTTGCAGATTTCCTGAATTCTGGCTTTTTTGCAAAAGACAAGCCCATAGCGTCTGCAAGGCCCACTATTCCAACGATACCCCTCTGAACTTCTGAAGCGGTACTTGCAATACTAGATCGAATTTTTTGCGCTTTAACACTGTCAACTAACTGTTCAAAATCGGCATTTGACATGCGAGCTTTTAGCTCGTTCCGCAGTGGAGAACTATCGTCTTCTAGTTCCGATAGACGTTGTGCAGGAGTCATTTTGGAAAAAGTGAAATTGACCAACATTCGCCCAGATCGAGCAGCCGATTGAGCTTCTAGAAAGGTCTGTTGTCCCAAATCCAGAATCTGGGTTTGCCCCTTACTAAGTCTGTCGGCCATTTGGATCTGAAGCTCGTTCAATTTTGACAAATCTTGAAGAATGTCACGGCGTTGCGCGGTGGCGTCATTTAAATTGACCAGTAGTTTTCCGAAGTTTTCTTTGTGCTCCGCATTCAATAGGTTAAGATTTTGGTCGAGTTTTTCCGAGTCTTGTTTTATTTCTTGTTTAAACTCAGCCAAGCTAGACTCTATTTTTTCTGCGTTCGCGTTTACCAACAGTTGTGTTTTTTCAGCAGTTATTTGAGCTATATACAACGCGGCATCATCAGCAGAAGTAGCAATCAAAGTCTGATAAAGTTTCGATGTTTTTGCATAGTTTTGGTTGAAGTCCTCGACTATTTCAGAAGCGCTCATTTTTTGAGTAGTACTTCGTTCCAGCACCCACTTTTTCTCTAAAAACCCATATACAACCGACTTAGCAGCTGCGTCTTGTCCCTTTGAAAGCCTAGCTGCATCCCAACCAGCTCCCTTCGTCAGCAATGATATTACATCTGCCTTGCCTCGTATTTGCTTCGGGAGGCTTTTAGCCAAAACCCCAGTTACATTTGAAGCGCCATTCCATAAGTCACTCCTAAGGCTAGAATACTGGGATTCTTCTCGATGGGACCGGTAAGATCTGACGACAGCATCTAGAGATGCATCATGTTCGTTCCGTGCAATCAAATAGCCAATCGGTTCTGCATGGGCTTTCGAAAAATGAGTTAGTGGTAGCGACACGAAAAAGCTAAACGATAAAATACCAAACTTGAACATAGCTAGTCCGATTCAACCGAGGTTGGTTTGCAAATTCCGCCCGTAGTGCATGACACTCTCAAATAGTAATTTACGGCTAGGTTTACTGGTCTGGTTTCCTTCAAGCTTCCAGAAGTGCTAGTTGTGTATTTAAGATTCTTATCAGGGTTTCTACTTCCACTGGGTGCATCTTTATCTAGAATGTAGTTGCGGTTACTGTATCGGTGTCCGCTTTGTTTGGGCCACCCATTACTACGAAAAACAAGCGAGTGGCTGTGTTTTGGAAACCCATGACTTTGAATTGAACCAGTCACACGCTCCTCTGGATCATACAGGTTTCCTGTTGCACCATTATTTGCCATTCTAAGAAACTTCCCCCGAGCATCTGGTAAAACAAATCGCTTATCCTTTGATTGGATCGTCGGATCTAGGTAGGATGAAATGGCCAGCCCAGAAACATCATTTCCCCCATCCATTAGTCTCCAATCGGGACCGTAGAGAGCTACAAAGTCATCTGGTTTTAACAAAGATACTCGTATTTCTCCGACAGCCGCATCTTGACCGGCAAAGCGCGGTTCTTCAGTCATTGCAAAGGAGGGAGCTAGGATCAAAGTCACTGAAACTAAACGACAAAGGAACTTTCGGGGCCGTTGAAAAAAATAGCGGGTCATCTGTAATCTCCAAATTTTGCACGATTGATCCTTACATGCTTGCACCAACGGAGACATTTTTCAAGTTAGTGCAACAATCTCATGCAGCCCTAAGGTTGTGTGAAACAGTCTGGTTTGTGACCAAGAAAAGTAGCTCCGTTAACTTGCCTCTACTCTTAAGCCAAGACGATTTGCCGGAGTTCGACCACTGAAGTGAAGCGAGGTCGTCAAAAAAAAGAGCTACTAATTGGTGCAATATCCTAGAAAGGGTAGGTCGGAGCGTTTTGGCTGTGTTGTTTGCAAGCGCGCGACCAACGTGTGTAATTTGTGTGTAATGCGGGATCATTTCTTGTCACCGACCAACTTCGCGAATTGTTCTCAGATATCGAGATTTCAATGGTTTAAATAGGCAGGTGCATGAACATCATTGCGGATCAAAGTATGGGATTGCTTTCTTTTAATCAGTAGGTTTTGGCGCTGTTTCGCAATGATCTAACGACGACGATACAGCTCAATAGGGGTAGGCAGATAGTACACTTTTCAATTGTGGTAAAAAAAGTGGTAATTTGAATGCTTCACACTTCTTTTATTGATTATTATCAGTTATTTAGGGGATTTGCATGGCGACCCCGGCAGGATTCGAACCTGCAACCTGCCCCTTAGGAGGGGGCTGC
>CAYTPS010000517.1:0-2991 GCA_964439245.1 uncultured Pirellulaceae bacterium | reverse complement strand
CGGTTCCTTGTATGCGGACACCGGTTCACCAGCAAGATATGCATCGATGTCGCGAGCAAGATCGTCGGCAGTGGCGTATCGATCACTTGGGTTGGCCGCCATCGCCTGGTGACAGATAGCCGCCAAAGCAGGAGGCACTCGGGAACTAACTTCTTCAATCTTGCGAAATCCCGAAACCTTGACTTGCGCTAGCGCTTCTGTAATTTCGTCGCTTTCAGTTCCACTCGATTCTACGGTGTACTCATTTGTAAGAAGATTAAACAGAGTTGCTCCAAGTCCGAAGATGTCACTTCTCGGACCAACATGTTTTTGGTTCCCCACGGCCTGCTCGGGGCTCATAAATTGAACGGTGCCAACTACTGCTCCGGCTACTGTCATTTGTGAACTGAAACCTTCACCAAACAACTCGTCAAGCTCTTGCGGTTCAATTCCAGCTTCATCGTTGGTCTCTTCGTCTTCTCCCGCTTCTTTGGCGCAACCCCAGTCCAACACAAGCGTTTGGCCTTGGTCACCGATGATAATGTTCGCGGGCTTAATGTCTCGATGGATGACATTGTTAGAGTGCGCATAATCAATCGCATGGCAAACGGCAATGAAGTGTTGGAGTAACGGCCGGATCTTGAGTTTCCACTCTTCACGGGTCGCCCGGGGACCAATTTCTTCGTGTGTTTCAGCGACCAGCTCTCTGAGTGTTTTTCCTGACACCAGCGGCATGGTATAGCTGGCGGAACTGCCCTTCATGTTGAGATTGTAAATTGGCACGACTCCGGGATGCTGGAGCTTTGCCGTGATCTCGGCTTCCCGAATGAATCGCGCCGCCCGGCGTGCATTGAAGGGAAGGTCCGAACGCAGACGCTTAACGGCTACCTCGCGCGCGAGTCTGGTGTCGTGTGCCACCAATACTTCGCCGAACGCGCCCCGCGCGTGGAGCTTGTGTAAACTGATTCCCGTTAGCAGATCTGGTTTAGACTCAGAAGGGATAATCTTACCGGCCTCGTCTGCTCCAAAGGTCACCGTCGGTGGAAGCCTCGACGGACCCTGTTCTGAGTTCTCTGCCAACTCGAACTCCACGGTTTTCGGTGCGGCTGTTTTCTCAGGCAGCCCCTCGTCAACAACTGTTGGCATCACCTTTGAGTACGAGTCTAGCTTTCCCTCTTGCTTTAATCGCTCGAGAAGACCCGCTGCTGTAACGGGCGCAACCAACAACAAAAATTGTTCAAGTTCTTTTGCCGAAAGTGGCGCGGCAATACTGACGAGCGCTTCGAAGTTCGGGTCGTCGCGGTCAGTCATACTTAAAGAAGATGTTTGAGGTCTGTGGAGGGTCCCTTCATTGTAAATGTAATGAGACAAACTACAAGCGAAGTGCTTCTGTGCCCCGTCGGTGAAAATCTCAAAACCAAAAGATTAGGGAAGTTACAGCACCCAAATTAAAATCGACTGCCGCTATGTAATGGCTTGGGCGACCTCAAAACAGTTGAGGCCGACAAACGTGCTTTAGCGCGCGGAATTCGGTAGAGTGCAATCGGTAACGGGTTTAGAGCAAACCATACACGAGGCCTCAGAGTCATCGCCGACCGCGGCAGCAATGCCGCCACACGAACCCGTTACCGGTTTGTTGGCGAAGATGGCACCAATTGCCATTCCAACCACTGCTAATAAAAATATGGCTAGTGCTGATAGAAAGGTTGGCACAATCGACTTACCGTTGGTACCAACGTCGGTTGCCGCTGACGCCAACGTTGCCACGTCGACCAGTGGGTAATCTCCCGTGATCTTTTGGTGGTATTGGTCAGTGTCACGAACCAACGTAAGAATCGAGACGCCGTTGTCGGCCGCAAGTTGGTGAGCGGATTCTGGTCCCAAAACCATCGCGGCAGTTGCCCATGCATCGGCCGACATGCAGTCGCTGGCAGCAATCGAGGCACTTGCCAATGAATGTTCGACGGGACGACAAGTGGTCGGGGCAATCGTGTGAGAGTATCTTCGGCCCTCGTGCTCATGGAAATTTCTATAGTCGCCCGACGTTGCGATCGCGCGGTTGTCCAACGCTGCCTTTCGCACCACTGTGCCAGCAGACTGATTGGAATCTGCATCGGGTTCTTCGATCGCAACAATCCAATTGCCTCCTCCGGAGCGTTCGCCTGAAACAATAACTTCACCACCAACCTCCACTAGGTAGCGACTGAAGTTGAGCTCTTTGATTGCAATTCCAACTTGGTCGACGGCATATCCCTTTGCAATCGCAGAGAGATCGATTTTCAAATCGGGGATTGATTTCTTAAGCGCCGGCGGTGACTCTCGGGAGGTCAACTTGCTGTAACCTGTCAGCAGTTTCAGTTTGGCGACTTCTGCTTCGGAAAGTGGTTTGAACGGTCCTTTCTCGGGACCGAATTTCCAAGCGTTAACCGCAGGGCCGACCGTAATGTCAAATGCGCCCTCGGTAAGCCGGCTGATTTCCAGGGAGCGACTGACAACTTCGGCTGTCTTTGGATCCACATCAAACCAGTCGGTTGACTTGCTGGCGTTGAAACGACTGACGTCTGAATCCGGAAGGTAGGTTGACATCAACTGGTTGACATCATCCAAGGCGGCGGTGACCGCTCGTTTGATCTGGATGCATTCCTCCTCTGGAGGATCCGCGACAACGATCACTTTGTAGGGGATCTTCCCCATCGTGATACCGCGGATTTCAACCTGGACCTCTGTCGCACGCTTTACTTGGACCACGGGCGCTGCGGTTAACAGCTGATTTGAGATCAAGAGCCCCGCCAGCACCATTAGGAACAAGAGAACAACTCGAAGCTGGACTCGTGCTTTTCGAAGCAGTGTTCTTTTCATGGTCGATCTGGCATCCAAGGCGTCAGGATGAACGGTTTCGCCAACCAGCGTTAACCGCCGAAGTCATCAAACGAGATGTTTTCGGGCTCAACTCCGAAATCATCGCACATTTTTTGTACGCACTGGTTCATTATCGGCGGACCACAGAAGTAG
>CAYTPS010000516.1:0-2993 GCA_964439245.1 uncultured Pirellulaceae bacterium | reverse complement strand
ATCGACAACCGTGCCCGCCAGCAAAGTTGCCGCTGGAGTTAAGTTAAATTGAAGACCAGAAAGCACTTGCCCTTCCTCAAACACAAGTTCAATTTGTGCCTCGCCTTGGCTCACCAAGGTATCTACTTCGAGGTAATATTCGCCGGCAGCTATATCGCTAAATGAGAATGCACCGTTTGCATCCAATGTCGTTGAAAATGTTGCGCCGCTGTCTTTGTGTTCAATCGTAACCATGAGACCGTCAAGATCGGTCTCTTCAAGAACAGAAACGACCCCAGAAAATCCAGCAGACAAGTTTGCCAATTTGAGATCGCGCACAATAACAGGGATCGATACCTCGGTATTAGCCGGCAGTTCTCCAATATCTGTGACCAGTGGTATAAATTCGTAGTCAGCGTGAGTAGGTGGGTCAAACACCACGTTTTGTGCCGCTACGAGTCCATGATTGGTGATCGTGAAAATAATTTGGGTTTCACCATTGATAAACTCGTAGTCCCGTAAATCCAGATGAGTCGGCTCGACAACCACCACTGGAAGTGGAACATTCGTTTCGAACACTGTTTCTATTTCTATTCGTGTTCGGTCTTCTATCTCGGTTGGAACGACATCGAAAACATACTGGACTGCCTCCCGAGCAACAAATGGCTGAAGTTCGAGTGTTTCACTCGCTTCAATCAAAACTGTGCTTCGGTAATTCGTGTGATCTTCAGCGCGAATGATAAGTTGGTAGTAGCCTTCAGCAACATCGTTGAACGAGATCAAGCCGGCTTGATCTGTCGTTCCTTCCGCGACAACGTCGCCTGAGTTTTCATCGACCAGCGTAACGGTGGCACCAGCCACTCTTGGCTCTCCCTCGGCGTAGAATGTGAATTGATCAACCACTTCCAGCGACAAATTGCCTGTGGCGGTGGAGACCGCTGTGAACTGGTATGGCAGCGTGATGCCGACTCCATCATTATCAATGACAATCGTGCCCGTGTAATTCCCCAGCTCTAGCTGCTCACTTGGGGATAGCAGCAATTGCACAAGTGAAGACTCGCCCGGAGCAAGTGCCGATATTGTTATTGAAGAAGATAGGGTCAGCCAAGGCAAATTTGGCAGTCGGACTTCCAAATCGCCCGTGGTGGCTCCGCCCGAATTTGTAATTGTGAACTC
Organism: uncultured Pirellulaceae bacterium; assembly: GCA_964439245.1. GTDB lineage: Bacteria > Planctomycetota > Planctomycetia > Pirellulales > Pirellulaceae > Mariniblastus. The sequence goes on along the minus strand of CAYTPS010000516.1, from coordinate 1,838 downwards.
GACCAATCGTTGCTCACCACGCACCATTCCAGACCGGATCGGGGATTGGTCTGCCGTGATCGTTGGACTTAACGGAGTGACTTGAAAATCAACGGGAATTGAGATTGACGGTGCCTCATTACTGCTAATCAGCAATGTGAATTGCCCGGTTGCGACGCTCGAATCGATTGCCTCAACCGAGTAGTCCAGAGAAAGTGTTCCCAAGTCTGTCAGGATAGTGGCGTCGTCTGCAAAAGACGCCTGAACATTCAAGTTCGCCGGGGCATCGACTACTTGGACCGTAACTCCTGTCAGCGGGACGTCGGCCAAATTACGAATGTTCAACGTCTCGACGATTGCCGGGTCTCCTTCCATCACGCGAATGGAATCTGCAGGTGGTTCAGCCCGCATGCCGACCAGTTGGAAACTGTCCTGCACCGGGGCGTCGTCTTGTCCGGGATGAACTGCTCCGACCGTGTAGCTGCCTCCCTCACCGGGTAATGGGGTAAATGTAGTCGTGTATCGACCTGCGGCGTCAGTGGTCGCAGAAAGGACTCGCGCTGTCCCTCTTACGTCTACATGCACATTGACTTGCTGGAAAGCTGCAGGAGACCCATCTGTGGAATTTGTCGCCAAGCCCGTGAGGACAACCGGCGTATCCGCTGGGGCCATTTCAACATCCGCCGAGACGGTTGCCGTGTAGGTTGCCTGAACGTTGATGGGTGATGAAATGATTCGAGTGTTGTTGTTTTCTAGTGTCTCCCCAACCGAATTCGACACGTCAGTCGTGACGATGATCCAATATTGGCCCGGAGTTGTAGGCAGTGTGACGGGCAGTGTTCGCTCGTAAGACTGTCCCGGCTGAACGGGGCCGGTGTAGGTCAATTGGCCAATAAGCGTATCTTCCCCGATAGAACCATCGGTCGAAAGAAATACGCGTTCAGTCCACGTTCCATTGGCGTTCGAAGTACCGTCGTTCGCGACTCGCCACTGCACATTGATAGATTCGCCTGTTAGGGCATTTGAGTTCGAGGGCTCGATTGATCTGATGGCCAAGTCAGGTAGATCGACGTCCGTGACAATGACGGAACCGACTCCACGGTCGAAACCATCGGCCACCGCTTCCACGGTCACGATTTGGTTTGAGTCGAATTCTCCATCAACTAGGCCTCTGGCCAGCAAATCAACACGATCAGAACCAGCTGGAATCTCGATGGTGGTTTGCGGAACCGAGAGCTCGTCGCCCGGACTAATACTTAGATTGACAATCAAATTTTCGTCGATGTTCGCATTACGACGAATCGAAACAATGCCGACCGCCCCTTCACGAATCGTTTCCCGATCGAAAGTGACAAACAACGCCTGTCCATCGTCGTCTAAGACTTCGACGGACGCTGTCGTTAGTTGACCCGCCAGAGTTTGTTGCGGCTCGGTAATTACATCGGCTGTTACTTCTACGGATCGAGTGCCGTTGACTAGGTCGTCATTGATTACGGTGATTGGGAAAGTAACAGAGCCCTGGCCTGCGGGAATCTGTACGTTCTGCGGAACGGTTAGTGTCGTCGTGTCACTGCTGGACAGCTGAACTGACAAAGCATCAGAGTTCACAGCGTCGCGACTGAGAGTGCCGAAAATCGTAGCACCATCCTGATCTTCACTGAGAACGTCAGAAAGTTCCAAAGTTAAGTTGGGAATATCGCTAGGTCGGATCTGCAAATCGACTTGGTCGGACAAATGCCCCGGCAAACTAGCGTTGAATTGATGAGTCGTGGCTAGTTCAGCTAGGTCATCGTCATTGGCCACGATTTCAAAGTCAGCCGTGTCCGTGCCTGCCGCGATCAAAACGGTCTCAGGGAACC
>CAYTPS010000515.1:0-2995 GCA_964439245.1 uncultured Pirellulaceae bacterium | reverse complement strand
TTTCGGTAGTGGATGGGCTTGGTTGAGCGTTGACGGGGGAAAACTGGTTGTTGAAAGTACTCCCAACCAAGACAACCCTCTGATGGAAGGCCGTACACCAATCTTGGGACTGGACGTTTGGGAGCACGCCTACTACCTGAACTACCAGAACCGACGTCCAGACTATGTTGCCGCATTCTTCAATGTGGTTGACTGGAATGCAGTGGGCGAACGATACGCTGCAGCCAAATAGTCAGCAGTGAAAACAAGCAGTTTTGTTGAACCATCTGGGATCGCTTCGGCGATCCCTTTTTTTGTAGCGTCAGCGGTCATCTCTCGTAGGCAAATCGGCGGTTCGAGTGGCCACGCTAGCACCTCGAACAAATGATTCAGCCTCTATTTTTACTGCCATTGGAATCTTTGGCAAATTCGGAACAAGTTTACACGACCGTTTTCCCGATGATAGAACCACAGCGTATTCCGGGGGGTAACGTGTACTCGCATATTTGCAGTTAGCGCCCGATTTTTGAATGTCACCAAGGCGTGAATCAAATGCGATCTCAACACACCAAAAAACTTCTCTCCGCAGCCCTAGCCGTACTGTTTTCAATAGGGACAACCGACTGCGTCGAGGCTCAAAATCCGTTTGCAGGCAAACTCCCATCGTTGCCTCTTCCAAAGATACTGAGGGGCAAACGCCAAACGCCGATCGTAAAGCCGTTGGCCAATAAGCTGCCAACTCTCCCGCGCCCAAACTTTGGCAACCTCGCTCGCACGATTCGCACACCAGCGGCCGAAGCAATTGCCTCGAGGTCCAGCCAGCCACTGGCAACACCTGCAAAAATATTTGACACGTCCTTAGCGGACGAGCAACTTGCCGCAGCCAAAATGCCTCGAGATGTAAAATCTAGTCTCGAACGTGCACGTAAAGCGGCCGAAGCAAGTCGCGATGCGATCAATACTGAGCAAAGTGCTTTCAATAGCGCTGTTGCAAACACAAAAGCCTCTTCGAGTGACGATCTGTTCTCAAAGATCAAAACCAAACCGAAGGCAACCACTGCCAAACTGGCCAGCAAGAGTTCCAACAGTGGCGGTCTGTGGGGAGACTATGAGTCCAAAACCAATGCCGATGGTTCCGCCAAAGCCAGCGGCGACATCGAAGCTTTGGCTAAGGTAAATCCAAGGCTCTACGACCGATACGGAAAGCTCACGACCACCGAAGGTGGCACTGATTCTCAGTTCGTCGCCAAGACAACAAAAAAGAACTTTGATTTCCAACCGGACGATATGCCCAACACCCAGTTGGCGAAAAAGTATGGTAGTGCAATCGACAAGGTTAGCTCGGACAATTCCGAAGCCACCATTGCCAGTCTGCGTAGCCAGCTGATGGAGCTGCGTTCCCGTGGAGCAGGCACGTCCGACCAGCTCAAAATCCCACACCGCTCTGCTTTCGACATTGCGGGAGTGGCTCCAGTAGAACCGGTCGCCAAAGAACCAGAACTTCCAATTCACCGCGGATTTGGGGATGCGGCCGCACTAGGCGATGGTCAACCGACGGTTGTAGTTCCTGATCCGACCGCACCGCCAAATATTCTTCGAGCCACCGCGCCACCGACTCCCGGCATGGTTGCGACTCTCGAGATCAAAGGCCAATCAAACGACGTTGCCGCAAACACACCTGCCGAAGACCTACCTGTCGGAAACACTTTATCAGCCAAACTTAAGTCTTCAAACGGTTTGGCAAGCCAAAGTGAAAGCATGGTCAACAACGATTTCGTTGGTTTGCAAAACGTAGACGCAGACATTGATGTTGATCAAGACTCGATCCCAATGCTGCGGGGCACAGCCAAAGAGAAAGTTCCCAGCATGGAGCTTCCCCGGCAATTGTCGCAGGCGTCTTTAGATGCGTTGGAGGCGGCAAAACAGGAAAAACTCAATCAGCCACTGCCGGAGGTAAACAAGAAGTCAGCTCCACTTGTCGGTGGTTTCGCGAATCCAAAGATTGCAGCGAATCAACTTCAATCCTCGGCAACTCAGGCACCACAAACGTTTCAGCAGCCATCGACCGCCTTTCCGGGCCACTTTCATTCTCGGCCTACTGGGCGTCAGCAACAGGTGACGACCAACCAGTTTTTCAATCGAGCTGCTGTAGACGCGCCAAAGAAAACCGAACCTGAGTCGACGACTCGAGTCGCCGAAGCGCAACTTCTTCCGCCATCTCTGCCAGAGGGATTAACCACGGGGGACAGCACATACTCTCCGGGCAGCGTCCGGTCTTTGGAAAAGAAGCTTTGGTAACTGCTCAACGCTTGCCCAAAGAAATTTAGGAACCCGATTTGAGCTGTTTCTCGCCCTGTTTTTCTTCCTTGGATGCCAGCTCTGCTTTTCGCGCCTTCAAGAAAGCCAAAAAGTCGGTGATCTCTTTTTCATCCAGCAGCTGCACTGCTTTCTCTTGAGCTGCAAGCGCGTCGTCCAGTCGCCGCATCACGAACAAAAGATGTGCCATGATATCGATCGTAGCACCTTTGATCATCTTCTGATCATCAGTCTCGGTCGACATTGTAGTAACCACCGATTCAATGGCAGCAAGTGAGTCGCTCAGTATGCCTTCGGAAACTTCTCCGCGACTGTTCTTGAGTTCGACGACCTTCCAAACCAGCGCCGCGACTGCCCCATCTTCTTTCGAAAACTCTTCTAGCGTCTCTTTGAAAAACGCTCGGCCGTCGTCGCCTGGCAAACGCATCGCCAGCATCGCGCGTTTGAACCGCAAAGCCAACTGATCCTCTTCGCCATGAAGAGGAGGCAATTCACCGGCTAGGTCAAACGCACTGGCGAAGTCATCGACTTGCAGCGCTCTGCCAATTCGTTCATCCAGCGAAGCAATTTCTCTTTGATCTGCATAGTGCTTCTCTCGATCCCATGAATCGTCGACAACCTTTTTTAGAATCGGGTCAAGCGCCCCCGGGTGGCCAGACCATTCAATTTCACCAGTCTTACCGACAACGAATGCATGAGG
>CAYTPS010000514.1:0-3009 GCA_964439245.1 uncultured Pirellulaceae bacterium | reverse complement strand
AATGCAACAGTGTTACGGAAGCTAAATCAAATGGTTCAGTTCTGGGATAGGCTCTTAGTTTCTCGATTAATTTCGCCCAAACTTGGTCATTGCTTAGGTCGTCACTTATGGCTAGCTCCCCAACTAAAATCAACCGGCGTCCTTGTGATATGTAAACTTTCAAAACAGTTGGGGTAGCGTCATCATTCGCATTGGTTTGAGGGGGTGCTACGCCATCTTCTACAATGCCCAATATGCTATTTCTTTCATCTCCTCTAATCTCTGAGATGGACTTTATTGCATCGCGAGGAACAAACCGATTCCAGCCTTTCTCGATGAATTTGTCGGTCAGATTTAGAAACCAACCAGTCCGACCCAAGCGACCGTAATTTTTTCTGTACTGTATAGCTATTTCATGGCAAAAAATGGCACCCGCTTCGTCTATTTGTGCGCGCAATCCCGTGATCGCGGAGCCCGCATGGCCTTTGTCGGAAAGAATGATCCTACGGATTCCAGTATCTTTGTCTAGAAACTTTTTGTAATCAAAATTCTTGGAAAAAGTAATCGGGCGCGAGCTAGCTTGGGCTAAGGCCATTCCCCACAATAAGTCAGGATCATCAATCTCACCAGAGGCCCAGAAAATCATACTACAGACGGCTTTGCCATCGAACCGGATTACCATCGGCCGCGGAACATCATTGCTTTTCGCATGACTCCCCACAAGAATCAATGAAACAAAAAAGGCAAGAAAAACGGGGCTTTTAAACATAAAGCACACCTATGACTAATTTTGAAGGAGTGAAAGCGAGCAACAGCAAAGACAAACATTATTCTTCAATGGGTGAAGGTCGCGTAAAAAATCTCTGGACTCGTTCCTGTGTTTGTCCTTGTTCAAGTTGCGCCTCGATAAACAATATACGATAGCCCGGATCGTCTTGAAAAGAAAAAGCATCAGGGCTCCCACTTGCAGCTGGCGGCCGAATAAATGGTTTGACATCAGTCACGTTGCTTGTTCGAAGCGTCCGCCCAGATCCCCAAATTGCGTCCTCAACTGCTTGCTCTATTGTCAGGAACGGTTGAGAAAGATACCTGTCATCCGCGTTCCAGCGGCAGTGCTCACCATTGCCAAGCGAAATTAGAACAACCGCATGTTTTTTTGTACCAAAATTTTTCACAACTAGGCGGGGTATCTGATTCGGACCTTCTTCCACTACCAGTTGCTGCTTAAGGTATTCCCCTTGGTAGGCGGTAACCACAGCATTCTCGAGTACTCCACCAAAGTCACCTTTACTCGCGGTTAAGAAATTGACTCCAGCCTCTACATAGTCGTCACAATCAAATCTACCTATCCCGCAAGTGACTACGGGCCTAGCAGTTGCGTCCCCTGGACCTCCGAGTCTTACTTCGTTTACGCCTCCGGGTATGTCATCAAAGAAAAACTTCTTAGTGCGATCCGTAGGATCAACCAGCACATCGAGCTTTGACGCCCTGATCGCTTGGAGAAGCTGCAGCCTTCGTCCTTCGATGCCGGCCTCTGTTGTTATGAGATCAAAAAGCTGTTGCCTCTTCTCTTCACCCAGTCCAATACTTGACAGAGTTCCTGTAATTGACTCTGCCAATGATTCTAGCGCGCCACCCGCATAGTCAAAAAGCTGGTCATAAAAACCCACTGCACCTACAGGGGCAAGTGGAATACCAACTGGAAAAGTTGTTAAACCGGAATCCAAATTTGCGAGATCAAGTTCTCCGACTAACTCCGCATCACCTGTACTCAACCGAACTGCTGACACACTCGCCCCTAGTAAACCCGCCCCAACAATTGGACCGAGCGAAACGGCTTGGACAAGGTGAGTGGTCGAAACACCCGGCACGCGCTGAGCAACCAAGTCGAATGCAACAGCATCTGGTAGATAGGAAGGGTAGTCTCCCACGTAATCAAATACTTCGGCAGGACCCAAAGATATTCTTTGGAATACCTGCTTTCTGAACCCGGCTGTAACGATTTCAACCTGACCGGTAGTCACCCGACTTACCTGAGGCCCAAGAACAGACATAAAAGATACGAATTGAGAATTGTTCAGTTGACCAAGAAAACCGGAGCCAAGGGCGGTAAGAAGTGCGGTCGTGAGATCCTCCACATTGACCTCTGGAGCCGTAGCGCCAAAGTCAATGCTCGCAATTTGTTCCCCGTCGGATAGCGTCACCTCGAAGGATCCACTAGTTGTTGTTTCACGACCTTCAACACTGCTGGAAACTAATTCAACTTGGTAGTTCCCTGCTCGCAACGACGTGAATGAATATTCGCCCGAAGAACCTGTCGTTGTCGTTACAATCTCGTTGGATCCTTGCAATAGCTTGACCCTCGCACCCTCTATCCCCAACTCTCCTGAATCAAACGTTCCGTTTTCATTCAAATCTTCAAAAACCAAATCACCAATCGAACCCGTACCGGGAGGCAAAGCCTTAGCACCGAAATCAACAGAAATGTCTTCTTGTCCTTCAGCCAAAGACACATCAACCGAAGTTGGTGTGGTGAGGTCGTAGTCAAAGGTAAGATCAGTGGTCAGTTTGACGCGGTAGTTGCCCGCTGCCAAATTCTCAAAGGAATAGTTTCCAGATGCATCGGTCGTTTGGGTGGCGATTGTTGTCGAGCCTGAAAACAGCGTAAGGGTGCCGTCGCCGATTCCTGTTTCACCCGCGTCAAAGACCCCGTTGCCGTTAGTGTCTTCAAATACAAGATCCCCCATGGAAGCAGGTGGTGTCGAGGGCCCCTCTGTTAGCGGTTCACTGCTACTTCTGTCTCTTACATCGTCTGCATCATCAGCGAAGAAGGTGTCGAACCCGCCTGCGCCCCACAATTCATCCGCACCGGCGTCACTGAAGATGTGGTCGTTGTTGTTGCCACCGTGCAGGTAGTCGTCGCCGTCGCCACCGCGTAGAGTGTCGTTTCCACCTTCACCACGCAGTTCGTCGTTGCCAACTCCACCGAGCAACGTGTCGTTTGCGCTGCCACCGTATAGCCGGTCATCG
>CAYTPS010000513.1:0-3012 GCA_964439245.1 uncultured Pirellulaceae bacterium | reverse complement strand
CGTCTTGGGTTAGGTCGATATTGTATGCAGCCAGCACGCGGGCAAAGTCCGCGTGCTGGCGCACGTGTTTGAAATCTATGCGTTGCATAGCCATAGCGTCACCATAGTAGTTTGAGGGAGTGAGCGAAGAACGCTCTGGTGACTAGGGTACGTGACAAGGGGGAACTGTCTAGTTGACAAGCTCCAAGTACGTTCGTGCAGCAGCTACTATCACTTCAGATTTGAGCCAAAAAAATCTAGGAGAAATCGCTCTTTTCAATGTAATCTTCTTCCCGTGTGGGCGCTCCAATCTAGTCGTGGATCATGGTGCGCTTTGGTGATTGTTAAAGTAATGCTTCATTGGAAGATTTTGAGGTGGATCGATGGCTAAGGTAGATCATGTTTCTTGGGCGGATGTGACAGCCGCAAATGAAAGGTTGGTTCAAGAGTGGACCCAGCCTGATGCAATTCTCGGAATCAGCAGAGGCGGAGTTCCTATTGCGGTGCACTTGAGCTATCTCGCGCCTCTGGTTCCTATGAACGTAGTTGCTCGTATCGCCGCAGAAGGAAACAACGATCCATTCTACGTTTTTGATAGAGACAAAGGACACCGACGATCGCGAAAGCCTAAAGAATTTCGAATTCCAGAATTGTTTGGTGAACCGAAGAGCATTTTGATTGTCGACGACGTTGCAACCTTCGGCGGCACCCTAGAAATCGTCTCAACAATGGTTCAAACACTACATCCAAATGCAGACTGCAAATACTATTGCTATGCTGTCGATCGACCTAGACTGAGGGAAACTCGACCTTGGATAAACGAATTGGTCACCTCGTACAGCGAAATAGACAATTCGAAGATCTGGCTCAACATGCCGTGGCAAGACCGAAAGTAGATATGTCGAAAAGATATTTATACCAAGGCTTCGACGAAGCTGTAATTGAACTTTCGCATCGAACTAAAGGACATGCTCCCGAGCAGGTCGAAGCAATTCAAAGTTTTGAACTTAAGCTCTGCGCCTTGTTCATGCCACGATCTTCGTTCGTTCTTGTTTCTCGGACTTTCTTGGAAGAAGCCTCAGCGACAAGATTGTGTCTTCACAAGAACCGAGCACTTTGCGAGGAGGGCTTTGTGCGACTCTTGACAAATACGATAGATCCTTATCGAGAGCGCGAAAAGAAACAACACAACTATCAAAACGTTCGCCATGTAGTGAAGTATCATCAAGCGTACTACGATATAGGCAAGTCAGTGGCAGACTATTCGAGTCTTCTCGTCGAAAAAAAAGACTTTGATACTGGGAGCTTGGCTCACTCGCTTTGGGTTGACTTAGGTGTTGGCAAAGCTGTAAATTTTTTTGTTGAGCAAGAGTTTAACGATTGGATTCATAGAATTGCCGATGATGATACAGGCAACTCAACTTGGGAGTCTAGCGAAGGCGCTCTATACGCATCGGGGATTCCGCACGAAATGTTTGATGATTTGCACAGTGCATCATTTGCAACGTATGCGGACAGTCATCGCCATAATGGGGTTGGCGTCGTGACAGGGTCGGTAATTGCTCATGGCCTCTTCGTTGGAAATAGCAATCCTTTGGACTTCGATCTGGGCAAGTACCGGGATTTTTGCCTTCGACACGACTTGTCCGGAATTATCGCGTTGGCGAGTGCTGAAGAAATAATGGCGGCGAGGCGAGTGTTTACATCAGAAAAAATTCTGCACCTGGTCGACGGCCAGCGAGCAGTACTTGATGAAAACCTTGCAAAAAAAATCCGGAAACTACTATCTGATGCAAGGACAAACCGAATGCCAGACTTAACTCCCTTTAACAAACGGCGGTTCAAAATAGCGCTGACCTTTCCAGGAACTCATCGTAAGTATGTAGAGCAAGTGTATTCCAGTTTGTTAGAAACATTCGCGGTCAACGATGTGTTTTATGATTTCAAATTTCAGGCGGACCTAGCTGGGCCAAATCTTGATACGAAACTTCAGTCGGTTTACCTTGAGCAATCCGAACTTCTGGTGGCGTTTCTTGCGCCGGACTATCGCAAGAGTGAGTGGTGTGGCTTGGAGTGGCGGGTGGTTCGCGACTTCATAAAGAGAAGAAAGGACGATCAGATCATGTTCGTCGTTGTTGAGGGGATGAACGAGGATGAGCGCCCGGAAGGCCTTCTGTCAATCGATGGATATGTAGACGCTAAGGACTTTAGCGTAGCTGATATTTGCTCGATGATAGCAAGACGACGAGATCTGCTAGCTTAGCGCGAATTTCTGCACAATAAATATGCGGTCAAGTTGTTACTTGACCTAAATGTTGGTGTGATACACTCTATATTGTATGTGGACCGGGTACATGACACTAGCTATGGAGCAAGCAGCACAAGCAGCCGCCGATGGCGACGCTCCTTTTGGATGCGTAGTAATTGACGGAAATGGGCAAGTCGTGTGGAAAGACAGAGATCGCGTTAAGAGCTTATTTGATCCAACCGCTCACGCAGAAATCAATGCTGTGCGGGGCTTATGTAGGAAACTTAGAGTTACAAAGTTGGATGGCTATTCGTTTGTCACGACTTCGGAGCCTTGCCCAACTTGCTTAAGCACCCTGATAAGGGTTCGTGCGGCGAGGTGTGTTTTTGGGGCCAAGATAGAAAAAAATGCATCACTACCTATTTCCTCGATTGAACTAGCTGAGCGGTCTACGAAGCACAGAATTGAGCTAATGGGAGATACAATGGCGGAGGCGTGTACGAGACAAAGGGAAGATTGTGCCAATGCTTGCGGAGCTCTGGCTGAGGCATCTGTGCCAAGTTCTCTGGAATATTCATGAGTAAGAGGAGTTGGAATGTAGTTTGACTATCAGTTCTAAGAACAAGAGAAATTCCTCAAAGCCAGCCTCGCTTCGCATCAATCTTCACCCTCACTTTGGGATTGGGCTCTGGGCTAGACACCTTGGAGCACATTGGCACGTTTGATGACGGCATTTGCGTTAGATCGACGACGCCCGCGCTGTGCGCGGTGATGCGGCCTCGATC
>CAYTPS010000512.1:0-3012 GCA_964439245.1 uncultured Pirellulaceae bacterium | reverse complement strand
GTTCTTTGCTGTCCGTTGAGAGTTTGGCTTGTTTCAGATGGTTGAATCTTGACTGAAGCTGTTTTGTGAATTGCTGCCGATCCATTTCAGCCTCACCTACACGCCACGAAACCTGATTCGTACGCACTTTCTTGCGCAGGTTGGCGAGTGATTTTTCCAGTTGCTGCATGCGCTGTTGGTCCTGAGCCACTTCTTTTTCCAATCTTGCAATTGCCACTTCTTCTTCGGCAATCATTCGAACCTGGGACTGCAGGTCCGGCAGGATGTCATTGATTTGATCTTTGGCTCGGTCGAGTTCAAATTCCACAGGGACGCTTTGGCGAGCATTTTTTTGAATCGACTTGGCAGATGTCTTCAACATGCTGGTTAGATCCGATCCGAACAACAAGAATCCACCGATGAAAACGGCCAGTACTGTGCCGGTCGTATATTTGATAAAGCGCAACATAAACTGATCCTTTTAAACGAGAGATTGGATGGCAACTCTCTGGCATTGCTGCCGGGAATTGCCGCTTTCCATGGATAGTCGTAGGGTGCAGAGAAATGTTGCAAACTAAATTTGAAAATTTATTTGTCGGCGGCTTCGCTCGCCCCAGAACCACGTTTTTCCAAACGTTTTTTCGTTGTGTACTGGCCAAGAGAAGCAGATTTCGAGATAATTTCCAGATTAAGAACTCACTCAAAGCCCCTTGATGCCAGATGAAATTTTTCAAAACCGCTCTCTTTCTTGTGGCTGCGACGTTTTGTTTACTCGCATCGACCGGTGAGGCAACCGCCGAGGAGCCTCAAAAGAAGGTCGTCGTATGTTCCACTACCCAGATCGCTGACTTCGCTCGCAATGTGGTTGGAGATTTATGGGAAGTGAAGTGCGTACTGGGGCCCGGAGAGGATCCTCATAACTACCGCACGACCACCAAGGACAGTGCCGCGGTGACTGGTTCAGATTTATGCTTGGAGAACGGCTGGAATTTAGAAGGGCATGGCTGGATGAGAACGCTCGCCGAAAACGCCGGCAAGCCGATCACAACTTGTATCGAAGGAGTCAACCCAGTTAGCACCGACGAAGAGGGTGTCTCTGTAAAGGATCCACATGCTTGGATGGATGCTAACAACGCGTGGATATATGTGAAGAACATTCGCGATGCGGTGACTGAAATCGATCCGGACAATGCGTCTTTCTACGAGGCGCGGGCCGATCTATATCGACTACAACTGAAATCACTGAACCTTTGGATTGGGAAACAGGTCGGACAGATTCCTGCCGAACGCCGGATCTTGGTTAGCCACCACGATGCGTTTGAATACTTTTGTCGAGCATATAACTTCACCGCGATCAGTCCCAAGGGATGGACGACCGAAGAACTAACAGGAATGAACCCACAGAAGATTCCAGAGATTGTCGCTCAGATCCGCGAGCAAGGCGTGAAAAGTGTTTTCATCGAAACGACGCTCAACCGTGAACTGGTTGCACAAATCGCTCGTGAGGCGGGTGTGGAGATCGGCGGAGAACTATATTCCGATGCCATGGGCGCACAAGGAACCGCCGGCGAGTCGTACATCGGCATGATGCGCGAAAACGTTCTGACAATCGTCGGGGCGTTGAAGGAATAGAAAGTTCCTTCGATCGGCGATCGACACACCATAGATTCAGTTATCCACCGAATTTCGACCTCATATTTACCTTTGCTTTTTTGAATTTCCTGCAACATGCGTCCACTGCTGACACTATTGATGGTCGCTTTATTGATCGGTGGGACATGGAGTTATATAAAGTTCAAGAACTCTGTCTCACGCCCGGCTAGCGTCGTCGAGACTAAGTTCTCGCAAAAGCCCACGAGGCTGAAAATTCTCCGGTCGGCGCCACTGTTTGATGGCGGTGCGCTCGGCGGACCAGCAGTTGAAGTGGCGATTAAGTCCAACTCGTTTCTTACGATTAATCGTTCCGTGCCGCCTGATGAACCCATCGAAGTTGAAATCCCCGATGTCGAAATTGGCAAAAATACGGTCAATGTTGCAGTCAACTTTGAAGACCCCGAAGCATTTCTCTCCGATGCAAAACCTTTGTCGCTGTACGCGATGGAAGTGATCGTCTTGCAAGGAAGCCGCGAACTGCATCGGCAAACGTTTACCAGCGCGGAACCCTTTGTCGTCGGCGGGGACGTTCTGTTTCGCGTTGATTCTGCCCAGTCGCTCTCTGGCGCCAACTCCCACGATCACTCTGCGGGAGATCATTAGTGAGCCAAAGCAAAAGCACTATTCCGGCGATCGAAGTCGAAGATTTAACCGTCAGTTACGGCCCAGTACCGGCGCTGTTGGATATATCTTTGGCGATCCAAGAGGGGAAATTGGTGGGGATCATTGGTCCCAATGGTTCAGGAAAATCCACGTTAATGAAATCGATGCTGGGTTTCGTCAAACCTGATGTGGGCTCGGTGAGAATTTTCGGTACGGACGTTTCTAACGTCAAGGGACGTGTGGCCTATGTTCCGCAACGTGGAGCGGTCGACTGGGATTTTCCAATCACGGTGCGCGAGGTAGCCGCCATGGGACGCTATTCATACCGGCGCTGGTGGCAAGACCTTACCGCAAACGATTACAAGTTGGCCGATGAAGCGCTGGAGAAGGTCCGCATGAGCGATTACCGTGGGCGGCAGATCGGTCAACTGTCCGGTGGTCAACAGCAACGCGTATTCATGGCGCGGGCGCTGGCGCAGAATGCAGACATCTTGCTTCTCGATGAGCCCTTTGCCGGCGTCGACGCGGCGACCGAACGAGCGATCCTTGATGTTTTGGAAGATCTAAAAAACGAAGGAAAGACGGTCGTTGTCGTGCATCACGATTTGGCGACGGCGGCTGAATATTTTGATCTGTTGATCTTGCTTAAACAACGTTTGTTCGGATTTGGGCCGCCAAAGATGATACTCAATCCCAAACTGTTGGGCGATGTCTATGAGGGCACGTTACGCGTGTTTGCTGAATTAGAAAAACAGGGAGCCCAAGAGTAACTCTCCA
>CAYTPS010000511.1:0-3018 GCA_964439245.1 uncultured Pirellulaceae bacterium | reverse complement strand
TTCCTGTCATTCGCTGGGGGAAACCCTATGAATCACTCGAAACGACCGAAGTCGTCCACTTTAATACCGGCGAGAGTATCGCCAAGGTACACTCGGCCAACGGGGGCTTGGTCACTCGAGATATGCGGACCGCGGCCAAAGCCCGTGATGCACTCCGCCAATTCTCGTGTGCTGAGCTAATCGAAAAGATTGGCCAAGCCGCCGACCTGTTCGAAAACGGTACGGTTCCTCTTGGCGACGGCACGCAAACGGCAGACGAATTTGTACGGCACCAGTCGGCTTCAACGGGCCTGCCCGAACATATGTGCCGCTCGAACATGACCAAGAACAGTTTCGTCATGCGTAACATGACCGAAATTCTTCAGTGCCTAACCCGAGGGTTAGACCTCGATATTCTTACCCGCGGTTATGGAGTTGAGGATCGTGGTGTCGTGGTTAGTTATCAAGCGCAAACGCCAGTGCTCGGTGCCGTGTTGCCGTCTAACTCGCCCGGCGTACATACGCTTTGGTTGCCAGCGATCCCGCTGCAGATGGGGTTGGTCTTAAAACCCGGTTCTCAAGAACCATGGACCGCTTACCGCGTTGCATCGGCTTACAAAGAAGTCGGCATTCCCCCGGAAGCTGTTTCGCTTTATCCCGGCGGACACGATGTTGGTTCGGCGCTCATGGACTCCTGCCCACGCAGCATGATTTTTGGATCACAGAATACCGTTGACCAATTCTCTGGTAACCCGCGCGTCCAAGTCCATGGCCCTGGATTTTCGAAGATTTTCTTGGGTGATGACTGCGTTGATAACTGGGAGCAATATTTGGATGCGATGGTGGAAAGCGTTTACATCAACGGCGGTCGCAGCTGTATCAACGCGTCGGCAATTTACGCTTCACGTCATACGCTGGAGATTGCACAAGCGATTGCAGAAAAGATCGGTCCCGTCGAAGCATTGGGACCTGAAGATGAAAATGCTGGCTTGGCCGCGTTCACGGTTCCCGGTATGGGCAAAGCGGTCTGGGACATGGTTAAGAACGACCTGAAAGAAAACGGCGTCACCGACTGTACAGAAAAGTACGGTGATCGACTGGTGGAAAAAGAACGCTGTAGCTATTTGCGTCCCGTCGTCGCACACGCCGAAAGTCCCGAATGTCCCATCGCCAGCAAAGAGTTTATGTTTCCGTTTGCGACGGTCGTCAAATGTCCTCAGGACAAAATGCTCAAAGCGGCGGGCCCAACGCTTGTCGGAACGGCAATCACGGAAGACCAGACTTGGATTGACCAGCTAACCGACGCGACGTCGATTGACCGTTTGAACATCGGACCAATTCCAACGAACCGGTTGAACTGGCTCCAGCCTCACGAAGGCAACATTATCGATTTCTTGTTCCGTTCACGCGCCTATCAAATGAGCGAAGCACGTGTCGCCGCACTGACATAGTTGCAAACATTCCCGAAGCCGAAGTCGCAAGGCTTTGCAGACGTTCCTATCTCTTGCGAGATCGGCTGCGAGAATAACTACCACACCATCGCGTATCAGAGCCCCGCACTCCATGCAGCCACTCGACACTAATCTTCGCACTAGAATTGTTCACGCGGAAAACGCGATTGATCAGGTCGGCGAACTGACGGCTGAGGCGGGTTTCTCCAAGGCGCTCGTTGTCACCGATCCCGGCATCACCGCCGTGGGCCATGTCGCGCGTGCGGTCAAAGCACTAAGAGAATCAAACATCGACTCGATTGTCTTCGATGGAGCACGTGAAAACCCGACGACCGAACACGTCGATGCGGGACTAGCTGTGGCCAGAGACTATCGGCCTGACATCTTGATTGGTTTGGGCGGGGGCAGTTCGATGGACTGTGCCAAAGGTATTAATTTCCTCTACTCTTGTGGCGGCAGAATGGAGGACTACTGGGGAGTTGGTAAAGCAACCGGTCCGATGCTGCCGATGTTCGCCATCCCAACGACTGCCGGCACCGGCAGCGAGATGCAATCCTTCGCTTTGATCTCGCAGACGGAAACACATGTAAAGATGGCGTGCGGAGACAAACGGGCGAGCTGCCAGATCGCCATCCTCGACCCGCTGCTGACGTTGACACAACCTCCCAGCGTCACAGCGCTGACAGGCATCGACGCGCTCTCCCACGCCGTTGAAACTGCGGTCACCACCAAACGCAATGAAACCTCATCCTTATTTTCTGAAAAGTCTTGGCAATTATTGTCTGAGAACCTACCGGCAGTAATTCTTGACCCGAAAGATGTTGCCGCCCGGTCGGCGATGCAACTAGGAGCTGCCTACGCGGGCGTCGCGATTGAAAACTCGATGCTGGGCGCAGCCCACGCCTTGGCCAATCCGCTGACAGCAACTTGTGGCACCGCCCACGGACAAGCCGTAGGTTTAATGTTGCCCCACGTGGTGCGGTTCAACGGCAGCCAAGACAAACAGTCCGAAGAAACTTACTCGACCATGGGAGGCAGCAGCCAAGCCCTCGCCGAAACATTAACCGGATTTTGCGAACACGTAGGACTGAAAACTCGGCTATCCGAAATCGGCGTCAGCCAAGAACAATTACCCCAGCTTGCCGCAGCAGCAGCCAAACAGTGGACAGGGACATTTAATCCGGTTCCGGTCGATGAGTCTTCACTATTGGAAATTTACAAGCACGCCTTATGAGAAGTCTTCGCAGCCGAAGTCGTCACCTACAACAGTGCCAAGGCTTGCTCGTTAACCTTGGAATGCTATTTTGCGCAACTTGCCTCGCATCTCCAGCAACGGTTATCGCACAAAACGCTGGCTCAGACTGGACCTCCTTCCGAGGCAACTCTCAATCCACAGGTTTTGCTGAAGGAGAGACTAGCGATGCTCTGACGCCGGCCTGGAATTTCAAGCTGGACGATGGTGGCTTTGAATCCTCTGCTGCAATTGTGGCTTCCAAAGATGCCGCCACAAAAAAGGAACAAAAAACCGTTTACATCGCAGGACTTACCAATGACGTTCGAGGAAAACTCTTTGCGCTGAATTTAGAAG
>CAYTPS010000510.1:969-3040 GCA_964439245.1 uncultured Pirellulaceae bacterium | reverse complement strand
TGATTGTCTGAACTGTTGCCAGTCCAGCTACGTCTTTGGCGATCACGCTGACAAGGTACTGGTTGTCAGCGTTGGAGTCGGTTGGGTTTTCATAGTCGGGAGCTGACTTGAATTGAAGCTCGTCACCAACGACCTCAAACAAATCGTTGTCGAAACCTTGTTTGTAGGAAGCATCTAAAACTGGTGGCATGAAGTCAGTGCCACCGCCCGAGGTGCTACCCAAAGTGGATTCCCAAAGTTTCTCTCCATCAACTCGATAGACGATCAGTTGGCCATCATTACTCAAGTGCAAACGGGCATTTGAAAACGAATCGTCTCCTGAATTTGTCTGGTAAACAATCGTTGACCCGGCGCGAAGAACCAGATTTCCGTCCGGCTCCATCGTGACCGAGCTTGGCCCTGACGTCCCACTGGCCCACTTCACGGTGCCAAAGTTGTAAACAACCAGATTACCATCGCTTTGAAACAGCATGGTGTGAGAACCATCTGGAGACTTTAGCGTTTCGTTATGTGCCATCGACGCGGCCGGCCCAAGATCGCCTGCTGGTGCAACGCCCAATAGTGAAATCTCAACCGGATCGTTGGGCATGTCCGCATCGGATGCGGTGAGCGTATGAACGAGCGTTGTGTTTTCAGCGACATTCGCGTTGTCGGGGGAAGTGAACTCAAGTTCGTTATCGTCCACGTTCGTGACCGTAACGAAAATTGTTTTCGCGCTTGAGAACCCAAACTCATCAGTCGCGGTTACATTGACTTCGTACACGTTGTTGCCATCGGCATCGGTTGGCATTTCGAAATCAGGTGTTTCTCTAAACCTTAGCCAACTGCCAAAAAGTGTGCTGAACTGACTGTCGTCGACTCCATCGCCGGACACTCGGAACAACGTCGAATTTGGCCCAGCCGACATTAATCGAAGAAGCGGCGTGGTATTCTCTGCGATTTCAAACGTCGTCGATGTAATCACTGGCCCGCTATGCTCATGAGAACCGATGTCGATCCGGTTATTGAAAACTCGATCGAATCCTTCGCCACGTTGATCGAACGGCAGACCGCTGTTGCTGAAGTTCGCATCGCCAGCGTCAAAAGCCGGACTGCCGAACAGCAACGAATGAGATTGCGTCGAACCACCGTAATTCCCCAAACCGCTGAGCATCGGATCAATCACGCCAGCTCCATTTGGGTCGCCGATCAAGTTACCATTGGCGTCTGGCGAGCCGACGGGTGCTTCAGCCAATGGAACACCCGAATTGTCACCGATCAAGCTATGAGTCACCGCTAGTGCCGGCTGATTTCCAAGCAATCCAAAGTCTGGCGAAGAGCTGGCCGAATTTCCGGCCACAATCGAATGGTCGATCGTCAAACTTCGCAGGCCAGCACCGACATTCAGTTCCGTTGCCACTCCGCCGCCATGATTTATGTTAGTACTATTGTTGGTGATCGTGCTGTGGCTGATCAGAACGTTGGCATCTTCAGCCATCACTGCGCCGCCTTCAAAAGCGGAGCTGTTACCACTAAGCGTGGAGTTGGTTATTGTCAGGTCTCCGTTGCCAGCAAAGATTCCACCACCTGTTTGGTTTCTAGAGATGTTGTTGCTGATGGTGCTTCCATGCACCGTAACATTCCCGCTTTTACTGGCGATTCCACCGCCAATCCAGGAAGTGCTATTTCCATCGACGACACTATTGTTCAGCGTGACGTTTCCGGAATCCGAATAGATGCCCCCTCCGCGGGATGCGAATTTTTCGACGTAATTACCGCTGATCGTGCTGTTATCCATGACGATGTCGCCAGCCTGAGTGAAGATCGCTCCACCTTGGGAGTAATAGCCCGTGACGCTATTGTCCCTGACTGTCGTGTCCGTTAGCGTCAACGTGCCGCTGGAATCGAACCGGATTCCGCCACCGCTATACGTCGTGTCGGCAAAGCTGTTGGAGCTGTCTGTCGTTTGACCGTTTTGCAACTTCAGACCGTTCAGCGTTAGGTCGCCATCGCTGTCGGTGAAGTTGATGACTCGCGAATTTTGCTGAGCATCAATCGTGACAAGCTCTCTTCCTGAGCCCGTGATTCCAAC
>CAYTPS010000510.1:0-959 GCA_964439245.1 uncultured Pirellulaceae bacterium | reverse complement strand
ATTCGTAATCGCCAACTCACCCAAACCGGCATCCAGCGAAATAGTTTGTGGCGTGTCAAATGTTGAGCCAAATGTGATCTCGCCGCCACCCATCGGCAAGGCATTGGCAAGTTCGATCGCTTCTCGCAGTGACAAATCACCAGCGCTGAAGTCGCCGTCATTTTCATCCGTTGCGATATCGACAACGAAAGTGTCGATTACGTCGGTGACGGTGATTTGAATCGTCTGAACGGTTGCCAATCCAGCGTCGTCGGTGGCGGTGATGGTGACTTCGTAGATGTTGTTGCCGTCGGCGTCGGTTGGGTTCTCGAAATTGGGTGCATCGGTAAAGCGAAGTTCGTTTCCGGCGGCAATTTCAAACAAGCCATTGTCGGCTCCACTTCCGCTGATGGCGAAGTTGATCGACTGGGCGGGCAAGTCAGCATCGGTTGCCGTCAGCGTGTGAACCGCCATAAAGTTCTCAACGACGCTGGCCGTATCGGGGGAGGTGAAAACGGGTGCGTTGTCGTTTTCCGGTGTGACGGTGACCGTGATCGTCTGAACTGTTGCCAGTCCAGCTACGTCGGTGGCGGTCACGCTGACTTGGTAGATGTGGTTGGAGTTGACAGGATTTTCAAAATCGGGTGCGGTACTGAACTGGAGTTCGTTGCCGTTAACGAGTACGAACAGTTCGTTGTCCAGTTCAGTGCAGTTGATGTCGAACGTGATTGATTGAGCCGGAACATCCGCATCGGTTGCCGTTAGCGTGTGAACTGCCGAAGTGTTTTCTGCGACGCTGGCGGAATCGGGTGAAGTGAACACGGGTGCTTGGTTCTGAACTTCGAAAGCACCCATATCGACCCGACCCGCCCGAACGCGATCAAAGCCGGTGCCGCGTTGGTCGAACTCGGGTATTCCGTTTTGACCGGCGACCGCCGCTGGATCACCTGCGTCAATCGCAGGGCTGCTCAGAAGCAATG
>CAYTPS010000509.1:0-3040 GCA_964439245.1 uncultured Pirellulaceae bacterium | reverse complement strand
GTTGATATCAGTAGCTCCGCGGCGAACTTTTCAGCGGTTGAACCAGCCTCCTCGGCCGCTGCAATCAGCGACAAAGTTTTCATTGAAATTGCGGCTTGGCCTGCTGCGACCGACGTCGCTGAGGGCCCGTACGTTTTTACGAAATCACTCAGTTTGGCAAAGTTTGAAAACGTCGGTGCCAAACGGGCGTTGACGATCAGCGTTGTTTCGGCGGCTGCGTCAATCTTGGAGGCTAACTGTGGAAAATCCGCGGCTACGATTTGAGCAAGAAACGGTCGCACATGCGGCACCAACGTCCCGTCGAGTCGGCCTAGCCAGTCGATCAGGCGGTAGCTTCCGCAAGTGATCGCCATCGTGGGACGCGCTGTCGATGCGGGAGCCAAGCGCTCAACCAGCGCGTCTTCAACAACCAGAATATTCATGTTTTTTCGATCGTTTCTCGGTGTAATTCTTCAAAAACCATTCGCGCTGCTTCTCGTTTATTGTAGCCCGCTTTTGAGAGCTTGGGCTGCAACAGCGCGATAAAAAAACAGAGCCAGTCCTTGAGGACCAGCTCTGTTTTGAAAATTCTCTATCTACCGATGCGAGAGCTCTAACGAGTCGTCGCTGCACCTGCACTGGCAGTGTCGCTGGACATCTGGTTGATCACCATCGTAGTCAGATCAAGTTTTTCCTGGTAGACGATCGCGCGGTTAACGCCTTTGATCACTTCGCCGCGATTTGTTGGATCGATTTCCTCACTGTCAAAACGCAACACCAATGAGATACCGTGCTGGGCCGAAAGTGACTTTAGAACGCCCTGCATTTGCTGGTAAGTTTCAAAATAGATTTTGGCTTCTTTGGTGAGCAGATCCATTTCTGCCTGGCGTGCTTCGGTTCGCAGCCCCGCCTGCTTTTGCTCAAGGGTGGCTTCCATCTGGTTGCGCTCTGGAGAGCCAATTTCGAAGTCATTCAAACCCTGAGCTTCTTGTTTGATAGCCTCTTGTTTTTGCTGGATCTCCGCCTTGAGCTGGTCAGCAGTCGACTTGATGGACTGCATCCGAGATTCAAAGCTGCGGTTTTGCTTGAAGACCTTGGCAACGTCCAGCACGGCGACAATACCGGATTTCTCCTGAGCCGAAGCTGTTCCGGTTAGTGTTGCGACAGCAACCATTGCCATCAAAATTGTTTTCAATACTGAAGATTTCATTACTCGTCCTCCCTGACGAAATCGAATGGTTTTCATTGCCAACGAAATCGAATCCGTGATGAATTGGCAGTGGATGTAGTTTTTTGTTTGTTTGATTGTGCGGTTTCAGTCGACGCCACTTCGCTGGAAACAACTGTGGACCATTTCTCAATTCGCTTTGTAAAGATTACGCCCGCCGGTGACAATGCAGATATCTTCGGCCATCAAAAACACTCGATGGCATGCTAGCTTATTCAATCCTCGCCACCCCTGTTGGAGGCACCCCTTAAAAAAGCGTTGCTGCACCCAAGAAAGGAGGCTCAATCGACCGCTGGCCGGTCATTGCTTTTACTGGAATTACCAGAGAACATTCTTTTCTCCTACTGCCCTCATAATTTTGGCTCTTCACGGGACTTTGTGGCATCATTTTGGTCTTGAGCAAAGATGTAGTGGGATTCGCCAGAATTCCCTTCGAATTAGGAGCAAGGATTTCTTGGCGAAATCCACTACGCTTCATCTTTGTCACTAAATTCTGTGATGAACCCCTGATTTTGGAAATGCTTGGAAAAACGCTAGGAACAGTGGCATAACTAGGATACGCAACCGACGATCGCAAATCATATTGAAATTCGAGACAATCGCCGTGGTGAACCACGAGCCTTAATGAGCGGTACGCGCGTGCGTGTCCAGGACATCGTTACGCTGTACGAGCGAAATAATAAAAATGGCGATGAAATTGTGAGGGAGTATCCTCACATTTCGCTCGCTCAGGTTCATGCCAATTTGGCCTACTACTTTGAGAACCAAGCCGAGATTCAGGCGGCATTGAAATCGGATCGGGAATTTACTGCGACGATGGTAAAGCAGTTAAACACTGATTCCCAAAACATGGATGTCGGCAGTGATTCGGTTTCATCTTGATGAGAATGCTTTCGAGAATCAACGAGTGATAGTCATCCAAGATGATGACTTGCTAAGTTTGGCGAGCGAGGGAGTCGCTCATTCTGGCATCATTTTTTGGGTTGGCAAAAGGTCTATTGGTCAATTAATCAAAGAGCTGGACGCTCGCTGTTTTGAGACAACTGAAATGGTTAACCAGATTCGATTTGTTTGACGGACCATTCTTTTCCTACTGCCTGGCAAGCTACTGCGAGGTCAGAACGGTGATGAAGGGGGCAATGTCAGAGAAGTCGACAACGCCATTCTGGTCGACATCGGCTCCTGCTTGATAATCGCCAGATTGCAGAAGTGCAATGAAAGATGGGATGTCAGCGAAGGTGACTTCGTTGTCGAGGTTAACGTCGCCAGGAAGAGGCCCAGCCGTTACTGCTTCCACCTGATGGGCAAATCCTGCTTCTACTTCTTGTCCAGATGTTATGTTAAACAAAACTCCATCCAGACCAAGATTTGGAGTGGCTGCTATGTTGAAAAATCCCAGACTCGCGTCATTGTTAAGTGAAGAGCCTACATATAATGTTTGCCCAACATTTGCTGTTAGAAATTGAGCAAGAGTAGTTTCGGTATCATCATTCAGTGTTACCTCAGTATCGAATGGAAATGTCTCAGTGAGTTGGTGGTATGGATTACTGAAGCTAGATAAGCCTAAGTCCGTAACAGGAATAAAAGTATGAAGTGTCTCTCCATTTGAACCTTGTACGGTCGTGATGAGATCTTGAAACTGCTGGCCATTGGCAGCTTGTGACTCCAATGGGTTAAACACAATAGTAGCAGTCGGAGTTCCATTTAGTGCATCTGCAAAAGTTGATATGAAAAAAAGTGCCCTATCCCAGGTTCTTACATCCAAGCCTGTGTCGTTACTGTAATGGTTCAGCGTGAATTGGAGTTTTCGTTCAGCGAAGCTAATCCATTTGA
>CAYTPS010000508.1:1620-3043 GCA_964439245.1 uncultured Pirellulaceae bacterium | reverse complement strand
GGTTAATAAAATTTCGCCGGCACCACGCTGTTGAGCTTCGGCGGACCAGTTTACCGCATCGATGCCCTCGCCTTTTGTGCCACTGCGCGTCATGACTTGCCACAGTTCCGGATCGTCAGCCTTGCGTTTGGCGTCAATCGCGACGACGGTACACTGAGCCCCAAACTGAACGGACATTTCGTTGATCAAATCAGGATTGTTCACCGCCGCTGAATTAATGCTGACCTTATCGGCTCCCGCGTTAAGCAACCGTCGGGCATCTTCTACCGAACCAACACCACCACCAACGGTCAGCGGAATTGACAGCTGCTTCCGCACGCCTTCAATGGTTTCCAACATCGCCAAACGAGCCTGACGTGTCGCCGATACGTCCAGCACAACCAATTCGTCAGCACCTTGTACTTGATAATGTCCCGCTAGTTCGACCGGGCATCCAGCGTCGCGTAGATTCTGAAACTTCACTCCCTTGACGACGCGCCCGTCGTTAACGTCAAGGCAAGGGATGATGCGGGGTTTAAGCATGGTGTTCAGTGTGAGGTTATCGGTGTTCGGTAAAGTAGTCTATTTGGCCCAATTCTCTAACAATTGCTGGCCCCACTGGCCAGAGAGTTCTGGATGGAATTGGCAAGCGAGTGTTTTGCCTCGCCAGATGCTGCTGACGAACTGGCCGTCATAATCGGTCGTCGCAAACTCCCAACCCTCGGGCGGTTCCAGTAAGCGAAACGAGTTTGCGAAATAGGCTTCGCCTGCAAGATAGATCGATTGTGTACTCGAAGAATCAGGAACAACGTTGTTCCAACCCAACTGAGGAACCTGAACTCCATCGCTAAAACGAGTGATTTGTGCGTCGATAATCCCCAATCCCTGGGCTCCCGGACTTTCCTCGGAGGACAAACCAAGCAGTTGCATTCCTAGGCAGATGCAGAGAGTCGCTTTGTCAGGGTCGTTCAGTCGATCAACAATGGTCGCCCGCAAGTTCAGCGCGTCGATCGCCCCAGCGGCCGCAGCGTAAGCACCGACCCCCGGCAACACAACATGGGTCGCATCGTGAATGAGCGCGGGGTCTTCGGTCAAATTCCACGGCCGGCCAATGCGATCAAATGCAGCCTGCAGTGATCGAATGTTGGCGACGCCAGTATTGATGATCTGAATCATGTTAAACGAGCTTTCACTCGACAGTGTCAAAGGATTATTAAATAGAAGGAGAAGCAATTCACCTAAAGTCTATCGACTTCAGTTACCTACAACACGCCTTTTGTACTCGGCACCTCTCCAGTGGTGCGTGTGAGGGCTTGCCCTAGCGCTTTTGCCAGTGATTTAAATGCTGCTTCGGCTTTGTGGTGATCATTGTCTCCGCGAATTACATCGACGTGCAATGAGCACTTTAACGTCATCGCCAGAGACTGGAAAAAGTGAGTGATGT
>CAYTPS010000508.1:0-1610 GCA_964439245.1 uncultured Pirellulaceae bacterium | reverse complement strand
CCCACGTTCCGACCATCTCACGCTGTAAGTCTAAGTGAATTTCTGGCCACGGACGACCGCTCAAATCAATTACCGTCCGCGCGAGCGCCTCATCCAGCGGAGCATACGCATAGCCAAACCGTTTGATGCCTTTGCGTGGTCCCAAGGCAGCGTCGATTGCGGACCCGAGCGCCAAAGCACAATCTTCAGCGGTGTGGTGGTCGTCGATATGCAAGTCTCCATCGCAAATTAATTTCAGATCCATGCCACTGTGAAACGCGAGAGCGGTAAGCATGTGATCCATAAATCCGATACCAGTCGAAATTTCGACCTTGCCAGTTCCGTCCAGATCTAGCTCAATATCGATCTTGGTTTCTTTGGTCGTTCGGTTGCTGTCGGCAAGACGGCTGCCCGATTTAGATTCTACGGCTTCCCCGTCGGCGGTATCTGCGATCGAACTACCGGAAGACAGCAAAGCCATTTTTGCGATATCGGGATCAGCCTCCAATGCGTTACAAAATCCGGTGGCTAATTGCAGGTAATTTGTTACGTTGGTGGGGATCGTGATTCGCAACCGGTTTTTCAGCAGCTCGGCACCCGGAAACTTTCGCACACCGATGCCTGACTCACCCAGTCGCTCCCACACTGCATCAGCATCGATATTGGCATCGTCAAAACTGATCAGCAGAAAGTTGCCACCGGAGGGAACCGACGAGAGACCACAATCGGCAACCACCGTTTGAAATGCAGTTCTCAGTTCTTTTACCGTATCAATGTTGTCTTTCATCGCCGGCAAGAATTGATCTAGACCGCGACGGGCTGTCTCCAACGAAAGGCAGCTAACGGGGAACGGTCCGGCTGCGTCACGGATTTCCGTGGCGTAAGCCTCATCGGCCGCGATCAAGTATCCGATCCTCAAACCAGCAAGACCCCAAGCTTTCGAGAACGTGCGGACCATGGATACGTTCGCGATTTGAGCAAGTTCCGTCGTAGGATCTTCATCAGCAAATTCAACGTAGGCATTGTCCACCAGCAGTCTGACGTTGTTCTTCGCAGCGACTTGTGCAATTTTCAAAATGTCGGCAGTCGAGATCGTGCCACCGGTAGGATTATTTGGTGAAACCACCACAGCAACGGCAGTGGCACTATCGATCCTTGAGCAAAATTCTTCGACAGGAAAATCGCCCGACTGCCACGTCGTTTCGACTAAAGTTCCCTGGTAGTTCTTCGCATAGACGGCAAACATCTCAAACGAAGGCGCGTGACAAACCACGTTTGGCCGATCGGACGTGATCGAATTACGCATGATTCGATCGATCGCGTCGTCGCCGCCAGCGGTCACGACGATTCGATCACCGTCAATATCCAACCACTGGCCGATAGCCTGCTGTACAGCGCGGTGATCGGGATAACGCGAAACTAAATCGGCTTGGTCAGCCAGAACATCCGACAGATCATCGATCGGACAGGACGATTCATTGCGCGAAAGTTGCAGCGTGATTTCGTTTTTGAATGCGGGCGGGTTGTAAGCCATGAGATCGATCGTGAAGTTTTGGAAACCAAGTTTCTGGAAACCAATCTCTCCTTGAGACTGGGACGATTAAAATGGTTCAATGCTCGGATCGAACTCC
>CAYTPS010000507.1:0-3058 GCA_964439245.1 uncultured Pirellulaceae bacterium | reverse complement strand
CCTTCGTGGTTGGCTTTGTGAGCCAGCATCGGTTCGCCGGCAGCATCACCGATCACAAAAATGATCGGCTCAGCAGTTCTTAGATCAGGACCCTGTTCGATGAAGCCCAATCGATCTGTTTTTATCGCTGTATTCTCAAGGCCCAGGTTTTGCGTGGAAGGACGGCGTCCCACAGAAACGAGAACACGGTCGTACTGTTCGACGCCAAATTTATCTGGCCCCTCAAATGTGACTTCGACTTTTTCTCCAGCAAGGCTGACACTGCCAACTTTGGTGTTGAGAAAGATCCGGTCCTCGAACAGCCCTTTGAGCTTCTTTGCCAATGGACGAACCAAATCTCGGTCGGCTCCCATCAGCAAGCCTTTTTGCAATTCGACGACACTGACTTTCGTTCCAAGGCCGGCGTATACCGAACCCATTTCCAGCCCGATATAGCCACCGCCGATCACTAACATCGTCTCTGGAATGTCAGCGAGATTGAGTGCACCAGTGGAATCCATCACCCGGTCGGAGCCGATATTGAACGCACCTGGCATCGCAGGCGTGCTGCCAGATGCGATGATCGCATGATCGAATGTGATCTTTTTGCCATCAGGAATCGAGGCGTCGTCGCCCTCGAGCACGATGGTCGTCGAATTTTCGAATTTGGCGTACGCAGTGACGACAGTGACATTGCGTCTCTTGGCCAAACCGTCGATTCCCTTTGAGAGAGTCGAGACGACTTTTTCCTTACGAGCCCGAAGTTGATCGAGTTTGATTTTTGGGCTGCCAAAATTAACGCCCCACTCGTGCTGCATTTCTTCGGCTTCAGCGATAACTTTAGAGACATGCAGCAATGCTTTGGACGGAATACAGCCACGCAGCAAACAAGTCCCGCCCAACCTAGAGTCGGCCTCCACCAGAACGACATCCATGCCTTTATCGGCAGCCAGAAACGCCGCGGCGTAACCACCAGGTCCGCCTCCAATAACAACAAGTTGTGTATGCATGTTTTAACTTTCAGAATGCTTTGATTAAATCAAGCGGCCAGATGCTTTGCCACCGCGGTCTGTGATAGTCCGACCGCGGGCAAGGGCCATAAAAAAACCGATGCACGGGGCACCGGTTTTTGACTGTTCCATTTAACGCTTTAGCGAGATAGGAATTCGACCACGGTGTTCGCGTCCACTGGCAACGAAATGTCGCTTGCAGCAGGTTTGCCAACAACAGTTGCGACCATCGAATCGCTGTCGAAAGTCACCCACTCAATTGGCTCGCCTTCAACACCGACATCGCGGATGCCTTGGTATCGAATCAGCAGGTTCTTACGAGGACGCAAACTGATCACATCGCCGGGACGTAGCTGAAACGATGGCTTGTCCACTTTAACGCCGTTGACGCGGAAGTGCCCGTGGGCAACTCCCTGACGGGCTTGCGGGCGAGTGCGGCAAAGGCCGACTCGGCGGATCACGTTGTCCAAGCGGTTCTCGCAAAGCAGCAAGAGGTTTTCACCTGTGTTGCCTTTTTGGGCCGTCGCTTTACCAAAGTAACGACGAAGCTGGCGTTCGCCGATCCCGTAATAGTGCTTGATCTTCTGCTTTTCCATCAACGCCATGCCGTAGTTCGACGGGCGGCGGAAACGCAAATGCATCCCAGGTGGTTGCTTGCCACGCTTGTCCAGTGCTTTAACAGCACCGCTGTTTTCGTAAATCTGCGTCTGCAGACGACGGTTGATGCGACCTTTTGGACCAGTATAACGTGCCATCTTCAGTAGCTCCTTTGTTAAGCTATCGGTGGAATTGTCTCGAAACGAGCCGAAGTTCGTTCCGACCGGCTCTCACATCCACGCTTTCGTGGCGGAGGCCAGTCGTTTCAGAGTTGGGGAATATCGTCAAATCGACCGGTTTTGGCAAGGCCCAAATTGAAAAACTGGGCAATACGCCTTAGTTTCTCGGCCACGCCGCCAACATACGGCTCTCGTCCACCGTCCTTTGGTCGTGGCCGGAGAATGTACGGCATTATTAAGACGCTTCCGGGGGCTGGTCCTCATGAAGATTTCTCAATCTAACTGCGTTACTCCCCCACGTGATGCCGAACGTTCTTTGATCCTGGCATCCTGGCGAAGGCTTTTTTTTGGCGAATACAAATTTGCCCACAGCTCCATCCAACAAACACAGTTCTGCCCTCCCCAACTGTGTAAGCGCACTCACATTCACTTCTCTGGTTTTGTGAAAGGATTAACCAAGGGAGGAGCAAACTTATGCGTTTTCAACTTTTTGGTTGATGGCGGTATGACTGTTCACTGAGTGCCGCGTCTTGATCTAGATAGACTTCGCACGCTGCCGTGTGGCAGTCAGATCTTGTTTAACCATCTTTCTAGAATTGAGTAGCATATGAAAAGCATCACAGGCACCTTGAAATTGATCGCAGCCCTCGCGGCGGTCACCATACTAACCGGCCACGCAACAACGCAAGCGCAACAAGTGCAAGTCTCCGTCACCAACAACGCGCCAGGAGGCGGAATCGCCTTGACGCCATTTTGGGTTGGCTTCCATGATGGTAGCTTCGATACATTCAACAGCGGTTCGGCGGCTTCGGCCGGATTAGAATCCATCTCCGAAGACGGTTCGGTCGCCGCTCTGTCAGCTGAGTTCAACGCTGCAGTTTCTGGCGGAGTCGACAGTACAACTGCAGGTGCCGGTGCCATCCCGTTTGTGGGTGCTGGTGGCCCACGTCCAATCCTCGGCGGCGAAAGCACTTCCGCCGTATTCAACGTCGGCAGCAATAACTTTTTGTCTTACGCATCGATGGTATTGATCTCCAACGACTTCTTTGTCGCTAACAACAATGCCTTGGACATCAGCAGCGTTCTCGCCGGAGGTGGCCCGATCACGATCAACGTTGGCTCGGTTTACGACGCGGGCACTGAGGTCAATGACTTCGCTACCTCAGCAGCCAACGGAGCACCTTTCTTCGGTCTCGGCGGCGGCCAAACGGGCCCCAACCAGGGTGCCGATGAAGACGGCGTTGTCACTTTGGTGCCTGCCGCTGGAAACCCCTATGCGGGATTCGCCAACGC
>CAYTPS010000506.1:0-3069 GCA_964439245.1 uncultured Pirellulaceae bacterium | reverse complement strand
GCGCCAGTGGTTTCGTGAAAGGTTTCAACGCGGCGATCCAAGCGATGCCTGTAGGCAGCAAATGGAAAGTTGTGATTCCTTCGGATTTGGCCTACGGCATGCGTGGCCCGGGCAAAATCGGCCCGAACTCTACGCTGATCTTCGAGATCGAACTGTTGGAAATTGTCAAATAGGGAGATGGGTGGACGACGCAAAACCGTCAGATGAATTTTTCCCGCCCTTAGTTGAACTTCCGAGCAATGGATCAGTACGAGCTAGAACGCTATGGTCTTCCAGTATTGGATCGATCTTGGTATTGGGCGGCGGTAAAAATGGGTGCGTTGGTCACGCCAAAGCGATATGCACTCAAGCGTTTCAGGACCGAGGTGCAGCAACTAGTCAATCTAGTTGATCAAGCAGAAATTAACGCCGCCAGCGATCAAGTCAGAATCGCTCGGCGGACGGGGATGGAGCCATACAGTTGCAACTGGTCGCTTCTGATGGCGTTAGATCACCTATGTTTGTTTATTGCCGACATGACCAGATTGATTGAAGGTCTGGCGGGAACGGCAAAATTGCGAGGTCAGTTTTCTGATCAGCAGTACGAGCCTGACCCAGAAGTGGGCATCGATGTGATTGAGCGGTTTGTCGCTGTTGCCGACGAATTCGAAAGTCGAGTTGCCGGGCTTGGTGGTCTACGTGGCAACCGCTATTTTCGCCACAGCTGGCTGGGATTGATGAATGCTCATCAATGGCTTTGTTGGACAGTGGCTCAGACGCGTATTCGCCGCAGACACGCGATTCAAATTCGCAATGTTGCCGGTGTGGTGTAGACAAACCGCGCCCGCGTGAAGGCATGTCGGTTGGCGGCCCCTCCTCGGCTCTACCGCATCATGAGCCTAATTGCCGACAAGTCAAAAATCATGACTCGGCCATTTGGTGCGTTGGCGTTTCGTAACAATCCGCTAAACTTTAGTCTCTCCAGTGAACTTCATCCGCTTCCTTTGATCTAGGACGATCTCATGACTTTGGTGCAGACAGAACAGGTTCTTGTTATTCCAACAGCGCTATTCCACGAATGTGGTCACTTTCAAGGGTTCTCGTCTGACACCCAAAAATACCTGACCAAGATGCTCGACCCAGCGGTTACCCAATACCTGCCGCGCGATCAGATGGAGCAAGATCCCTCGTTCAAGCAGCTTATTCCCTACTGTATTTTTCGCTATACCGACGATGCGGGTAACGTCTCGGTGTTTCAATACGTGCGTGGTAAAGGCCAAGGAGAATCGCGGCTGCACAGTAAACGCAGTATTGGCATCGGAGGGCATATCTCGACGCTGGACGTCAGCGAAGCAGACGGCGAAAGCGTTGACGAAACCGAATCTTACCAAGCAGGTATGCAGCGCGAGTTGGACGAGGAAGTCACCATTGGTAGCACCTACACCGAAGCCTGCGTAGGATTGATTAACGACGACGAAAACGAAGTTGGTAAAGTGCACTTGGGGGTGGTCCACGTGTTTGATGTTGACCAACCTAAGGTAACGGCCAATGAGTCCGAGATCATTGAATCCGGCTTCCTGCCGGTGGAAGAGTTGCTTGTCGAGCTTGAGCAATGCGAGACGTGGTCTCAGATCTGCCTGAAAGCTCTGTTCGGATCTGAGTCCAATGCTGGCTAGTCATGATCTATCTTGATAATCATGCGACCACGCGCGTTGATCCGCGCGTGGTCGAGGCGATGTTGCCTACTTTCAATGACCAGTATGGCAACGCTGGTAGCATCACTCATGAGGCCGGCATGGACGCTTACGAGCTGGTTGAAAGTGCCAGCGATTCGATCAGCCAGTTCATTAATGCTGCGCCCGAGGAAATTATCTTCACCAGCGGTGCGACCGAGTCAAACAATCTCGCGATCCGTGGCGTTTGCGATCGGCTGAAGACGCCGGGGCATATTGTGACATCGACCGTTGAGCACAAGGCAGTCTTGGATCCGATATCGCGGCTGGAGAGGTCGGGGTTCTCGGTCACCCGATTGGCGGTTGGTCGTTTTGACGGCTATTGTGCAGGTATGATTGAAATCGACGAACTTGCCGATTCGATTACCGATCAGACTCAGCTTGTCTCCATAATGTTGGGGAACAACGAAATTGGTACGCTGCAGGATTTGGCAGCCATTGGTGAGGTTTGTGCCGAACGCGGCGTGTTGTTGCACACTGATGCAACTCAGGCGATTGGAAAGATTCCCATCGATGTCGAGGCGTTGCAGGTAGATCTGATGAGTTTTTCTGCGCACAAGTTGTACGGCCCCAAGGGAGTCGGCGGACTGTACGTCCGGCAAAAGGGGAAACGAGTCCGATTGGCCAGCCAGATCGATGGCGGTGGTCAGCAGTCGGGTTTGAGAAGTGGGACGTTGAACGTTCCGGGCATTGTCGGCATGGCAAAAGCGATTGAGCTATGCAGCGACGAACTGTGCGGGCCGGATCCGGATCACCTGCGCGGACTGAGAGATTTACTTTACCAGCGACTTTGTGACGGCCTTGGCGATTTACCAATCAATGGACTTCCACTGATCAGTCGTGATCGGCTGCAGTCGAATCTGAACTGCCGCTTTCCCGGACTCAACGCCAGTTCTTTGATGACAATCGCCGATTCGATTGCCGTGTCCAGCGGGAGTGCTTGTACTTCTGCTGAACCAGAACCTAGCCACGTTTTGACGGGGTTGGGGTTGAGTGAAGATGAAGTCCATTGCAGTCTACGGTTCGGAATTGGCCGCTTCAATACGCGTAGCGAGATCATCGAGGCCGCTGATTGCCTCATTTCGGCCGGAAAACAGTTAAGGGATCTTGGTGATTCTTCGGTATAATGTGTGGGACCGTAACGCACGAAAGAGGGACAAAAGTGTCAAATCGATTAAATGCACTGGACAATTGTCGTCAAGTTACGAAAAATGTCGATGTTCGGTTGAGTAGAGGGAGTCAAACGGCTGTTTGCTCAGTTAAAGTTTAGGGCCGGACAAGGCTTAAACATTAGAGATGGTTCCGAGGCGACATGCTTCTCGGAAAGTAATTGATACTTGGAGTAAAAGTTTATGAG
>CAYTPS010000505.1:1659-3115 GCA_964439245.1 uncultured Pirellulaceae bacterium | reverse complement strand
CAGGCTGTTGGCTTGATAGCGAGCGCCCTTCACCCAACAGTCAAGCGACTGGCGGTGCTTTGGGGACGCCAACGTCCAGCTCTTCTGTCGGCGGCGTAAACCGATCGGCGAACTCTGCCAATAAAATTCAGATCATTGATGGTCCCGGACAGTCTCCCGGACTTCAGTTTGGCAGCACGAAGTTCAAACTGGTAACTCAGAATGACTTGGTCAATCAGTACATTCCCATTAGTCAAACGCTTGACAATTGGGAGGCAATGTTCGTCGTCCGTCGTTTTCCCGAACTTTCCAGTCCACAAGAAGCGATTGACAACGTCGTTGAGAATCTGATCCAAGAGGGGGCAGACCAGAATTTAATCAGCGTTAAGAAAGGTAGTCAGCCGGAGAATGAACTGGCGATTGATTTTATTATCTGGACCGAAGATAAATCCCTAACGGAATTCAATATTCACGTTTATCGTCGGACCGAAGGTGGGATGATTGCCAACATGTATCTGATGCGTGGATATGGGCTTGAAGGGCATAATACTCTCAGTGCAACCATTGCCACCAATCGTGAGCTGTTTCTGCAAAGCGTGCTTGATTCACAGTTCCCGATGTTTGTTCAATAAGAAGACTTAACGATTCAGTAGAAAAAAGGTTTAACCTGTGGCGCGAGTCGTATTGGCGATGTCTGGAGGCGTAGATTCGAGTGTGGCCGCGCACCTGTTGATCGAACAGGGCCATGAGGTCATCGGCGTGTTCATGCGCCATGGCGAAAAAGCCGTCAGCGCCTGTGCAATCGATGGCAAAACGGAATCGTCGCCGTTGCTGCCGGTACTGAACAATCGAGCAGACCACAAACAAGGCTGCTGCAGTGCGTCTGACGCCGAAGACGGACGGCGGGTGGCCGAGCGACTGGGGATTCCGTTCTACGCGCTGAATTTGGAAGAAGAATTTCGTGGAATCATCGATTACTTCGTGGAGGAGTATTCCATCGGTCGCACGCCGAATCCCTGTGTGATGTGCAATAACAAGATCAAATTTGGCAAACTGTTCGACTATGCCAATAGCGTCGGGGCCGAATTTTTGGCTACTGGTCATTACGCTCAATTGCATCGCACCGATGGCGATGATCGACTCAAGCTGGTGCGTGGCGTTGACGCCGGCAAGGACCAGTCCTACGTGCTGTTTGGGATCAAAAAGAAATATCTTGACCGAATGTTGCTGCCGGTGGGCGGTTATGAAAAAACGGTCGTACGTGAGATTGCCGGTACTTTGGGATTGAACGTCGCAGAGAAAAAAGACAGCCAAGAGATCTGTTTCGTTACTTCAGGAAAGCACGATCAATTTGTTCGTCAGCGCCAGGGAGACACGATCGAAACGGCCGGTGACATCGTGACGTCTGACGGAACGGTCGTTGGTCAGCATCCGGGCATCGAAGGATTCACCATCGGTCAGAGACGCGGTATTGGTG
>CAYTPS010000505.1:0-1649 GCA_964439245.1 uncultured Pirellulaceae bacterium | reverse complement strand
GAGCCCTACTTTGTGACGAAAATTATTCCCAGCGAACGCCAAGTCGTTATTGGTCCCGAAGCCGAACTGGGGCGGCGGAGCTTGACCGCCGATGCCACCAAC
Organism: uncultured Pirellulaceae bacterium; assembly: GCA_964439245.1. Taxonomy (GTDB): domain Bacteria; phylum Planctomycetota; class Planctomycetia; order Pirellulales; family Pirellulaceae; genus Mariniblastus. Next base: position 1,547 of record CAYTPS010000505.1, on the reverse strand, counting down.
TGGTTGGTTGATGTGCCGACCGAGCCCTTCAAGTGTCAAGCGCAGATCCGCTACAACAGCACTGCTAAACCTGCCACGGCAACGTTGCTTGACGGTGGTCGCCTCTCTGTTGAATTCGATACACCACAAAAAGGTGTAGCGCCGGGACAAGCAGTTGTCTGCTACGGTGGAGAAGATCAGGATCAGGTTCTCGGCGGCGGCTGGATCGAGTAGTCCTCAAAAATTGCTGCCCATTGTAAAAGTTGGTGCAATGGCAGTCATTTTTTGTGATCCGCAACAAAAGTTTGCAACTTTGGCTCCCCGCAAGGGTTTAAGCATCCGCTGGCCTAGTGGTTTGTCAGAGCTGAATTGACGAGTGCCGTGCATACGCAACGCGTGCATGCTACGCTCAAGCATGGCACCAAAAAAACTACTCGTCTCAAGTTTGACGAACCACTGGAACGCATGACAACTATCACTCCGAACCCTCATTCCGTCATCTAAATTCAAACTACAAATGCACATACACAAAACACTGAAGCTTTGTCTTACGCTTGGTCTGTTCATCGGCATGTCCAGTATGGGGGCGGCTCAAGAAGCCAGCACCGCATTTTCTCCTAAGACTTATCCCGAGGTCTATCAGCCGAATTGGGATTCTCTAGCAAAACACGGTGGGGCACCAGAATGGCTCAACGATGCGAAATTGGGCATCTACTTTCATTGGGGCCCTTACAGTGTGCCGGCCTTTAAGACCGAATGGTATCCACGCTGGATCCATTTCGATGAACCTAAGAAGTGGGGCGCAGGTTCACGTGAGTACCATGAAAAGACCTACGGACCGGTCAACGAGTTTGGCTATCACCACTTCATTCCCATGTTCAAGGCAGAGGAATTTGATCCTGAAGAATGGGCAGATTTGTTTCAATCTGCCGGCGCTCGTTTTGCTGGTCCAGTTGCTCAGCATCACGATGGGTTTTCTATGTGGGACAGCCAGGTCAATCCCAACAATGCGAAAGCTGAAGGGCCACAACGCGATATCACCGGCGAACTTTTGACAGCACTTCGCAAGCGGGGCATGAAAACAATCACAACCTTTCATCACTCCTTCACAGGGCAACGTCAACGCGATGGCCAACCCAAAGGTGAAAGAGCGGTCAGCTACTATCTTTATGACAAGGAGCTGTTTACTTCGTCTGAAGATCCTAAGCTTCGCAAGTTGTACGGCAACATGCCCGAAGAGGAGTTCAATGACTATTGGCTGAATCTTGTGCAGGAAGTCGTAGATATGTACGAGCCCGATATGATCTGGTTTGATTCTTGGTTGGATGTGATTCCTGAAGACTATCGACAACGGATGGCGGCGCATCATTTCAATGCGGCTGCGTCGCGCAATCAGGAAGTGGCGTTGATCTGCAAGCAGCAAGACTTACCTGATGAACTGCGCGTGCTGGATATCGAACAGGGGGGAATGAAGGAGATGCCCGAACGGGTCTGGATGACCGACGTCACCTTAAGAGCCTATCCCAGAACGCCTGCGGCTCTGAGTGTTGTATAGGCAAAAGAGAATT
>CAYTPS010000504.1:2792-3121 GCA_964439245.1 uncultured Pirellulaceae bacterium | reverse complement strand
TGATAAAACGCTATTCATTGTACCAATGCCATGACACGCTGCCAAAGAGCCAAGGTGTGCCTGAAGGGCCTCAGCGTAAAAGCCGCGTTGGGGCGTCTCAAGAATCAGAGGGAAGCTTGCCATTCCAGTATGTAACGCCCCAGAGAAACCGAACCATGTATGACAACGTTGTGGTCGCGATAAGCCAGTCGATCGCCATCTCACCCCGCAATGGTGCGCGGCCAACCCACCAATCTGCGATCTGATGATAAGTAATGATGGCGTAGAAGCCGCCAAAGATGAGGAGAAACAAGCCACCGAGCATCCACAGGCCACGCTCTGTTCGCCAT
>CAYTPS010000504.1:0-2782 GCA_964439245.1 uncultured Pirellulaceae bacterium | reverse complement strand
CATTTGTCAAATGAGCCGGACATCGCCCCAAATCCGACCAACATCATCGGAGAGACCGCGAGGCCTGCGAGCCAACAAACAGCGCCTCCAAGAAAAGCGAGTATCCCGTAGGATATTACGCGATCAATTTCGGTCGGACTCATCATAAGTCTGAGACGCCCAACGGAAAGTTTTTACGACACCGCCCTGAACGAAGCGAGCGATACCCGAACTACGGAAGATTTTACCAGCAGAAGGCGGCTTGACCAAACGACAGCGGTGTGCCGAAGGCCTAGCGTAAAAACCATGTTAGGCGACCGTCGAACTACGGTTCCGGCCACGATTCCCAGACATATGTGTCGGTAAGCCGGCAAGCTTCACGAATGTGGTTGGGAGCATGCCAGAGGAATAGGCCTAATCCGGCGTCGATCTCCTCCTTGGTGAAACGCTCTGGGTATAGGTGGAGTGCAACAATGAATGCAGCGTCCCAGTTCCAGTCAGCCATGTGGAGCGCGATGTCACTGGCGCGATCGACGTCGTGATCGTCCATCAACGCTGCGGTGATCGCGTCCATCGGAGGCGTCGCCATCACGGAACCATCAAGACGGTCAGCCAAATCGCCGAAACCCTCGCGGAAGATTGCGAGTACCTTGTCGCGAACTGAATCGTGAATATCGGCCATCGGATTAACTGAGGTCGCCTAACAGGTTCATAAACGACAAGTTGTCGTCTAATACGCAAACGCCGAGAAGTTTATATAGCGTAGCTGAATAAGGAGTAATGCACAAACTTGCCATGCCTTCCATTCGAAAGTCGGCTGCGCGCGGCGGGCCAACGGTTTAGATAACTTTTACACTGCGATTTCGGAAAACGATTCTACCGCTCGGTAGCGACTTGTGTTTTCGATCGGTTTGTTCCCTGGCCGGATGCTCAGCGCTGTCTGCATGCCAGCCTCAGTCGCCGCGTCAAGCTCATCGGTAATGTCGCTGACGAAGAGAATTTCACTGGCGGTTAACCCAAATGCTTCGGCAATCTTTCGGTAGCTGTCAGCTTCTTTCTTTGAGCCCGTTGTCGTGTCGTAGTGCCCGCTGAACAGCGGCAGCATGTCCCCGGCAACAGAGTGTTCGAAGAACAATTTCTGGGCATGCACACTACCGGAAGAATAGATCCTGACATCCTTGCCCGCCGCCTTCCAAGCTTCAATGGCGGGCCTTACGTCATCGTATACGTGAGCTACCATTTCTCCGCTGGTAAAACCTTCTTGCCAAACCAGCCCCTGCATTTTTTTTAGGCCCGTGGCTTTCACGTCGTTGTCCATCAACCGTAGAAGACACTTGACCACGCCGGTGCGAAACAAGTCTGGTCCATGATCCTCACCGAATTCGGACAACACTGTTTCCGGAGCGTTCCATTGAGCGTCGTCTTGCCGCAACATCGACACGGCGTCTTGAACGGCCTCTGTGTCCCAGTGTTTCTCCAAGTAGCCCGCAAAGTGCTTCCGCGCAAAAGGAAACATCACGTCGTAAACAAAACTGATCGAAGACGTTGTGCCTTCAATGTCCAACAGGACGCCGCGAATCGAATCAGACATTAGAGTTTCACAGGGCCTTCAGCATCGCCATCAGAGTCGGTTTGCAAGTACGACGGGCCCATACACATTGGTGCGTAATTGTCGTGAACACCTTCTTCAATGTAGTGCGGCGTCCAGCCTGCGACGTCCTCGAATAACCGAATACAGCGAATGGTCTTGTCACTGCAAAGATTAAACCAGTGATAGGTGCCATTGGGGACGCTGATCAGATCTCCCGATTCGACCGTGATGGAAAATACAGGATCGGTTTGCGGATTGATGTGGAAAACGCCGCTACCTTTGACCGTGAACCGAACTTCGTCTTCGGTATGCAGATGCTCTTTGTCGAACTTCTGTAACATCGCATCCAGTCCCGGAGTCTCTGGCGTCACGTTGATCACATCGGCTGTGACGAAACCGTGAGCCGCTTTCAGCCGCTCAATCTCGGGCGCGTAAGCTTCGAGTATTTCCTCGTTGGTGGCGTCTGATCCAATCCGGCCGTCAACATCCCATTGCTCATAGATAATTCCGTAGGGCTTGAGGAAGTCGGCGATCTCCTGCGGGTTGTCGATTTCATGTTTCGTATCGGGAATCAATACTTTTGCCATGATGGTTCTCTCTGTACTTGCGAGGGAATGAAAACGGGTGTTCGATGATTGGTCAGAATATTTTATCGAATTTTCGGCCTGCTGAACCGGCAAAAATGGGGAAAATTCGGCTGGATTCTAGGTTAGGCCAAGCTGGATCTTTCTGGCGGTGATCTCGAAGAGAAATTCGTAGATTTCAATATGCCGACGCGCTGCAAAAACGTCTCGTCCCCAGGTATACAGACCATGGTTGCGGATCAGAAAACCGTGAGTCATCTTTTCTGGCGTGGCGTGAAGGTACGCTTCGATCTCCTTGGCCAATGCATCGATGTCCTGAGTGTTCTCAAATATCGGCAACCAATGTGTTGTTTGGTGGGTCGTGATTCCCTCTAGCCCTTTGAGCATTTCGTAGCCAGAAAACTCAATGCCTCCTTGCTCGTAAAAGTGATCCGAGAGCAAGGTTCCCCAGACGCTGTGCGTGTGCAAAATCGAGCCGGAGTGGACCGGTTCTTCCGGTTTTGACGGGTGAGTCCAGCATCGGTGGCCCGCCAGAACCACATGCAGCATCGTTTCAGCGGAAGATTTTGGTTGATCGGGTTCGGTTGGCTGGCCATCGGCGCCGATAATCACAAAGTCAGTTTTCGTT
>CAYTPS010000503.1:0-3144 GCA_964439245.1 uncultured Pirellulaceae bacterium | reverse complement strand
CCGCATCTTCTTTTCCAGAATGTTTGCATGAAGCTCTTCTTTTACGGCGTCAAAGTCACTGACCTTGGGATTGGTAAAGCCTTTGCAATAAAGAATAGCCCAATGCTCGCCAATCTGAATAACTTTGGAGCGCTCGCCCTCAGAGAGACTAAACGCTTCTTTCTCAAGTTCCGTTTTACCGCTGAAGCGTTGGATCGGTGGAACCTCACCGTAGTTGTTCTTCGATGCCGGTTCGATCGAATATTGATGCGCCAACTGGCCAAAGTATTCGGCTGTTGGATTCGCGGCAGCCATCTTCCAAACCTTTGTCGCCGTGCGTTGGTCTTGAAGCACGATCGCCAAAACCTCAACTCCCGGTCCGAAGTTTGCTTGGAATCCCTTCTGCATGTCCTCTTCGGTAACGCTGACTTTGTCTTCGACTAGCGCTTTAAGAGCAACAGTCGGCCAGACTTGGTCTTCAATATAGAAGTCGATTTTGCTGGCGTCGTTACCCGTGACCGAAGCCAAATATTGAGCAACCGCCACTTGGCCATCTGAGTTCGCAAAACCTGCGGCGGTGGCGGCGCGGTCTATTTCTTGGTTAAGGTCTTCTTGGTCCACCGAAGCGCCAGCATTTTCGAGCGCCTGAACCAAGAGACAACTTGATTTTTCAAGACTTTCTTGCCATTGACGACAGCGGCGACGCCGGGCATCTGTTTGGCAAGTTTTGGGTCATTCATCACGTTGACGATCTGAGCCGATTCTTGAAGTTCTTTAAACAGCTCGACCGCTGAATCACGCAGTTTGTCTCGCGCGATTTCTTCCAGCAATCGCTCATGGACCGACGCCGTTTGTTCGGGAGTCAGCTCTTCGGCCTCGAAGATGCGCTAGCAACGCATAATCAAAAAGGTATCTTCAAATTTGACCACATCCGATATTTGTCCGACTTGTAGGCCAAAGGCGATTTTTTCGAACTGTGGAAACCCACTGTTGCGACGCACCGGCGGAAGTAATCCTCCCATCGAGGCACTGTTGGTGTCGACGGAGTGTGCTTTGGCGATCTTCTCAAAGGCGTCAGGCGTTGCATCGAGTTGCTCTCTGATTACCCGCGCTTTTTGTTGGTCAGCTAAAGCGATCTGACGCACTTGAACCTTCGCACCGAATTCAAATTCCATACGTTCGGCCAATTCTTCTGGTGTCACTTTGATGGCGGCTTCGGCCAAACGTCGAAGCGCCAGTTCGTTCCAGACAATGTCATTTTTATAGCGATCCGAGCTTACATTCCGTCGTGTTTGAATCAATTTCATATAACGCTCGGCCGACATGCCAAACTTTTCGGCTTTCTCGACGATCGCGTTGTTGATGTCGCCCTCTGTAATTTGGATTCCCTGTTGCTGTAGTTCGTTCATTATCAAAAGCTTATTGATAATGCTTTCCAGCACATCACTGCCGAAACGGCGCATGGTTTCTTTGGCCAGCTGCTGCCGAGAGATGGAACGTCCGTTGACGGTGGCCAACGTTGGGATTCGCTTTCCAGCGGCCTGAGGCATATTTTGCTGCAGAGCCAATGCCGTAGAGGCGGTGTTGCAACTGAATGCGATTCCAATCGCTGCAAAAACCAGAGCACTTAATGGGAAAAATAGGCGGAAGCCGCGGCTATTTCGTGTAGGCGAAAACGTCCGAGTAGACATCGGTTACTCCGTTAACCTGAGGGGATTTGGGCAGATCCATCTGCCCACGCTGGCGGCCGGCAAGCCGTCAGTAAAACTTGAGCCAAAGTATTGAAAAACATCCGATCGGGGTCAAGACAAGTTCTCAGTTGCTGCCAATGGCGGTGTACAGATTGAAAGTGCTATCAATGTGTGCGCATTCGGGTTAGTTGCTGGGGGGCTATATGGCCAAGGAGACCATCACAACCGGCATAACCCGTACGACCCATGCGCTGCCTAGTGATTGAGACGAATGCGCGGGCAATGGACTGCAGGGGCTGTAGGGACAAAATCGATAGTCAACTCTGTGACTGAAATTCCTTTTAAATTGATAGGCATAGTGATGACCCTGACAAAGACTGCCCGCTTGTTGTTTGCCTTTGCTTTCGTGGCAATTTTTGGATGCTTTTTGTTTGAATCTGAAAGCCAAGCTCAGTATTTCCGTCGTCCACCAGGACAAGAGTTAGGCCGGTTTTTGGGTTTGGGTTACGGCAACGGATATCACTGCCGAACGCCTGGTCCACATACAGACTATTACAATCCATACAGCGCCAACAATTCGTATCGTGTTTCGCGTTATCAGCCTGCCGGTCACTACAACAATTACCACACTGGCTACGCAAATTTTGGCGGCAACGAAGCAATACCTCACTCGGTTTACACGGGAACACAAAACGACGGCTACTCAGTGTTTGAGGGCTTGCCGGGGAACATCGTGACCCCTTCGTTTGAGCCAGTCAACAAACAAGAGTCTCAGCTCGGAAGGGACTTGGAAGAGCGAAATTTTGAAGACGAACTAGACCTTGGTGGGGCGGAAGACGACGAAGCCTTTCGTGAGCGTCTTCGAAACGAGCAAGATTCTGTAATCGATCGTGACCAAGAGGAAAGCGAAAGCGGTGCCTTCGAAAGTTTAAGAGAGAACTTTGAGAACCTCGATTCTGAGGATGTTTCATTCCGAGACGCGCTCACACCCAGCGAAGAAGATCAAGCAGCCTTCTTCGGCAGCAACTTCGGCGGCAACTAGGAAATGGCAAGGCGGCTCGGCTGAAAGGCCGGCCGCTAAGGTATTTCAAAAGCCTAGTAGTTTGTTGAAGCGGACCGAGATTGTGCGGTACGTACAGTCTTATTGATCGCCGAACCAATATTCAACACCTGCTGAAAGTGGTATTCGGGCACCATCTGATGCCGCGACCCATCGGGCAGCTCCAGTGTCGCGGTAATTTGCAGTGGTTGTCCCGCCGCTAGAGTGCGACGGCTATTGTCGTTAAAGGCCATGTCCACCTCCATCGCCCCCAAGTTGCCGCTGAGTTGAGTTGGGTTTGCGATGTTAAAATCGGTGGCTGATTCCAACGACGCGTACTCTTCTGGCAAAGCAACCTTTTCGAAGCGGCCTTTGACGCGCCCAATATTCTTGTCAGATATTGGATCGACCCCAAAACGTCCATTAAAAGTGGCG
>CAYTPS010000502.1:1660-3146 GCA_964439245.1 uncultured Pirellulaceae bacterium | reverse complement strand
TCAGTATCCGTTTCGAAAAGCCTGTCACTTTGGATCAACTCAAGCAGTTTCCCATCGGTCTTGCCGGCAAAGCTATGCTGGCGAAACGATTCCAATCGCAACCGATTGACTCGGTCGTTCATGCTCCGAAATTTTTTGAAGTTGTAAACACCGCGCGTCTCACAAAGCGTCGCCAATCCCTCAGACGTCCATTTGGGCACCGTACTGAATCGGTTGTGCACCCCGCAATTGTAGGCAATCTGATGAGCCACCTCGTGGACGATGGTTGACGATTTCTCAAGCCAGCCCGCAGTTTGCCTTGCACCAGAGGGAGTGAGAAGCGTACCGTTTGGCGCATAAGTCGTGATCCGGTTGGACTTTGTCGAATAGAACCCATTGATGCTTCTGTGGTAGACGCCTTCCTTGTTCAGTCGCAAGTCAAACTCCTTGCGGCTACGCATGACGATCGCGATCAAAGGAAATTCCGGCTCAGTTGTTTTCAAGCCGTGAGCCTCAAAATAATCATTCAACCGCCTAAAGTGCCGCTCAAAAGGATTCGCCCAATACTCAGTTCCGCCCTTTGGGTGGATCACCACAAAATGCTCGGTCGTCGAAATCGTATAGCGGTTTCCAAAGTACTTCTTCAATCGCTGCTTTAACTCAGCGGTGGAATAAGGCTTGAATCCGTCACTGTATTTTGTGACCTTGATCTGCGGGTCATTGATGGGAAAGGTCGTGAGCCTACCATCCCATCGCACGACCGCAATGTTCTTACCATCAGTGACCAGTGGCTTCCCATAAAACGTCTTACCCTTTTGCTTTACCTTAACCGTTACTGTTTTTGGCTTCGGGGCAACCTCCGATGGATCTGGCGCGGCGATGATCAGCGGACCTTCGGTGGCAGGAGTAACCAACACATTTCCTGCCGAAGCGGCGCTGTTCGTTTCATCTTCGGGCGGTAGAGGAAACTGCGCCCAAGCCTTACCACCCACCAAAGACGCGAGCAACAAACAAGCCGCGCAAACAACTGGCCTGAACATAATGCTCAGGCCAATTCGTTTCGATGATGTCGTTAGCAACTGCATTCAGCTGTTTTCCGATTCTGAGACGGATTCATCTTCCACCTCCGTTCCACCAGAGGCGCTTCCATTGGAAGCGCTGCCATTGGAAGCCGCTTTCTCGCTGTATTTTACAATACGCTTCGCGTTACTTTCCTTCCGTTGCTGATGCAGCGAAGGACCGATGAGGGCTGTGATCTCGTGACGATCAAGCTCTTCCTCCTTCAGCAAACTTTTGGTCAAAATTTCCAATTGCTCACGGTACTTGATCAACAAGGCATCCGCATCTTTGGCAGCTTTGTCGAGCACCTGATGGACCTCAGCATCGATCACCTCCATGGTGTGCTCGCTGAACTGCCGACTCTTATGCATCTCACGGCCAAGAAACGGATCTTCATCACTCATCTTATAACTAACGGGGCCAAGCTTGTCGCTCATTCCCCAAACAG
>CAYTPS010000502.1:0-1650 GCA_964439245.1 uncultured Pirellulaceae bacterium | reverse complement strand
CCATCGATGTGGCTCGTTCGAGATCATTCTCAGCGCCGACGGTTAACTCTTTGTAGATCAACCACTCCGCGGCCCGCCCCGCCATCAACATCACAAGATGTTCGTTCAGTTCCTGGCGCGACATGCTGACGCGATCCTCGTCGGGCACAATCTGAGTCACCCCCAACGCACGACCACGCGGGATAATGGTGACTTTGTGAACCGGTGGCGACAGCTCTTGGTACCAAGCGGCCAAAGTATGACCAACCTCGTGATAGGCAGTCCGTTCTTTCTCCTCGATGGTCATCGCTTCTTCACGCGCCGCACCCATCAGCACTTTGTCGTGAGCGTAGTAGAAATCGGCCATCTCAACTTGCGTTTTGTTGTGACGCCCGGCCCACAGCGCGGCCTCGTTGACCAAATTCTGAATATCGGCTCCGGTCATCCCGGCTGTTGCCTGCGCCATTACTTCCAGGTCGACATCAGGCCCCAAAGGAACATCTCGCACGTGAACCTTGAAGATCTCAAATCGGCCTTTCTTGGTCGGTCGAGAAACCGTCACGTGTCGGTCAAAACGCCCTGGACGCAAGAGGGCCGGGTCGAGCACGTCCGGACGATTCGTTGCCGCGATCACGATCACAGAATCCGATTTGTCAAATCCATCCATCTCACCGAGGATTTGGTTCAACGTTTGTTCGCGCTCATCATGACCACCGCCCAATCCAGCACCGCGCTGGCGACCGACGGCGTCGACTTCGTCAATGAAGATGATTGCCGGCGATTGACTCTTGGCCGTCGCGAACAAATCACGTACACGGCTAGCACCGACGCCAACGAACATCTGAATAAATTCGCTACCATTGACGCTGAAGAATGGTACACCCGCTTCTCCGGCAACCGCGCGAGCCAACAACGTCTTCCCCGTACCGGGAGGGCCATTGAGCAGCACGCCTTTGGGCACTCTACCACCAAGCCGCGCGAATTTGGTCGGGTCTGAGAGGAACTCAACAATCTCCATCAAGTCCGCTTTGACGTTCTCTAGTCCGGCAACATCCTTAAAGGTAATTGGATGTTCGTTTGCTTCGTATTCTTTTGCGGGGCTTTTGGTAAAACTGGACAGAAACCCACCACCACCCATCATAGGATTTTGCGATCGACGGAGGCTGAACAGCATGAACAGCAGAATCCCCAAAAACAACATCGTGAACAATGCCGAATAGAGACTCATCCACTCGCTGTTGGAACTGGCGCGGGTGTTGATGCCTTTGTTCTCGAGCTTCTTCACCAGTTCGTTGATCGACTCGCTACTTGGTGGGAGCTGTACGGTAAACTCGCGTTCAAGCTTCGTGCCCGGCTTTTGCGGAATCCACTCTCCGTTTTCATCCTTACGCGGCTCAGCCTCTGGCTGTGTGATGAATGTCCCTTTGGCCTTGTAGCCGTCCATGATCTCGACGGATTCGATGTTGGTCAAAACGGGATTTTGGTCGGCATCAAATATTTGCTTGCCATCGTAATCCTTACCGTCAATTAGATTCTTGAAGTAAGAGTAGCTGATCTTTGACTGGGCTGTCGAGAACATCAGGAACACCATCAGTCCGATGAAACCAATCAACATCAAAGGTAGCCAAGGATTCCAAGCTCTTTGAGGCCGCGGCTGCTTCTTGTCAGGGC
>CAYTPS010000501.1:0-3148 GCA_964439245.1 uncultured Pirellulaceae bacterium | reverse complement strand
GACTGAGGATGTGCGCGATGTCATTCACCGAGCTGTCGAAGCACTCTCTTCTGGAAAAATTATCGCTTTCCAGACCGAAACTGTCTACGGACTGGCGGCCAGTGCCCTTCAACCTGCCGCCGTTGAGCGGTTGTGGGAAATCAAGGGACGCGACCCGGACAAACCTTTTGCGCTGGCCGTAAAGAGTTACGAGGAGGCGTTGGACTTTATTCCAAATATGACGCCGACCGCAAAACGCCTGGCGCGACGCTGTTGGCCGGGGCCGGTTACGCTTGTGATGGATGATCATCCGCAAAGTGTGGTGCATCAACTGGACGCGGCGGTTGTCCGCGCCACGGTTCCAAAAGGAGCAATCGGCCTGCGCGTGCCCGACGATGAACTGGCTCTAGCGATTCTGCGGTTATGTGCCGGTCCAATTGTCTTGACCAGTGCCAACCGATCGGGTCAGCCTGCGGCAACCAACGGCCAACAGGTACGAGACCAGTTGGGGGACGATGTAGATTTGGTGATCGAAGGAGGACCGACACGTTTTCAGGATGCTTCGACGGTGGTCAGAGTCAACGACGCCGTTACTATCCTTCGTGAAGGAGTCATTAAGGAATCTGTCATTCGCGATCGGACTGATTTCGTCGCTTTGGTTGTTTGCACTGGCAACACCTGCCGTAGTCCAATGGCCGAAGGAATCATGAAGATGCTGTTCGCCAAGCAGTTTGAATGCTCGCTGGACGAGATTGGATCTCATGGGGTCGCCGTTTTGTCGGCGGGAATCGCGGCATTGCCAGGTTCTCCAGCAGCATCTCAATCGGTGGAAGTGATGCGGCAAATGGGCGTTGATATTTCACCCCACAACAGCCAACCGGTAACTCGGCACCTCGCTAGATGTTCTGATGTGATTTTTACCTTGACCAATGGCCATCGCCAAGCGATTGTATCTCAGTGGCCCGAACTCGAAAGCACGGTCAGGACCTTGCGGCCTGACGGTGGCGATATAGCCGATCCGATCGGCAGTCCGGTTTCGGTCTACCAAACATGTGCTCAGCAGATTCAGCAGTGTATTGAGCATTGGATGCAGACGATCGATTTCCAAGACTTCAAAAAACGCACCTCATGAGAATTTCAACCGGCAGCGACCATCGCGGTCTTCATCAGCGGAAAATCATCGGCGAAACGATTGTCGCCTGCGGCCATGAACTCAATGACCTCGGCACGATGACCGAAGAATCGTGTGACTATCCCGATATCGCAAAATTGGTCGCCCATTCGGTAGCCTCGGGCGATTCACAGATGGGCATTCTCGTGTGCGGAACGGGAATCGGCATGTCGATCGCGGCCAATAAAGTCAAAGGGATCCGTGCCGCGCTTTGCCCGGATGAGAATTCGGCCAAGTTCAGCCGACTGCACAACGACGCAAATGTGCTTTGTTTACCAGGCGATAATTTTGACGACGATCAGTTGCGATCGATCATTAAGCTCTGGCTGTCCACCGAATTCGAAGGCGGCCGACACGCACGTAGGTTAGCGAAAGTGGCCGAGATGGAAACTCAGTTCGGAAAATGAGTTTTTGAAAGCGTATTTCCAAGGGATTGTTCGGTTGGTGAAATCGTCGCTTCCCAAACACAATGCCACCCTCCCCTTGGGAGGGTCGGAGGCTTGCCGACGGGGAGGGCGCATCACAAATGTACTCTCCACATCAACCAAGCCAAACCAATGGTTAACTTCTACCAAAGAAGAGTTTCACCATGGCCAAAAGAGCAACTCGTTTTCGAACAGAACGCGCTCGCTCTCTCCGCCGCCAAGAGACGCCTTCTGAAAAATTGCTTTGAGCGTCTTGCGGACTAAGCAACTGTGCAGTCTAAAATTCCGCAGGCAACATCCAATTCCTCCGTTCTACGCCGACTTCGCGAGTGTCTCAAAAATGTTGGTCGTTGAAATCGATGGCGATTATCACGACATTGTTGGAGAGGAAGACAAGTCACGCGAAGCGGCACTGCACGAGTTGGGCTGGGATGTCATTCGGTTCTCTGACAATGATGTCATGGACGATGTGGAAGCTGTAGCGCGAGGTATCGCCAAACATTTGGGTTTGGCATATCAATTTCGAGCGAGGATTGGAACAGGATCTGGTATGGAGAGCGGGAAATCCTTGTTCAATCGGAATAGGTAGCCCCTCCCCGTCGCCTAGGCTACGACCCTCCCAGCGGGAGGGTGACATTCTGATTGGCGAACAGCACTCTTGGGGTAAGCTGAACAAATCGTTCAACAAATGAAGCAGGCCCGTAAAGCATCCCCGTCTGCCACCCTCCCCTTGGGAGGGTCGGAGGCTTGCCGACGGGAGGGCAAACTTCTGTTTAACAAACGGCTATTCTTTCTCGTTCTGCGTTCTATCGAGGTAGCGCCCAGCATTCCGCGTTCCCATAATTAAATTCCCCATTCACCTTTGACCCCAGATCGATAGAATGTGCGGTTTTCTGGCAGGTTGAAACTCGCATCGGCTGGCCAACAACGACAACTTAACCGGGCCTTTGGTGTGTCAAATACATCTGTTGCTACTCCCTCAAACGGTTCTGACGCCTCCACAGCCGCTGGCAAAATCTGGCAAATCGACATCCTCACAAGCGAAGGATTTCCCGACCGCTTGGCCGAGGAAGTCCTCGCCGACGCACCCGATTTTGGCTTGCCCGCGTCATTAAAAATCACTGCCGTCCGGTCTTTCCTGATCCAAGGCGACCTGCAGATCGAGCAAGTTCAGGCAATCGGAAATCAGTTTCTGGCCGAACCGGTGGTCCAGTACACCGTGATCGCAAAAAACGGCGACAGCGTATTTGACACTGCCCCCGCGGGAACATCGACACTGATCAACGTCATGCCACTGCCGGGAGTCACCGATGCGGAAGCAGAAAGTGCGTTGTTGGCCGTTCGCCAATTAGGCTACCCCGTCGACGCCATCGCCACCGCCCGCAAATACTGGATCTCCGATCTGTCCGATGACCAATTGAAGCTCTTGTGTGACAAACTACTGTGCAACGAGTCCATTGAAACAATCGTCAAGGGCCCCCTCAAAGTAGATAATCTACAGTTGGGCCGCGCATACGAGTTCAACAAGCAGATCGTCCCCATCCGCACATCCAGCGACGACGAACTGGTAGGG
>CAYTPS010000500.1:0-3150 GCA_964439245.1 uncultured Pirellulaceae bacterium | reverse complement strand
ACTTTTGGAAGCAGCACAGGGAGCAAAAATCGATTTGCCCACTCCTCACGGCACAATCGCGGTTACGGTACCGCCGGGTAGCTCCAGCGGAAAATCTCTCCGGTTGAAAAACATGGGCATCAAAACGAAAGAGCGCTCAGGTGATCTGATTGTCAAACTTCAAATCGTCATTCCCGAGAATGTTACCGACGGCGATAAAGAACTGCTGGAAAAATTGGATGCCGCGTGGAACGATCCTGACGCTCGTGCAGAATTGGTCTGGTGATTCTGATCAATGAATAACGGCTTTCCCAAACAAGCACGCTTGCGGGCGCAAGAAGATTTCGACGCCGTCTATCAATCAAAACACTTCGCGGCCGATGCTTGTTTGGTAGTCCATGCCACTCGCAATGGCACGGAAAAAACAAGATTGGGTTTATCCGTCAGTCGCAAGGTGGGCAATGCAGTCGTTCGAAATCACTGGAAGCGGCGAATCCGCGAATCGTTTCGCCTGCAGCAATCGGACTTGCCGGCGGGGCTGGATATTGTCGTTCGTCCGAGAAAAGGCGCGGAATATAATTTCGATGCAATTTCTCAGTCGCTGAAAAAGCTTTGCTTGCGGTTAGACAAAAAAATCCCGCGCGACTCTCAGGGATGATCTGCATGCTACGCTCTGTGATATCTACAATCGTGCGAGTACCTGCTTGGTGTATGATTCTGAGCGTACGAATCTATCAAAAGATGATCAGCCCCATGCTCCCTGCCACTTGCCGGTTTCAACCGACATGTAGCGCCTACGCGATTGAGGCCATCAGAAAATACGGCTTGTTTCATGGCGGCGCTAAAACAGTCTGGCGAATCATGCGCTGTCACCCATGGTGCGAGGGTGGCGAGGATCGGCCTTAATCGGGAACACAAGGCACACAAGGAAAACACGGCCGAGCGCGCACGAAAAAAGGACCAGATGAAACTGGTCCGTCTTTTTGACTTAGGTCTTTGTCAGGCTGCACCAGCCAAACAATCATCCGCGTTTCTAATCTGCGGAATCTCCGCCTGCATCGGCAGCGTCTTCTTTCTTGACCTTCTTCTTTTTCTTCAGCGAGACCTTGGCAACGCGTACCTTGGGCATGCCGTAGATTTTGTCACCTTCGTTAAAGCGGTCAAGTTCCTTGAGCCTCGTGATACGTTCGGCGCGAGTGTACACGTTACGTGTTTTGATGGCGCCAGCTTTGATTTTGAGACTTTTGTCAATCGTCATCGGAATGCCCGAAATCGTTGGGTTTCTACTAGTTTTGGAAAGCCGCAGAGTGTAGGTGAACCGGCTTCGATGTTCAAGAGGTAATCTCGGCCAAGTCGAGCATGAAACAACAGGATAACTGGTTGTTTTCAGGGCATTTAGCCCGTTTTTAGCGATAAACCCTGACATTGAAAGCCCTTCCCCGGTACTCCGGCGGGCGAATTCACACACTGAGGATCCTAAACCAAGCGCCACTCTGCCTGATAGTTCAGCCCCAACGTCATGATCTTGGTTAGCAGTTTCTCATAGGTGTACCCAACGGTCTCTGCCGATTCAGCCAAATCCTCGCCGTAGGAAATATTAGGATTGGGATTGGCCTCGATCACAAACACGCTGCCGTCCTCTCGCAGGCGTAGGTCAATCCGGGCGTAACCTGAGAGGCTCAGTGCCTTATAGGTGCGTTTACATACCGACGCGATTTTCTTCTCGGTCGCAGCGTCGATTCCCTTTGCACGTTCTGTCTTGATACCGACTTTCTTTTGATACTCGGGATCCCACTTTGCCTTTGAGGTCGCAATCAACGGCGAACCCGGGGCAGCATTCTCAAAAATCATCTCCCAAATCGGAAGCACCTGAATTCGCCGATTCCCGATCAAGCCGACGTACAACTCGCGCCCTTCAATAAAGGTCTCAACTAGCGCGTCAGTGTCAGTCTGGTTGTGGATGTGTCTCACACGCTCAATCAGTCGAGACTCATCATGAACCACAGATGCATCAGTGATTCCCAAAGAAGCGTCCTCGGAAACGGACTTAACCAGTAGAGGGTACTCAAACTTGGCCGGCTTCCGAACTTTTTTCCCTCGCTGGACAACAAAAAATTGCGGCGTGCGAATGCGATGAAAAGTCAATATCTTTTTGGCCAGCGATTTGTCGTGGGCCAGCAAGAGCCCCCGCGGGTTGCAACCAGAGTAATGCTGCTTCATCAACTCCATGTAGCTAACGACGTGATGATCGTAGACACCTACTCCATGAAATTCTTCCAAGAGATTGAAAGTAATGTGAGGCTTAAACTCTTCTGTGGCTCGACGCAACACGCCTAGATCGTCTTGCACACCCAACGGCAACACAGCATGCCCCATCGTACGCAGTGTGCTGACCACATCGAATTCCGTCTTCCACTCTAGGATTTCAAGCTCGGAGTAGCCTTCCATCGAGTCCGGTGGCACGAGTGATTCGTGCATCAAAACAAGGACCCGGAGTTTTCTCATGAAACGGTTTGAATGGCAGAGTGAAGGAGACAACCGTGTTGTTGGGGAATTTGAACGGCCAACGCTATGAAAGCTTGATAAAACAGAGTTTATCCCAGTCGCTGGCCCCACGCAATCAAGCGATGCAGCCAAACGAGTTACATGAGGGGGAGCTCCCCGCCAAACAGCATCAAAGCCTACGCTAACCCCGCAAACCACCACGCGGCAAGTCTCTTTAGCAAATTGCGAAAACCCCATTGCCCGGTTAATATCTCCGGCTTAACTTCAACATAATCGGAAAGTTGTCAGGCCCAACGTGTTCACGTGGTTCAAAAACCGACGCCGAAAAAGGATCATCGCGCAGCGGTGGCCCGATAAGTGGTCACTTTATCTCAACCGAAACGTTCGGCTAAGCTGGGGACTGACCAAATCACAGATGGAACGGCTGCGGGCGATAGTCCAAATCTTCATTGCCGAAAAAAACTGGGAAGGTCTCGAAGGCTTGGATGTCTCCGAAGAAATGCAAGTTACCATCGCCGCTCAGGCGGGCTTGCTTTTACTTGGCACACCAGATTTCTACTTTGACAACGTCCGGACCATTCTCGTCTTCCCAAAATCATTTAGTCGTGAGGTAATAGATCGAGGCGTCGTTCATCAGACCCGGCGCGCTGGAGAAGCTTGGCAGCG
>CAYTPS010000499.1:0-3162 GCA_964439245.1 uncultured Pirellulaceae bacterium | reverse complement strand
CTCAAACGCTTGCACCAGTCGGTTCTGATGCCCTAATTGCAAGCGTTTTCCCTTATCGTGGGCGCGTATTGGCGATTCTGCCGACGAAAATGTTTTTTGCGATTACTGCTCGCGCACTTGGTTTTCACGAATTGGGTAGGCCATTAACAGCGTCAGCTCGCCCTCTTCCACATTGCCGCGCTGGATGTTTCCTTTGTTGAAGGTAAATCCAAAAGCAGCAGCTTGACCCGAATTACCGTCGGCAACATAAACAATAGATTGAGCCGGTATCGAGGCCCCGCGGTTGTTGAACGCGAAAGATCCGGTGGTCATTACCAAATCCGCGTCCTGCCCTTCTTTTCCACCGCCTAAAGCCGCAAAGACATTCGTGCGGTAAACGCCTCCTAGCTCGTTGGTCCTGTTGTTGAGCAACCAACACTGTAGATTGCCATTTAGATGATCTAGAATGTAGACCGCTTCATTCCCCTTATCGGTCAAGCCTGTTGCTAGCGAAACTGTTTTGCCGGTCGAAGAGGCGTTGGCATGAAGTTTCAATAGATCAAGGTCAGAATTTCTCTCGGATGAAAGCGCCATCCCCAACATTACCCCAACGGCCATGAGAGCAGAGGCAAACAAGCCACCTAGTAGAATCAACTGGACATTCTTTTTGTTTTGACTCATTTTACATCTCCGCGGTATTAGCCATGTGGGCAAAAAATGGATACATTCGAATTATAACGTTTGCAATCTGGGAGAACAGACACGCAGACTGCGGTTTATCTTCCTTTTTGTTGTCGAGAGATTGATATGCTAACCCTACGATAGCTATCATGAAGAGACTTGGTGTTGGTTGTTCGATGCCAGAGTTTTCCATTTGCCTATTATCTTCGCCAACACTTTTGCAGGCGGTTTACCATGAGCCATAAATTCTTCCTTGGTACACTTCTCATTCTGGCTACTTTTGGATGTGCTACCAATGCTCAAGAAAGTGTTGAGGCCGAGAAAGCTGAAGTCGAAGCTCCCCTGGCTTTGAAAGCGCTGATTGTTGATGGGCAGAACAAGTATCATCCCGCGTGGCCCAAAACTACGCAGATGATGAAGCAATATCTTGAGGAAACTGGGCTGTTTGCCGTTGATGTTCAACGCACGAAGTATTTGCTCGATGGTGCCCAAGAAAAAAATTGGCCGCTCAATGATGGAAGAGAGCGCGAAGACTTGAAAACGCCTAAGGCGGATCCGGATTTTTCTCCTGACTTTTCCAAATATCAGCTGGTAGTTGTCAACTTTGGCAATGCGGCTGCCAAATGGCCTGACGCCACCGAGCAAGCTTTTGAGAAATTCATGGGGGAGGGAGGAGGCTTGTTTGTCGTTCATGCAGCCGACAATTGTTTTCCTCACTGGAAAGAATTCAATCTGATGACGGGTCTAGGAGGTTGGGGCGGCCGCACGGAGAAGGACGGCCCTTACGTCTATTTGAACGAAAAAGAAGAACTTGTTCGCGACATGTCGGCGGGCAATGGAGGGGATCATGGTCCGCAGCATACGTTCGAGGTTGTGATGCGAGACGAACATCCAATCACACGGGGCCTGCCACGGGCTTGGATGCACGCTCAGGATGAACTCTATCAAAAGTTGCGTGGTCCTGCAGAGAACATGAAGGTTCTGGCAACCGCCTATTCCGACAAGGAGTTCAAAGGGACTCAGCGGCATGAGCCGATGGCTCTGGCTGTCGACTACAAGAAAGGCCGAACCTTTCACTTGGCTCTAGGGCATGCAGACTATTCCTTTGAATGCGTGGCAATGATTACCCTGATAAAGCGCGGTTGTGAATGGGCCGCAACCGGCAAGGTAACTCAAACAGACGTCCCTAAAGACTTTCCTGGGCGAGACGAACCATCGACACGAAAGTTTGAACTCAAGGAAATGGTAACGGCCCAATAGTTATCTACGCGCTCAGCAGTTCCCTCGATCCCAGGTAACCTGCGAAAACTTCTTTGGCTTATTGACGAATCTAGATGATGTCCACCTGGCTGTCATTTTCGTTCCAGCCAAAGTCATCGGTTAGCTCATGATCCAAATCAGCGGCCTGGCCGGGATTGCTCTGTTGGTACTTCCGAGAGTAATAATCATACGCGTGACGATTGTAGCTCGCTGCGGCCTTTTTCCTTTTCGCATCTCCAAGAACGAGATCGCCGTTGATCGTCGGGACGGGCGAAGATGCAACATCGGTTGCTGCTTGATCGGTCTGCGCGAGATTTCTTTCGACGCCTACAAACCAAAATTGATTCTCTACGGGCGTGGCTGGAGATTCGGTCGGTTGGGTTGGTTCAGGTGGTGCTGCAGAAATGGTCGCAACGTGCTGTTCGTCAGCCAGCGGTACCACATGGTGCACGACCGAGGCTGGTTCCACAGTGACAACCGGTGCCGGTTCTGAGGCAAAAGGGCCGTAAATCTCTGAAGGTGCCGATAACGTAACAGTGGGCACTACCGTTGTCGGCTGGTCGTCGGCGACCGGCGCGACCGTATCAGCAACCACTGGGCTGTCATTGGTATCTGCCAACGTTATTTTTGGAGTGGCAGTTTGCACGGCCAAAGTGTTCGATGGGAACGTTGGAGCCGCAAATGGTAGCGAGCTTTGGAATCTTGTTCGGAATTCGAGATAGTCGAATAGATTCACGTTCCCATTGTTTTCGAAGTCTAAGTCCGAATCGAAACCGGCATCGCCGGCGACCGTCCGATAACTCTGGTGGAAAGTGATGTAGTCGACGATGTCACTGTCTCTGTCGCCATCAGTGTCCCCGAAGAAGGAGAAGAAGTCGTCGCCTTCAGCGTCACCGAAGACGAAATCGCTCGCCATCGGTGTGCTGGATCCCGTGGAAGAGACTGCTGCGGCGGCCACCGTCAGTTGGTAGTTGCCATCGATCAATGCCCCGGAGCTTCTGGTTAGGCTGTCGAAGTTGAGAGTTACCTGAGTGTTTCCAGATACTTGTTGGGTCGTAAACGATGTGTTGACTGGCGTTCCCGTTATTCCTGAAGCGTCACTGATTTGAACGACGGAGAAAGCACCAGGAGCGAAAGCGGTCAGACCCGCGAAAGTCAAATCAAGCTGACTTACGTTTGACCGCTGCGCATCACCATCATTGACGACCACGTCAAGTACTTCAGGCGCGAGCGTATCAACAG
>CAYTPS010000498.1:0-3176 GCA_964439245.1 uncultured Pirellulaceae bacterium | reverse complement strand
CGATTTTGGCAGGTGATGCGGCTGCTAAATCTCAAGCCTTCGACGAAGCGGTCCGGGCCTATTCAGATGCTTATGAAAACTTCATTGGAACCAACGGCGACAAACAAAACTTGAAACAGAAGTTAGCCTTTTCGCTCGGAAGGTTAGGACGGGCCAGCGAGGCTGGGGACCTCTATCTCGAACTGGCTCACCAATCCAACAATGATTTCACGTTTTTGCAGTTGGCGGCATATCAGTTCTGCGTGGCCGGACGAATCAAAGACGCTTTGCAAGAGTTTGATCGCCTTCTTCGTCCCCAGGGGTACAAGATATTTCAATCTGAGAGGTCGGTTCTGCTGCGGCTTGCTTGGCTGCGTTTGAGACTAAGACTCCGTGATGCGACGACGTGGATACGAAATAAATTCCCGCACAATCAACTGGAGACGTCGCACTCTCTAGTCGCCAACTCTGAAGGAAGCGCGATACCTGCTAACAGTTCCGGTGTTGATACAAAAACACGCGACACTTCTGACCGAATTAAGTTGTGCGACTTGCTGTGGGATGCCGGCATCGCGTTTACTTTTTTCGACATGATGCGAGCAGGGTTGTTCATCCTCTACAGCCAAGCAGTGGCTACTCAGGAAGGTGACGAGCTTAGAATTCTGCGCGGCAATATCATGAGAGCCAACCATGAGGCCATGTGTGGCACCTCCAAAGAGCAACTG
Source organism: uncultured Pirellulaceae bacterium (assembly GCA_964439245.1). Classification (GTDB taxonomy): domain Bacteria; phylum Planctomycetota; class Planctomycetia; order Pirellulales; family Pirellulaceae; genus Mariniblastus. The sequence continues at coordinate 2,472 of CAYTPS010000498.1, read as the reverse complement.
GTCAAAAAGTTACTGGCGTTTACAGACAACTCCGTCGCTGCGCGCACACCTTACTTGACCGCTCTTCACCTACTCTCGGCTGGAATGTCGGCCCACAGTCTCGGCCACTGGAAAACCGCTCATCAAAAATGCGTTCAAGCGGAAGCATGCTTTAGAAAAAATTGTGAAGAAACAAATGACTTTGAGGGCACAGAAATAGTCCATTTGAATCAAATGGGGATTGGAGCCGCTCAGCTGTTCACGGTGTTTGGCTTGCAACATATGGGGCAGTTTAAAGAGGTTGGAATTCAGTATCGGGAATATTTATCACAACCCGAGAATCGCGAGCATCTCCTTAACCGATCTAATTTGATGATTTTTGTTGGCCCCTACGTTTCTTTGGCGGAAGATCGACCCGCCGAGGCGCACGAGCTTTTGGAGGAAGCAGTCAAAATGTGGCCCGAAGACAAGTTCTGTTTTCAGCGACTTGTGGCTGGTTACGCCCATGTTGAAGCCTACCTCTACGAAGGCGATTTGCGATCCGCATCCCAAACCGTTGAGGAACTGTGGAACAGAGCGCGTTGGTCAACCCACTTCCTTTTCGAACTGCTGAGAGGGCTTTTTATCGAGCTACGGGGACGTTGTGCTGTACAGCGAATCGGCACCGACAAAGCGGCAGCCAGACTTGCACGCCGGTCTATCAAGAAGCTGGAGAACGAGAAAGCTGCGTGGACTCGTCCATTTGCAGAAAAATTGCGTGCGGGCATTGAACTAAAAAATCAAAACCTTCAGGCCGCCGAAGTCGCGTTGATCGCCGCGCGAGACGGCTTCCGAGAGTGCAATCTGCAGCATTATCAGTTCACTGCCGAGGCAAAGCTATGTGAAATCACCGGGGCAACTGATACCGAGCGATATCAAGCAGTTAAAGATTGGTTTAAGAGTCAGGAGATAACGAACCAAGACGCTTTTGTGAGGATGCACTATCCAGTTTAAATGAGTCTGCAAGCAACATGAATTTGACAAAAACCACACCGAGACGCAGCCAACACGAGAGGTCCGTAGCCATAACTTAAATGAAGCGAGCGCTACGGCCAGCAAACAAAAAAGGGATCAGGTGAGCAATATGCTTGATTTGGTTAGCAGGTGGCGTACCCCGATGATGATTACGTTTTGCTTTGAGCTAAACAAGTCATGTGACAGTTTTGTGGTCGTTGAGTCAATTCGCAATTTCCAAAATGAGCTTGATGGATTTAATCACTCAGTCAAGGAACTGATTCATTTTCTGCGAATATTTGTTCTGCCTGCCGGGGAGACCGGTGCCGAGCAGATTGTTTTTTCCGTGGTGTTTGATGGCAAGAAAACACATTTCGTGGACTTGTTGATTGACGGTTATAGAACCGCTTTGTTGAAGGTGCTAAAGAACGTTGACCGCTTCGATGAGCTTGAAGACCTTCAATGCAATGAGGATTTGGCGTCTTGGTTGTTTGCCCACAGCCACAAGCCGGCCACTTATCACGTAGGCACGGTTTGGACTTCGGTGGCACAAATCAAGCACGACCACGAAATTTATCTCGAGATCTCTTCGTTTCTCGATTCCCGAGAAAATCTCTGCAAACTTGAGCCACAACATATTAAGAGGCTAATTGAGGAGCTGGTGAAGGCTCGCTTTCCAAGCGTCGACTCAGATTGTGAGGAAGACAATACACGAGAATTTTTCAGACGTCTCGATGCCTCACTTGTTTTGCTTTTCCTTCTACTCATCCCTCTATTGCCAGCCCTGCTTCTCTTGGCAGCAATGAAGTGGGCTTTCGTGAACTTGATCTGGCTAGCTCCATTAACGGCTCTGACCATCTTGCTTGGAATAGCGGTATCCATTCGATACGTAGAGTACGCAGAAGAGGATGTTGAGATGTGGCCCGACGACTCTCATCTCGATCTCATTGCTGCCAACGAGAACTTAGGCCTACAGAACCAAATCACCTTAATCGCTGATGTGAAAACTTCAGTTGCCAGACGTCTGATTGTTGTGATGGTCCATTGGATCGCAGACACCGTCAGTAGGCACTGCTACAGAAGAGGCACATTAGCTGGTGTCGATACCATCCATTTCGCAAGGTTCTTCTTTTTGCAAGGCAAGAGAAGGATGCTGTTTCTAAGTGACTACGACGGAAGTTGGGGCCAATACCTTTTCGACTTTACGGGCTTGGGCGCTCTGGCGGTGGTGCCAATCTGGTCTTCGTTGATTGGTTGCCCCAAAGCGCGATTTCTCAGATGGCCAGAGGCAGGGTTCGAAGAGCGATTCCTGCCATTTACGCGTTACTGCCAAATTGAGGTGCAGTGTTGGTATAGCGGATACCCGCAATTGACCGTTTCCGACATAAAACGCAACGAAAAAATCAGGGCGGGACTTTTCAAACACTTTTCTAATTCTGAAGTACTCGATTGGCTATCACTTTTTGGGGGGGCAGAGTGAACAAATTCTTAAATAAACAT
>CAYTPS010000497.1:0-3185 GCA_964439245.1 uncultured Pirellulaceae bacterium | reverse complement strand
AATGGCGTCAACCTTCTCGGAGCAATGATTTCCTTTTCGACGGAGTACCAAGATCTAGCTCAAATCGATCGAGGGAACGGGCTGTTCAGATCCCTTTTGGACTCCAGGATTGTAATTGCTACACTTCGTTCCCTGCTAGACCACAGTGGAAGGCTTTATCCAAACGATTTAGAGGCACTACAGATTTCTTGGGGGCCTGAGTCAGGCGCAACTATTCCTGCGTCTGCAACTGGTTTGGAACTGTTTGAGTGGGCCTCAGATATTGAGCGTAACTTTTACGATCGTATGGACGACCTTGGGGAGCCAAACGAGCTGCAAGGTGGGCATACAAGACTCGACAGCTTAAGATGGTATGCGAAGTCAAAAATGCTGGTTGCAAACAGGGAAGTTCGAGCGCATCGAATTCTTCTTTTTGACGAGCTTCAGTTCTTGGACAGCGGACAGCGCCAAAGCCTAATCAACCTGGTTACGAACGCTAGAGAGCCGTGTGGAATTTGGGTTGCTGAGCGACTTGACGCGATGAGCCAACAGGACCTCCTAACTGAAGGGGCATTGGAGAAGCGGGACTACGACTCTGTGATCCAGCTTGAAAAGCAATGGTCAAACAAGAAATCGTTGGGCTTCACTAGGTTCGCCGAACAGATAGCTAACCTCCGTGCGGCCAAAGCTGATGGCTTCGAAGGTCGAGAGTTCTTTCCTTTGGTTGCGAACGAAGAAGATCCGGACATAAGCGGAGTTCTTTACGGCGCTAAAGCTGAGGAGATCGAAAAACAACTAGTTGGAAAAGTCGGCGCTGATAGTCGATACGACGAATGGTTAGACGCCGCACGAGGTGATCAGAAAGATGCGGTCAATTCTGCTATAAAGTGGCGTTCGACCGAAATCCTCATTGAGCGTGACTTGAAGCGAAGCCAGTCTTCTTTCGCATTTGATGTTCTTCCCGTGGATGAGCTTGAGGAGAAAGAAAGAGCTGTTTCGCGGGCTGCAGAGCATTTCCTAAGAACCGAAATGGAAACGCCGCTCTACTTCGGAAAAGAAACCTTGGCGGCTGTCGCTAGCTATAATATCGATCAGTACCTTGAAATCGCTGGATCGCTTTTCGATGAGATTTCTGCGAAGATCTCAGGACCTAGGAGTATTCCCCGAGCGCTGTCTGCTGATCGTCAGGACGCAATCATCCGGAGCGTTGCTGAGCTCCGTTGGGAAGGTTTAGTTCGGCGCTTGCCACAGGGATACGACGCAAAGAGGTTTCTTGAAGCATTGGGTAGATTTTGTAGGGAGCAGACCTTCCGACCGACCGCACCCTATATGCCTGGGGTCACAGGTTTTGCGATATCTATGCAAGATCGGGATACTTTGGCGACAACCGACGAGGACAAAATTAAGCACTTTCTTGAGCTGCGCGATGTGATTACGTCTCTCGTGGCACATAACCTCATAACGCCAAATTTGGACCGGAAGGCAAAAGGCAAGTCCTATATGGTCTTTTACCTAAACAGACTGTTGTGTGTGAAATTTGGCTTGCCGCTTGGCTACGGTGGATGGCGTGAGCAATCACTTGGAACGTTGCACCGTTGGATGGAGCTAGGTGAGGCAGCGGAGCGCTCGGAAAAGGAGCCCCGTTTTGTCTAGCAGACCCACTGAAATGCGTTGGGATCCTTATATTTTTAAGCAGGGTTCAGAATTCGACTCATTCTGGAGGGAGTATGTTGCGCAAGGTTCGAAGCGTTACCTATTTCTTCTTGGTCGTGGGTTTGACCCAAGGGCTCTGTCGGTTCTCAAAAAAATCCTCAGTTTTGGTGCTCAAATCGATGTTTGGTTGCTCGCTTTTGACAACGGGTTCGAAGACAGCAAGCGGCGAATTGAACTGACACGAGAGAATCTTACGGAACTTGAGGGCTTGGCCGGGGTCGCCAGAACTCAAGAAATCGAAATTGTCCTGGGAAGATCTGGTGAAGGCAATGCGACTTCAAGGAATGTTCGGCGTGCGCTAAGCACCGCGGGTGAACTTAAAGACTACACGGACATTGTTGTTGATATTAGCGCGATGCCTAGAATGGTCGCATTAACATCAGTCGCTTTTTTGCTACATGAGTTAGACACACAAGCCGAAAACACTGACGTAAATCTGCATGTAACAACAGCTGAGAGTGTTTCTGCTGATATCGGCGCGGCACGCGGCACTCTGCGCGACGATGTTACCAACGTAGTTGGCTTCTCCGGTCGTTTGGGGGGCGAGTCAACTGACCAAATTCCACGTGTATGGTTTCCAGTACTTGGTGAACAGCAAGGAATACGTCTGAACAGGATCCGAGATTCTCTCGATCCGGATGAAATCTGCCCGATCATTCCGTTTCCAACCCGAGAACCACGGCGCGGTGACGAGATCATATGCGAGCATAGACAGCAGTTGTTCGAAGACTTCCAAGTGGAACCAGGGAACATACTGAGAGCATCTGAATACAATCCCTTTGAGGCCTATAAGCAGGTCTTTTGGGCCATGGATAGATACCGAAGAGCGCTTGGTGAACTGGGTGGCTGCAAGGCATTTGTCTCACCACTGTCATCCAAACTTTTGTCAATTGGTGCCTTGCTAGCATGCTATGATCACTTATACGGAGCTATCGGAGGGGAGCGGATGTCAGTTGGAATTTTATACGTAGAAACAGCGGACTACTCGGATCCCATCATAGATGATTCGGCAGAATTCGAACTGTCCTCCATGTGGCTCCGCGGAGATTGGGAACGATGACCTTGGGTAACGAACAGGCTGCGGGCCAGAACTTTCATCTAAGTGCTGTCGGTGCTGGTTTTGTGGCAATGGATGTTGTGGAAGGATTAGATACTACTTTTGCCACTGCAGGAGGAACCTGTGGAAACGTAATGGCTCTTCTGAGCTGGCTCGGTTGGGACTCGTTTCCCGTTGCAAGGCTTGGCCTTGATGAGCCGGGTGACTTCGTTCTTGAAGACCTTAGGCTCGACGGCGTTAAAACTGACTATGTTACACAAGAAAAATCGGTCAGTACTCCTGTTGTTGTCCAGAAGTTCAAAGTTGATGCCGAAGGTCATAGGTCTCATCGCTATGTATTGACCTGCCCTGAATGCGGTGGCTGGTTACCGCGCTTCAGACCGACAACTATCCGGCAGGTGCAACCAATCATCGACACCAGTGTTCCGCCCAATGT
>CAYTPS010000496.1:0-3221 GCA_964439245.1 uncultured Pirellulaceae bacterium | reverse complement strand
GCAAGCGTAAACATGGCACCCGTCAATTCAGCTCTGGCGGTCCACTAGTGTAGCAGTCGTGGAGGTCAGTATCGAGTCCCCAAGGCGTGGTCCAGGGCGTTCAACTTCGTGCTTAATTTTTATTCCTATCTAAGAACGCTAACACCGCTGGCCGAATCTCGGCAATCAAAAACGCCGATCCAGCGACGCAGATGAAATTTTTCTCATGTGGTGCGGCCGCCGCGCTCTCCCAAGCACTTACTGGATCCTCATTTACCTCCACGACGATCGTTCTTCCTTTGGCGTTGCAGTCGGCAAGAACCGGCGCGGCCAGTCTGTTCAATTTGGCCACCGAAAGACCGCGCGGGTTGTTTTTGTACTTGGTGAAAATCACTCGGTCAAAAAGCGGGATGATGCGTTGCAGCATTTTTTGGCAGTCCTTGTCGCGCGTCGTGCCGAAGACCAGCACGCGTTCCTTGGCCTCCTTAAACGCTGGCAAATCGACTTGAAGCAGCTCCGCCAGCGCCTTGACCGAGGCCGGATTGTGGGCCATGTCCATCAGAACTGTTGGAGCGTTACCGACGATCTCAATCCGCCCCGGCAGCGATGCCGTTGACAGGCCACTACGAATCGCCGCGTCGTCAATTGCCCAGCCCTTGCCACGCAGCAACATAAGTGTGGCGATCGCCAGCGCGCTATTTGCGCGCTGATGGTTACCAGGCATCTTTAAACTTAGATCGGCAATTTTTACTTCATCGTCACCGGCTTTCATGCGAAACGAAAACGGTTCGCCCGCGCTGTTCTGCTCAATCGAAAATGCATTGCCTAGTAAGTACAACTCGCTTTTGCGCTCGTTAGCCACCGCTGCAATGACTTCTCGGCTGGGAGAATCCGTCACGCCGCTGACGACGGGCACGGCGGGCTTAATGATACCCGCCTTTTCTCCCGCGATCTCTTCAAGCGTGTCGCCGAGAATACGTGTGTGGTCGCGACTAATGTTGGTAATCACACAGACGTCAGGTTGACAGACGTTAGTCGAATCTAAACGCCCGCCAAGTCCTGTTTCTAACACGATAACGTCACATTTTTCGGCGGCGAAGAAATCGAAAGCAAGTGCGGTGGTGTATTCGAAGAACGAGATCGGCTGTTTACCATCGGCCAAGAGGGTTTTGTCGAATTTTTGAACTTGCTTGTCGATTCGCTGGAAAGCAGCCGCCATCTGATCGTCGCTGATCAACTGACCATCGATAGCCATGCGCTGATGAATCGTCTCCAAGTGCGGCGAAGTGTAGACGCCCGTTTTCATTCCTGCCGCGCTCAAGCACGCCGCCAACATCACGCAGACGGAGCCCTTACCCTTGGTGCCGGCAACGTGAATGACTGGTGCCTTGCTCTCCGGGTTTCCTAATCGCCGCATCAGGCCCATCATTTTAGACAGGTCAAAATTCTTGGCGCTATCGGGAACTTGGCGTTCGTAGTCGATGCGTCCGAACAGTCGTTCCAGAAACGGAGTCGTCGGATTGGTTTGCGAGTAATTCATGTCGGCACATTGTTTGCGATTGGCCGACTTGAGGAAAGCGGGGCGCTACAAAAACGCGGCTGGACCGAGCTTGGCAAGGGTTTCAGCTATAACGGACAACAGCCCCAATGCCACAAAGACTGTGGCTGCCGAAAGAGCTGATGGGAAATCGGACTTCGCCAATTTCAGTCGAAAATCTGTGGTCGTGAAACGATCTATTCCTAAAGCCGGGATCTTAGCGTTTGCCTTTCAGATTCGAATATTGGCTGGGCGTCAGTATTTTTTTTACCGAAGTGCCGGAGACGCCGCGTGAATTGAGCTTGGTCCATTGTTCGGGAGTTAGACCTAGATCCTGCAGCATCGACTTGTAAGAGGAAAGCTGGCGCTTTTGATCGCTCTCGGGAGCGCGGCGGTAACCTGATTTGAAGTCGAAGTCCCCTACCGTGCGAAGCCGAGTCTTGCTTTTGACCCATTCCCGATCAGCAGCGTCAGGCAGATAAACCGCCGAAGCACAGTCAAATTTCTCTGCTTCGCCAACAAGGCTAGCCAAGTTAATTTCTTGGTCGTTGTATTTGACGACGACAACCTCGCGTCCGTCAAAGAAACCGGCTTCTGTTTCGGTAACACCATCCAACGAACCCAGTTTTGCTTCGCCAGTCCAGAAACAGTTCATCGCGAATACGGCTATTTTAATGCTGCTGGCCTGATCTGCATCCGCATCTAGTTCCGCTGATCCTTTGGTCGAAGCCTTACTGGCCGCCAGAGCTTTCGCCATGCGGCTGAGCGTTCCCTTGACGTCCCAGACTTTGTCTTTACGTGGAATCAGATCCTTCAAATCGGCATCGAGGCATCGCATCACCTGATAATTCCAAGAAGGCTCGTTGAACTGTTTCAAAATCTTTTGATCGTAGCCGCCCGCATTGTTGTAGATCGCAACGGGAATGAAATTGTTTTCCAAGATTTCGACGACACGCGGCTGGGCCAACACCTGCTGGCCATATTGTTTGCAACCCGATCAGCCGGGGACTTCTTGGAACAGCAGAGCGATCGGTTTGTTAGACGCACGCGATTCTGCAACCGCCGCATCCAGGTCGCGGCCCCATGCGACTTTTCCCAATTCGACAGGTTGCTTGGTGGCGGCTTTTCTTCCAGAGCCATCTTGAGCCACCGCCAGAGTTGTAAGCTGAGCCACAAACAAGAGGCAGCTGACGCCAAGGATGGCTGCGCTTGCAACTGCGTATTTAAATATCATGTTTCTTCTTCCCGAGGAATTGTTCGATCCTTAGACGCATCGCCACACACAATCTTTCCCGGATAGCAAAAAAACTCTGGCTGGTGAAATCCCCTCATTCGCCGGTTAAAACGAATTAATTTCAATCCACACCTACGGCGACAATCGTTTTTTCGTCCACGTCCCCGAATCCTGAACAAACACGACACGATCATGCAATCGATTAAGCCGTCCCTGCCAGAATTCAACGCGCGTGGGGACAATGTGGTAGCCGCCCCAGTTCTCAGGCAGCGGAATTTCCTGCCCTTCAAATTTCGATTCCAGTGCGGATTGCGTTTGCTCCAGTTCCTCTCGTGACCTGATTTCTGAAGATTGCTTCGAGACCATCGCACCGATCTGGCTGCCGCGCGGGCGTGAGTGAAAATACGTTTCGGACGTTTCGTGGCTCGTCTTCTCGATTCGGCCCTCCATCCGCACTTGCCGTCCCAACCA
>CAYTPS010000495.1:0-3224 GCA_964439245.1 uncultured Pirellulaceae bacterium | reverse complement strand
CAATCCATCGCTGCCCATATACTCAGATCGATTTGCCGTTTTTTTCAATCCTTTCTTATGCGTTCACAAATCGTCTTTAACACACCGATCGAAAGAGCCGCCAGATCGTGCCGTTTATCTCTATCGAGGACAAATAACGCCACGCTGCAGTTTGCTTCGGGGCAATAGGCAACATCGGTCCCCCACCAACCGCCGTGGTAGTAAACCTGAAATTCATCAAACTGGAACAGCGAAACACCAAGACAATAGTTCGACTTTTCCTTGGGGAATATGGGCGTGTGCATTTGCCCAAGTAGTTCTCTGTCACCAATGATTTGGCCGTTGAACAACGACTGCATGAACATGGCGGCTTCTTTGGCCGTCGAGGCAATGCCGCCGCCACCGTAAAGGTCCCACGAAGGATTGAACCCATGTGAGTCCCATTTTCGACTGGTCGCATATTGATGAGCCAACGGCAGAGCGGAGTCAGGTCGATCCTCAAGAGTTTCGAACCACGTTTGCGTTAGCCCCAATTCCTGATACTTCAATAGTTTCGGGATGGCTCTGAAGAACGGCTCGCCGGTTTTCTGCTCAATGATCTCACACAGCAGAACATAGTTCACGTCGCCATATTTGTGCTCGGTTCCGGGTTCAAACAATGGATCACCGACCTCAACGCTGCGCAGTAACTGATCAGACTTCTTCCATAAATGCTTCGGGTTGTTTCCAACGAATTCGAAGTAGGCGTCGTCAACATAATCAGCGATGCCGGATCCATGCGAAAGCAAGTGCTTGATCGTTATCTTTTGAAAGTCGTAGCCATCACCTTCGAAAAGCTTGGTTGTCTCGTCCTTCAGATGTTTTTTGATTGGATCGTCCAGAGTCAGTTTCCTGGATTCAACAAGCCTTAGGATACTGGCTGCCACATAGGGTTTCGTGTTGCTTGCCAGTAAAACCGGTTGCCTTGCATCGAGTTGTTTTCCCGATTCTTTTCCGTCACTTCCTACCGCACCGCTCCATGACAACCCGAGATCAGGTGCTTCTACATGAAGAATTATCCCAATCGAGTTCGGGTGTTTTTCAAACGCTTCGTTCAGTTGCGTTTTGAAATGAGCCTTGAAGTCAAACTGTTGACCTTCGACTGACTGATCTGACAGGACGCAAACACAAGTCAAAATCAAACACAGATAGCGGGCAAACATGTTCGTTTCCAATTGATGAAATCAAGACACCCGGATTGTAGCTACTAACGGTCTGCGTTGTGCATCGAATGTATTGAGCCGCAGATGCACACGGATCAACACAGATATGTCGCGCATGCTTGCCCGCAAATCAGCAGCAATTTCTGCCCCAACATGTTTCCTTCATTCGCGGACAAAGTTTCAAGCGGGACGATTCTCGCCTCAAAGAGGCTGTGAATTTTTGAAATCTTCGGCCTGTTAGCGTCGACGAAAAGTTCGCAGTACCGGCTTTAGCCGGAAACGCAACGAATTCCGCCTAAAGGCGGTACTACAAACATCGGTATCAATTTATCACAGCCTCGGAGAGGCGAACTACTTTGTTCGCTATCTACTCCTTCTTACGGCCCAGCTGCTTCAGCATCACCTCAACCGCCTTTTTAACCTGCTAACCCTGCCCCTTAGCAGCCGATTCAGGCTCGTCCCCCACTAGGTCGCTCGACACAGATCCGTTTTGACAGCGATAGACGCAAGATACCGGTGTTGCACGCCTTGGAAACTTGGAGCGACCAAATCAGCTCGAAAAACAAGTTTCGGGAATTCTTCAGGATTACTGAAAGGTTCCAACGTTCCTGGTCATTTGAGTGTGTAACAAGTTCATCTCTGAGAGGCTCAAAATGTATCCTACTCCAATAACCAAACTGTTTGTCAAATGCAAACTGATGATTCTAGTGACCGCCTGTTTCGGGCTGTTGACGATTCCTCAATCCGCAAATGCGGACGAACCGTCAGCAGAGATTATCGACGTGTATTTGATGGTCTATGGAACATCGAGCGACGACTGGATTCGAGTCAAACCACACCCCAAATGGAAAAACTACGTTCTGGTTGAGTTTGCTGATCCGAGTGGAACAGTGATTTTTAGTGAGTACTTTTTCGCTAAACAATTTGAAGCAATTTGGATCGAAGGGTTCGCGGGCAACGACACAATTTCAGATACGACATCGATGTCGGTGCTCTCATTTGGTGGAGATGGAAACGACAGAATCTTTGGCGGATTCGGAAGCGGTTTTCTACACGGTGAAAACGGCGATGACTACCTCTACGATATCCACGGCGAAAATGAGTTTTATGGTGGCGATCACTCGGACATTATGGTCGGCGGACAAGGTCGAGACAGGATGTATGGCGATCGTGTCAACTTTTTCACTCCACTTCCAGAAAATGCCAACTCGGACGAGTCACAAAGAGGTGACTGGATCGTTGGAAATGAAGGCGACGATAGAGTTTACGGCGAGGACGGAGACGACGTCCTGATTGGTGACTGGGGGAACGATGACATCTTTGGCGGCGATGGGAACGACTTCTGCTTTGGCGGTGGCGGAAGCGACAAAATCCTTGGCGGAGAAGGGCTGGACGCACTTTTTGGGGGTGACGGGAATGACTTCCTGTACGCGTGGGGCGATGAGCCCTACATCATTGAGGAATTTCCGATCGTTGGAAAAGAGTATCTGTACGGCGGCGACGGCGATGACCGGATGTTCGGTTACGAGTTCCAAGACCAGATGTTCGGAGGTCAAGGCGACGACTATTTAGGTGGCAGTGGAGGTAATGATTTTCTCGACGGCATGCAAGGCGACGATGAAATCTACGGCAGTCGAGGAGCCGATACGATCGAAGGAGGTTCAGGAAACGATTTTGTGAACGCCGGAGAAGGAGACGATCTCGTATTTGCTGGTTCAGGGTTCGATATCGTAGAGGCCGGCGAAGGGAGCGACATTGTCCTGGGTGAGGCTGATGCCGATTCGATTTTTGGCGAAGAGGGGGACGACTACTTGCTGGGAGGCTGGGGTGGCGACTATCTGGACGGTGGTTTCGATGACGATTTTCTCGATGGCGGACAAGATGGGAATCTTGATGTGCTGTTAGGCGATGCCGGTAACGATCAGTTCGTGCAGTACCGCACGCTGACTTTCCAGTTAGGAATGATTGCATGGAAGCTGCAAGAAGTTATCGTTGACGCAACCATTTTCGATTCGGTGGAAACAGTGGACTACTAGCTAGTAG
>CAYTPS010000494.1:0-3237 GCA_964439245.1 uncultured Pirellulaceae bacterium | reverse complement strand
GTATGGAGCCGAACAAGACGCTGATCTTCGAGGTGGAGTTGCTCGAGATCTTGAAGAAGAAAGACGCAGCAGTACCGCCAACTCCAACGGGATCAAATCAGGGGCAAGGTTAATTTATTTGAGGGTTCGATATGATTCGTCAGCAGAAAAAACAACGGCGGTCACTCGCAGTGGCGGTGGTCGCCGTTTTCTGTTTGTTGGTAGCGGAACAGGCGTTTGCTCAAACTCCCAACGGATTCAGTAAGCAAGGTCGAAGTGCCGGGCGGCCGTCTGGCAATCCTAACGCTGGTGCGAATCAAGGAAATCGTGGGGGCGGAAACCGCGGAGGCAATAATCGTGCAGGAAGCAATCGCGGTGGTAATCGCAGTGGCCATGCCGGACATCAAAATGGAAATCGTCACCGGAGCAATCGCAATGTAATTCCATCCGCGCGGTTTGGTACCGGCCATCCCGCATCCTTGGGGCATTACCAAGGGTACTACGTTCCGATTTCGCCGTACCGGCATGGCTTCAATGGTGGGATAAGAGTCGGACAGTCTCTTTATCCTTACTACCCAAACGCTTTTGGACTCGGATACAACAGTTTTGGCTATAACAGTTTCGGCGCATTCAACAACGTTGGTGGATTTAACAACGGTTTTGGAGTCAATCCTGTGTACTCGACTTATGGTACATTTCTTAATAGCGGTGGAGTCCTGAATTCGAATGTGATCGGTAGTAGTGTCGCAGCACAAGAGATGCAGCGGCTTCAAAATCCGCAGCAGGCTGTTCCATTCCAGAGTTCAAACAATATTCGTGACATTGAAATCTTGCGATTGCAGTTGGAACTTGAAAGAGCTCGACAACGATTGGCCCAAGAGCAACCTGCTCAACAACAGCAGCGGACGATGAAGATTCCGACCCCAGATAATCAGAAAGCGATCGATCAACTCGGACTGGCTCCAGTGCTCGAATCGAATCAACTCGCTTCAGCGTCGCAGCTGAAGGCGGAACGCGCGTTTCGCAGCGGTGACTATGGGCAAGCGGCTCGATTCGCGGGGTTGGCGAGTTCTCTTGATGACTCCAACGGGAAACTTTTGCTGTTTAAGTCACAAGCTCATTTTGCCAATGGCGAATATCGCGAAGCCGTCGAGGCACTTTCGAATGCCAGTTCAGTCATGGAGACGAAAGATATTGGTTGGGTTGTCGAAAACTTCAAGCTTTTCTACGGGCAAAACGACTATGTCTCGCAAATGCAATCGCTGACTTCGCAAGTTAAGAACAATGCAAATGACAGCGACGCTTACCTGTTGCGCGGCTATCAGTACGGGGCTCTTGGATATGGCGAAGCTGCGAAGAAGGACTTGGAACGAGCAAAGGAGTTGGGTGCTGACGGCACGATGGTCGACAAATTATTGAACCGATTTGGCGAAGTTGTGCTGAAGTCTGGAGAGTAACGCAAGTAGAACGTTCCCCGCCGTTTTCACCACGTCTGGGGTTTGCAAAAGTAACTAATTGCAAAAGTCCGCTTCCATCTGTTTGACTTTTTCTACTCGACGAGCATGGCGATCGCCTTCAGGAGCAGTCGAGAGCCAAACAGATAACATTTCGTCGACTAAAGGTTCTTCAAACGAATCGCCCGGTATACACAGCACGTTGGCGCTATTGTGTTGGCGGCTGAGACGAGCTTGATCGATAGTGTTGCAGACCGCGGCTCGAATTCCACGAACTTTGTTGGCAGCGATCGACATCCCGATGCCAGTACCGCAAATCAAAAATCCCAAATCGGTCTCTCCTGCGGCAACAGAATCTCCGACTAGTTTGGCAATGTCGGGATAGTCACAGGACTCAGTTGAGTGTGCGCCATGGTCGACGACTTTGTGGCCAAGTCGTTTCGCTATTTCGGTGACCATTCGTTTCTGATCGAGGCCGCGATGATCTGTTCCAACTGAAATGTTCATGCAGCTACTTTGTTGAACCGACTTTAAACTGGCTGAAGTCTATTTTACTGACCCATTGTCGCAAGCAACCTTCAATTTGTTCCGCACACGCTTGATAAACCGGAATTGGACTGCCGATGGGGTCAGAAATATCACCGCCATCGGATCGAATGGTACGAACGCGTGATTCGAGTGTCGGCCATTGAGCCACGATCGCTCTTCGGTGTCCATTCGTCATCGTCAGTACCAAATCCGCGTAATTGGCTAATCTGGCCGTAACGGGGCGGCTCTGGTGTTGGGAAAGGTCGAGGCCTTGCTGCTCCATCACGGTGACTGATTGCATCGCTGCGGGAGCGCCGGGGCCGGCGGCGATTCCGCCCGAGAGAATCGTAATTCCATGATTGGAAAGCTGTTCGATAGTGCAGCCAAGTTTGTCGGCAACCAGCTTTTTAAAGATGACTTCGCCCATCGGGCTGCGGCATGTATTGCCTGTGCACACAACAACGCCAATGAAACCACAAAGTTGGTCAATCGTCGCTTTGTCGACGACCCCTTCTCGAATGATCTCGACCGAGTCGTCACCTACTGCGACGACAGTTGAGCGGTTTGCGAAATGAGTTTTTCCGGCTTTGACTATCAAATCCACTTTCCCGTCAAGGGCGGCTAAAGCTTCTTGCTCCACAACCGGTTCATTCCCTGAGAGGTCAGCGCCCGTCAAAACCAATGGTCCTGCCGTGAGATTTAGTATCTGTTCCAACAACTCGTCAGGCGAAACTCTGATACCGATGGTACCGTCGTGCGTAACGGCTTTTTGCACTCCAGAGTCGAGCTGATAGACCGCACTGTCGGGGTGGTTGTTGGGCAATACAAGCGTAACTGGTCCCGGCCAAACTCTGCGAGAAAGCCGAAGCGCCAGCGGAGACATGTCTGGCACGAAATCCTTGCATTCGTCACCGCTGCGAATCGCCATCGCGAAGGGGCTACTTTGGCCGTCAGATTTCAGCAAGCGTAAACGCTCGACTGCTTTGGGTTGCAATGCACTTGCCGCAATACCGTAGACAGTCTCTGTTGGGATCGCGACCAGCTTTCCTGACGAAAGATGTTCGACAATCTTGTGCACGACATCACGAGAATCTTCTACGTTTTGTAGATCAATGACCTCGGTGGGCATAGAGTTCTCGCAGAAACCGAATTGGAATTGTGTTAGATTAGTAGGAAACTGCGACACACAGGATCAAGCTAAATGCTTTGCAGACGCACAATAATATCGGCTGCAACCGACGAAGGGCAAGGGAGCGAAATGCGCTCAGGGTTCGCT
>CAYTPS010000493.1:0-3250 GCA_964439245.1 uncultured Pirellulaceae bacterium | reverse complement strand
GGGCAGGTTACCTCTAGGCCGGCTGGTATCTCTTTCTTCAATTCGTTGGCTAGGCCAACACGCAGACTCAACGTTTTACCGGCAAGCTTGCAAACGTAACCAACGCCTTGCAACTCAAGCTTCTTTTCGTAGCCGTCTTTGACGCCAATGATCATGTTCTGGATCACGGCTCGTGTAAGACCATGCATGGCACGTGCCGTACGCACATCAGAGCTTCGCGAAACGGAAACTGTGCCGTCATCGACCTTCACGGCCAAATTCGAATCCAAAGGAAAGCTAAGCTTGCCTTTAGGTCCTTCGACGTTAACCGCATCACCGCTGACGTTGACTTTTACGCCGTCCACGATGTTAATGATTTTGTTGCCAATACGTGACATCTGTTCTTTCCAATCGTTCGGGCCACATTGGCCAAGAACTACTACGTTGTTTTGTTTTCATCTCGCCATCGGATTGCCCGATGACCCTGATTAAATTGTCAAATCCAAATCTCTTGAATTCGACTGGCATAACGGATCAATTGACCGCTGCTACCAAATTTCGCACAGCACTTCGCCGCCCACCTTCTGTTGGCGAGCTTCACGATCACTCATCAAGCCCTTACTGGTGCTGAGAATCGAAATTCCCAAACCATTGAGCACTGGACGAAGGTCTTTGGCACTTCGGTAAACGCGGCAACCTGGTTTGCTGATACGTTTAACGTGCCGAATGACAGTTTCGCCACTTGGTCCATACTTCAGGTCGATATGCAGTTGGCCAACGGGGGCAGCCTCTTCTGCTTTCCAATCCCAGATGAAGCCTTCGCGTTTCAGCACGTCGGCGACGCCTGATTTCATTTTGGAAATCGGCATATCAACATTTGGCCGTTCAACACTTACAGCGTTACGGATGCGGGTAAGCATGTCGGCAATCGGGTCAGTCATCATAGTCGTATAGTTCCCTTACCTTGCCTTTACCAACTTGCCTTGCGGACGCCAGGGATCAATCCTTTGTCAGCAAGGTCGCGAAAGCAAATTCGACAGATTCCAAATTTTCGATAGACGCCACGAGGACGGCCACACAATTTGCATCGGCGTTCACGCCGAACCGAAAATTTCGGCTGCCGATTCGCTTTGGCGATTTTTGATTTTCGTGCCACAGCAGAAGCCTGTTGTTTAAAAATATGTTATCACGCTACAGCCACCGACTGCAGCAAAAAAGTTATCCACCACGTTAGACTTTTTTGGCCGCATCTTCTTTGAAGGGCATGCCAAACATTCTAAGTAGTTCCCGACCACCTTCGTTGTCCTCAGCCGTTGTCACGAACACAATGTTCATGCCTTGGGTTCGGGTGAATTTGTCAGGGTTGAGTTCCGGGAACACCAAGTACTCATTGAGGCCAAGGCTGTAATTACCATTGCCATCAAACGCTTTGGAACTGACTCCGCGAAAGTCGCGTACACGCGGCAGAACCAGCGTGAAAAGTCGATCCATGAATTCATACATCCGGTCACCGCGAAGAGTAACCTTACATCCGATCGCTTGACCTTCTCGCAAACGGAAGTTGGCGATCGACTTACGAGCCTTGGTAATGACAGGTTTTTGACCTGCAATCCAACCCATGGCGTCGCTGGCGTCAGCCAATTCTTTTTTGTCTTGGGTCGCTGCACCAACGCCCATGTTGATCACGATCTTGTCCAGCTTCGGCGTCGCGTGAATGTTGGTACATCCCAGCTTCTTTCCGACCGCTTCGCGAATCTCGCTATCGTATTTTTCTTTCAATCGAGCAGCCATTGTGCCGCTTTCTCCTCCCGGGATCCGGGTAATTGTGGTCGCTGATGATTCCAGCGGCCGGTCATGTTTTGCCGAACCAACGGCGTTGTTTTGTTACTGCCTCGAACTGGCAAATCAGCCTAAATGACTTCGTTGGCCAACGAAACGATCTTCATAAATCTCTTTTCACGAAGCTCGCGAGCAACCGCACCAAAAATACGAGTTCCACGTGGGTTGCGATCTTTGTCGATCAGAACCGCAGCGTTGTTGTCAAACTTGATGTAGCTACCGTCCTCACGGCGTGTTTCTTTCTTCGTGCGTACAACCACAGCTTGAACGACGGACTTTTTCTTCACATCGCTGCCGGGAATCACGCTCTTGACTGAACAAACGATAACGTCCCCGAGACCAGCGGTCCGTCGACGCGATCCGCCGAGTACCTTGATGCACATGATTTCACGTGCGCCAGTGTTGTCAGCGACTTCCAGTCTTGTTTCTTGTTGGATCATTGTCTTAAACGCCTAAATGCGCGGTTTGCAAATTTTGGTCTTAGTGGTAACGGAAAACTACTCAGCAGCCGGTGTCTCGGCGGCTGGCTCTTCTTCAGCAGCCGACTCGGCAGGCTGCATCTTGTCACTTCCACTCGATGCGGCAACCTCGGCCTTACGAGCTTCTTCCAATCGACGAGCCGCACGCATGGCAGCCACGTCAACGGCACTACTCTTCTCAATCACCTTCACCAAAGTCCAACGCTTCTTTTTGGACATTGGACGTGATTCGATGATCTGTACAGTGTCACCTTCACCGGATTCATTGTTTTCGTCGTGGACGTAACAAGTCGTGCGGTCGCGGTAGAACTTCTTGTATTTCGGGTGCTTTACCAATCGAGCAATCTCGACGACGCGTGTCTTGGACATTTTGTCGCTTTTCACGCGGCCAGTCATTAATCGTTTGGGCATGTCAGTATCTCTGGTTTAAAGGATCGCCGGTAGGTTTGTCGCAACAGTTAACCGATGGCGAAAGGACGATCGTTGCTGTTATGTGTTACTGTCTAAAAACTATTCAGCAGGGGCCTTGGCTGCTTCAGCAGCCTTACTGATTCTGCGCTCGCTTTGCAGTGTTTTGATCTGAGCGATCAACTTGCGGTTACGTCGCAGCTCCGAAGGAACTTCCAAACGATCGGTCTGTGCCTTGACCCGCATTTCGAACAAGGTTTTACATGCTTCTTTAAGCGTAGCAGCCAACTGCTCGTCGCCCATTTCTCGCATTTCAGTAATCGTGGCCATCGCCTTGAATTCCCGGATCTAAACTTAAAACTTACTCTTCCCTGAAGCCACCAGACTTCAGATTACCTCTCGCAGCCTACTCGCCAGAGCAAGGCTACATCTTCTTTCGCTTGACCATTCGTACTTTGAACGGCAACTTGTGAGCCAAACGCGCGAAACAAACTTTCGCTTGCTGCTCGTTAACACCAGACAATTCGTAAAGGATTGTCCCTGGG
>CAYTPS010000492.1:0-3265 GCA_964439245.1 uncultured Pirellulaceae bacterium | reverse complement strand
ACGAATTTCGCACGGCAGCTATCTCACTGAGCGAGCATTTTACAAAGACTTATGCGTGGGAAGTCCGGGCTAGGGCGATGGATGAAAGACTGATCGATTTCGTCTCGCGCTTCGCGTAGGCGACGTGCTGCCTTGCCAACGCAGCAGGCACGCCGAAGTTTTTCCACGCCTCAATCCCCGTGCCGTTGTCGCAGAGACGGGGATAGTCGCAAGATCAATTGAGCGCGTTCAAAAATCTCCACCCAATCTTGCACTACACTCAAGAACACAGGGTCTTGTCCCAACCCCAAGCCGGTTGGACAGCCGCCGAATTGTTGTTCTGCCATTTGGCGATAGCGCGAGATGGTCCGGTCTCCGTCACGAGAAACCGGCAGGAAGTCCTCGCTCATGATAACTGTCTGTGGAACGCGCGAGCCTCCGCAGATCTTTAGTTCTTCAGCCAACTCTGGATCCGCGTCGCGATCGACATAGCGAATCGCGATTTTTTCACTCAAATTTTCAATATGATCGAGAATCGGCAGCTGAGAAACGCAATCGCCGCACCACGCGCCCGCCATCACCAGCACATTCATCTGGCGACCGAAACCAGAAATCAGACTTTTCTGTTCTGCGTTTAGGTCCACTAATTCATGAACACTTTTCCATCTCGTTTTGTCGCTGTCGGAGCCGTACTTTTCAAGAAACTGGTCATATGAGATTCCCGAATCAAATTTACTTTTAAAGTCCATCTTCTCTTCTTTCTATGTTTTAGAGCTCGTCGAGAGCTTCTTTAAGTGCGTTTACTTTTGAAACTCGGTCAATCAAGTGGCCCGTTTCGCGCCGCCAGTCAATCGCCAAATGGTCGGCAATCTTGTACGCCAACAACAAATCAGAAACGCCGCGAAACTGGTTAGTGACTTGATGACCATTTTCGCCTTGCACGTAGATCGTGTTGCGATCAGTGTCAAAACCTGATTCGTATTGATTTACCAATTGCTCAATCCAATCTTGTGGAACCCCAGCGTTGATACACTCTTGCTCTGACCAGATCTCGTCTCCCCGGCATTTGAGTAACAACATTTGAGCGGCGACAGGATCCACAGAATAATTCTCTTCAAATAGGCGGATAGGGAAAGTGCTGGCATCTTGCGGAAGCATTGGCAATCACTATTTGATCCCCGTTGGATTGCTGGCACAATACCGAGGACCGTTTCGTAGGTCGCTTGGCCCGCAATTATTTTGACTGCAGAGATGAAGCTAACCTTTCTTGAAAAAATTGGTAACTTCGGCCAATACGTTCTGATCCAAATCGTGATCAGCATCTTCCAAGCAATTCCTTTGGAGATGTGTAATCAAATTTGCAAATCTCTGGCGTCTCTGATCAGTGACCGAATCGGATTTCGACGAAAGATAATTCGAGAGAATATACTGGGCGTGTTCCCGGAAATGAGTGACGAACAAATTGCGACCATGAGTCGTGAGATGTGGTACCACTTGCTGCTGATGGGAGTTGAGATTGCTCAGGCGCCTCGAAAAATTCACGACACCAACTGGCGGAAACACGTATACATCCGCGACGTGGTTCAAATGACCAGCTATTTGATCGACTATCGTCCGCTGGTCGCTGTTTCGGGGCACTACGGTAACTTCGAAATGGGTGGCTACGTCACAGGGCTATTGGGGATGCCCAGCTACACTGTGGCACGGGAGATGGATAATCCCTATTTGGACGACTTCATCAACAAATTCCGTGGGCACAACGGACAATTTATTCTTCCCAAGGACGGTAGTTCGACTGCGGTACAGGAAGTCTTGGAAAGCGGCGGGATCCTAACGATACTGGGCGATCAACACGCGGGAACCAAAGGTTGCTGGATTGATTTTCTGGGACGGCCTGCGGCCTGTCATAAAGCAATCGCTTTGTTTACCTTGAGTGGTAATGCTCCGATGATGGTCAGCTATTGCAAACACACTGGAAAGCCACTTCAGTTTGAGATCGGATGTACTGGAGTAGCCGATCCGTTAGAGTTAGATCCCGAACTGAAAAACGTGACCGCGCTGACGCAGTGGTACAACGATCGACTCGCCGAAGCGATCTTCGATGATCCAAACCAATTTTGGTGGGTTCATCGACGTTGGAAAGAGAAACCAGTTCGCAAAACAAAAAAGCGTCTGGCCGAACAAGAGAAGGAGCGGCTTGCAAAATCACAAGCCGAAGCAGCATAGCGCACGGTTGCAGTAAATCACGCGTTGTGTGAAATTGCCACAACGGCCGTTCGGGCAAAAGTTAAGCGTTTGACTCAAATGTGGACTGGCCGTCAAATTCAGTTGAATTTTCCTGATCCATTTTCACCTTCAGTTCTTCTCGAACGACAGGCATTTCTTTTGGCGCTTCGACTCCGATTCTGACTCCGCCACCACTAATACGTACGACGGTCACGGAGATATCGTCTCCAATCCAGATTCGTTCTCCTGCCTTTCGACTTAGGACTAACATTCGTGTTTCCTTTGGTTTAAAATTCCATTTTTGCCAGCGGTAGGTATAGAGCTAGCTGATCTGAGAGATCTTATTGTTGAGGAGGGGGGACAATCTCTTGTGCCCATGAAAGGTTAAACTCGAAAACCGAACTTTGGTGTCGATGATGGTCACGGTAGAACAGGCTTCGAGTGATTCTGTCCGAAAATAAATCTCTCAAATTAAAAAGATTACCCTTGGTGATCTCCGTTGTGACGGAGAAGACTCTCAACAAAACTAGTTTGCTGAAAAATCAAACTGGGGCTTGACAGAGTTATTTCCATATAAATTTAACGTTTTGGCGATTCGCTCACAAGGACCTGAGGGTTTTGATCACAACAAATGCGTTCCCAGGGCCGTTTATGTAGGCCTAAATTGCCTTAGCTCACCACTGTACGGGGTTTAAGCCCCCTCATCGTGGCTGCTTATTTCTAACATTCAACATTTCAGTCAGAAAACCGAGCCATTGCTTTGACTATTTCGATCGACCTAAGCCATTTTCCAATCAAGCAAACGATAAATTTTCTTGGGCACTGCAGTGTTTCTCATTTAAATAAACCTGCCGCCGATCGCGCCGCTTACTTTCTCGAACGCCATGTTGCTGTTGGACGAGGCATGTTGTTTGAGTACACCGGCGATGAAAATGTCGTCAATCGTTTTCATCGCAACTTCGGCCAGCTGATGCAAACATCCCCGGACAACATTTCGATCACGACCAACACCTCCGAAGCGATCAGTATGATCGCCAACGGCTATCCGTTTGACCCCGGT
>CAYTPS010000491.1:1505-3293 GCA_964439245.1 uncultured Pirellulaceae bacterium | reverse complement strand
GAACTTTGCCGGGCAGCTCGGGGAGATTGTGCGACAGCGTCCGTCATTACAGGCGAAGTTCGAATCGCGATTGGCTCGAAAGCTGCAAAACGAGCTGGGCTATCGCGTTCGAAACACTCGTTACGTGCAGTCGGGGCGCGTAAAGGCGGGCGGGGAGATCGCGGGGTGGGAACGCGAGACGATCGAGAAGTTCAGTCGTCGCACGGCTCAGGTTGAGGAATACGCTAATCAAAATGGCGTGCGTGATGCCGCCGAGAAGGCAACGCTCGGGGCAAAGACGCGAGAAAAGAAGGACAAAGGCACTCCAGTTAGTCATTTGCGGGAACGTTGGCAAGAACGTCTGACGTCAGAGGAGCGTCAAGCCTTCGAGAAGTTGCTGAGTGAGCATCGCGAAGGTGGAACCGAGCAAGGCTCCGCCGAACGATCGCTCGAATTCGCTATCGACCATCACCTGTACCGACAATCGACCACCGAGCGGCATCAAATCATCGGCACGGCGTTGGAGCACGCGTTGATCGTGTCGCCGGAGCAGATGGAGCAGGCAATGGATCAAATGGACGTCCTGAAGAAGACAGTCGCCAAGGATGGAGCGGACCGGCACTTCATCACTACCCAGAAGGTGCTGGACGCCGAGCGTTCGATGATCGCGTACGCTCGCGACGGACGCGGCACAAAGCGAGCGATTGGAAGCAAGGACTACGAATTTCAACGCG
This sequence comes from uncultured Pirellulaceae bacterium, assembly GCA_964439245.1. GTDB lineage: Bacteria > Planctomycetota > Planctomycetia > Pirellulales > Pirellulaceae > Mariniblastus. The sequence goes on along the minus strand of CAYTPS010000491.1, from coordinate 2,580 downwards.
ATTGGCTGAACGCTCAACAGAAGAACGCCGTCCGCGAAGTCATCACCTCACGCGATGCCGTTCTCGCTGTGACGGGCGGTGCGGGAACGTTTGCCTACGTTGAGCAAGCATTGCAGTGGGTTATTGAAAATGCTGCCTTCTACAGTGTGGCGGCAATTAACCTGTCGATCGGAGACGGGGGAAACTGGAGCCAGGCAACCGGTCAGTACGGACTGGCAGATGAGCTTGCGGCATTGGCAGCGATGAACGTCATCACCGTTTCTGCGGCGGGCAATAATTTCTCACAGTTTGGTAGCGTACCCGGTTTGGCATATCCGGCGGCTGACCCCAACACGATCGCCGTCGGTGCTGTATGGGATGCAGACCGCGGCGGACCCTATACGTTTGGCGGATCAGGGACAGACTTTACAACTGACAGCGATCGGATCGCGAATTTCTCGCAGCGGCATGGTGAACTGACGGATACCTTTGCCCCGGGAGCGATTATTACGGGAGCTAGTGCCTTTGGCGGAATTGCAGCACGTCGAGGTACCAGCATGGCGTCGCCGTTTGTAACTGGTGCTGCCGTGCTGGCTCAGCAGGTTGCAGCTCAAACACTGGGCAGATCATTGTCAATGTACGAGTTCCGCGCGTTGCTATCCGAAAGCGGCAGCTACATCTACGACGGTGATGACGAAGACGATAGCGTCGTAAACACGGGGCTGGACTTTACTCGTCTTGATGTTCATGCCTTGGTCAAGGCGGTGGCAAACTTTGATGGCGAGCCACAGCAGCCAGCGCTAGACGCTGATGAATCTGGGAACGATAGTTCAGAGCCGGTTGGCCTGCTGGCAAGCCAACCGTACTCGTACACCGTTCAGCTTGGTGTCGGGGAGGTGCGAGACGATGTCAATTTTGGTGATCGTCCGATCAACACGGCACCAACCGTTGACGCCGGACTGGCGGCCAACATTATTGAGGGACAATCGATCTCTAGATCGGGAACGTTCAGTGATCCTGATCCAGCCGATAGTTGGACAGCGACTGTTGATTACGGGGACGGTGCCGGTCCTGTACCTCTGACGTTGGACGGCAC
>CAYTPS010000491.1:477-1495 GCA_964439245.1 uncultured Pirellulaceae bacterium | reverse complement strand
CCTTCCAGCTTGACCATCAGTATGCTGACGATGGCAGCTATCGGGTCGTGGTAGAAGTAACGGACGCGGCTGGTGAAACAGGGGTTGCCGAGTTTGATGTGACGGTGGACAACGCCGCTCCAGTTGTCAATGTGGTCAACGGAACAATTACGGTTGCTGAAGGAGAGACAGCTTCTAATTCCGGCAGTTATAGTGATCCCGGAGCGGATACCGTTACTCTGTCTGCATCCGTAGGTGTCGTATCTGGCAACAATGACGGCACATGGAATTGGACGTGGGATACTTCTGATGGGCCTGCTGATTCTCAAGCGGTTGTAATCACAGCAACAGATAGTGACGGTGCCACAACAACTGAAACGTTTGAGTTGATCGTGGACAACGTGATGCCGGATCTTTCTGTTGTTGCTTCGACGGTATCGGTTAGCGAAGGCTCGACCGCGACTAACAGCGGCAGCTTTGTTGATGTTGCGGCTGATTCGGTTTCGCTGACCAGTTCGATTGGCGAAGTTGTCGACAACGGCAATGGAACGTGGGCTTGGTCTTTCGACTCGGTCGACGGCCCGACTGAATCACAAACGGTGACAATTACGGCGACAGATAGCGACGGCGCTTCAACGGATGTGACGTTTGACCTGGTTGTTGAAAATGTGTTGCCGGTGATCGCAGTAAGCAACCCCGATGTGACCGTTGAAGAAGGTGCAACAGCAACTAATGCCGGCACATTTGGTGACGTGGGTAATGACGTCGTTGAACTGTCTGCTTCAATCGGAACAGTCTCTGACATTGGTGATGGGACGTGGAGTTGGTCATTCGATACCACTGATGGACCAGCTGACTCGCAAACGGTGACAGTGACTGCGACAGACAGCGATGGGGCCGTTTCATCGGTAGAGTTTCAGCTTGCTGTGAACAACGTGGCTCCTGTTATTGCTGTTGACGATGAAACTGTTTCCGCAATTGAGGGGGAGACAGCGACCAATACGGGAATCTTTAACGATCCGGGAGCGGACGCGGTTGT
>CAYTPS010000491.1:0-467 GCA_964439245.1 uncultured Pirellulaceae bacterium | reverse complement strand
CAACAGATGTTACCTTTGAACTAATTGTTGAAAACGCAGCGCCCAGCCTGGCCGCCAATGCGACTGTAGTAACTGTCAATGAGGGTGCGACGGCAGAAAACGGAGGCAGTTTTAGCGACGTTGCTGCAGATATCGTTTCTCTGACTGCCTCGGTTGGCGTGATTGTTGATAACGGTGATGGCACATGGGACTGGTCGTTCGACACGAGTGATGGTCCTGTGGAATCTCAAACGGTGACGGTGACCGCGACAGATAGTGATGAAGCTTCGACGGAGGTGACGTTTGAGCTAGTGGTAGAGAACGTTTTGCCGGAGATCACTGTAACCAACACGGTCTTGACGGTTGATGAAGGGGATACAGCCACGAACATCGGAACGTTCAGCGACGCGGGCGCTGACGAGATTGAACTTTCAGCGTCCTTAGGAACAATCGTCGACAATGGCGATGGCACCTGGGCTTGGTTATTC
>CAYTPS010000490.1:440-3301 GCA_964439245.1 uncultured Pirellulaceae bacterium | reverse complement strand
CATCTCCAACGAAGACCGTATCGTTACGATTGAAGACGCGGCTGAAATTCAGCTACAACAGGATCACGTTGTTCGCCTCGAAACACGTCCTCCGAATATTGAAGGCAAAGGTCAGGTCACGGCGACGGACCTCGTAAAGAACTGTCTTCGTATGCGTCCTGAACGAATCATCATTGGTGAGTGTCGTGGCCCAGAGACGTTGGACATGTTGCAGGCGATGAACACAGGTCACGAAGGATCACTAACTACCACGCACGCTAATACGCCTCGTGACTGTATCGCTCGTATGGAAACGATGATCATGATGTCCGGTTTTGATTTGCCAGTCAAAGCGATGCGGACTCAGATCGCCAGCGCGGTGGATCTGGTTGTACAGGCCAACCGCCTTCAGGGAGGCCCTCGTAAGATCACGCGTATTACAGAGATCTGTGGAATGGAAAACGACACGATCGTGATGCAGGACATTTTCAAATTTGAGAAACAGGGCGTTGATGAAAACGGCCGAGCCAAGGGACGGTTCATTTGTACTGGCGTGCGTCCTAAGTGCATGGAAAAACTGGAAGCGATGGGAATCAAGCTGCCGGCCAGCATTTTCCGCGAACGCGTCATGATGGAAGACTAGAAAACACACTCAACACACAACGGATTTTCGTTGGAAACACGAGATAAACTATGGATTCAATATTAATCATTGGTGCCATCGCTATTGGAATGACAGGACTGTTATTCGGCGCCGCGATGCTACTTGGGTTGGTTGGCGGCGAGAACGACCAAGTCGAGAGTCGACTGGAGTCGCTGACCAGCAACCGTGGCCGAAGCGACAGCAAGGTGTCAACAGAACAGATTTCCTCTTTGCTTCGCCAAGAAGCTGGAGGTTTCATGGAAGAGCAGCTCAAAGCGCTAGAGCTCGGCCCCTATGTTCAGCAGTCGGGCGTCAACGTGACGGTCTCTGCACTGTTGCTTATGTCTGCAGCGTTGTTTGCCCTCGGTTTTGTGACGGTCTCGTTCTTTCTACGTGGCTACTTACTTTCCATGTTAGGTGGCGGAGCCGCCTTGGCGGCCGGCGCTATTCTGGGCGCTTTGCCCCTGTTGTATGTCTGGTTTATGCGAAAACGCCGATTGGGGAAATTTGGCGATCAACTTATCCAAGCATTAGACTTGATGAGCCAAGCCTTGCGTGCCGGCCAAAGTCTTCCTTCGGGAATTCAACTTGTCGGAGAGCAGATCGACGAACCGCTGGGACCTGAATTTCAACGGGCGTTTGACGAACAGAACCTTGGTGTCGCTTTGACTGATACGATGAGCGATATGGCGGATCGAATTCCAAACCTCGACCTCAGATTTCTGGTGACTGCGATTATTCTGCAGCGGCAGACTGGTGGTGACCTTGCTGAGATCCTCGACAAAATCGCTCACCTCTGTCGAGAACGCCAGCAAATTAAAGGGCAGATTCAGGCTTTGACTGGTGAGGGCCGCATGTCGGGTTTGGTGCTGCTGGCACTTCCGCCGGGCCTTCTAATCATGATGCTGAAGATCAACTATGACTATATCATGCTCCTATTTACAGACCCACTAGGCCAGCAAATGATTGCTGGTGGACTAATCATGCAGGCGTTCGGAGCTTGGTGGATCAACAAAATTATTACAATCAAGGTATAGATACATGAGCACATTCTTAATTTTTGGCGCCTCATGGTCAGTCATTGGAATCGCCGGATTAGCATTCGTTGGGATCATGGCTGTCGGCTGGCTGATTGCGGAACACCTTGGAGGTAGCGTTACCCGTTCGGAGGATAGACTCGATCAGCTGCGCAATCGCAACTCGACCACCGTAGACAACACGGGCAGCGCGTCTGCCAAGGACAGAATGGCAAAACTCCTCGAGTCTGCCAGTCCAGCGATGTCTGAGGCTATGAAGCCAAAGAACGAAAAAGACGTTGATAAGCTTCGAGATAAATTACGCTCGGCCAATCTTCGGTCTGACCAAGCTGTTCCAATGTTTTATACAGCCAAGGCGATATTTGGTTGCATAGGATTGTTCGTCAGCGGAGCGGGAACGCTGATTTACGGATTTGACATAATGACGCTTGTCTTTGCTGCCTTCGTGGGTTTCGCGTTCTATTTAATCCCCGACATCTATGTTGGCCTGAAGGCGAAGAAGCGTAAGGAAAGCATCTTTCTGGGGCTGCCGGATGCACTTGACCTTATGGTCGTCTGTGTCGAAGCGGGACTTGGACTTGACCAGGCGATGCGGCGCGTGGCGGAAGAGATGAAGAAATCACACAAGGTCATTGCCAGCGAATTTGAACTCTGCAACACGCAGCTTCAAATGGGTTCGACAAGGGAAGTCGTGTTGACGGATCTGGGAGCTCGAAATGGCGTAGACGATCTTAAGACTCTGTCTTCGGTCATTATCCAAGTCGATAAATTTGGTACCAGCGTCGGAAAAGCTTTACGTACGCAAAGTGACGCGATGCGAGTAAGGCGTCGTCAGATCGCCGAAGAGAAGGCGGCCAAAACAGCGGTGCAGTTGATCTTCCCGTTGGTGCTCTTCATCTTCCCCGGTATCTTCGTCGTGCTTGTCGGTCCTGCTGCGATTAGGGTCGTCAACGACTTCCTGAGCATGTAAAAAACGGCTCCTCGCAAAAGGAGATCTATCAAACATCAAAGGCCATCCGTTGAGAAACTGGATGGCTTTTGTGTTTGAGTATCGCAATCCGCTCGTCGGAAGACCTAGGCTGCTCGGGAGGACTGTTGGCGATCGTCGTCCGACGAGTCTTCAGGAAGCGACATTCTTATTGTGTTGGAGTCGAGGCCAGATGACGGCTCTGGCTGAAGCTGCTCTTGGCGAGCCAAATTGA
>CAYTPS010000490.1:0-430 GCA_964439245.1 uncultured Pirellulaceae bacterium | reverse complement strand
AATCTCGGACTCAAGTTTTTCTAGTTCACTAATAACCGAGTCTTGACGAGAGAGTAACTCGTTGACGAAGTCTTGGTCAGCAGAATTTGCGTGTTGGGGCACTTGGCGGCTCCGATAGGGGGGGGTGGAGTCGGTATCGGTCGAAATTGTGGAGGTGGCCCATGGACACCGAAGCGCCGACGCCTAAGGGGAATGGGCAAACTGTGCGGTTGATGGTTTAGTTAGGCGACATTGGCAAAAGTGGACCTTTTTGACGGTTGGACGCGGAAATTCTGTGATTAACCGACTTCACTATGGACAAAACCCAAGTTTCCCGACTAAAATCCCCGATTCAATTAAAAAACTCACGAAATCACCACCTCGGCAGACGTCTTCGGTTCGACGTACATCGAGGGAGGTGCGAGCTTTGTTCCGTCCCACTGTTTAAAAG
>CAYTPS010000489.1:0-3307 GCA_964439245.1 uncultured Pirellulaceae bacterium | reverse complement strand
GCCCTAGAGAATCGAATCGAGATCAACCGACAAAAGTGGACCATTCGTCGACGAGAGTTGGAATTGCTGGCGGCAAAGCAGTTAAACAAATGGCAATTCGACTTCGTGGGGCAGTACGGCTTCCGCGGCTTTGGTGACAACTTGATTGGTTCACGTGACCGCGACAACGGCAGTGCCTTCACTGAGTTATTCGAGGGTAACTTGGACGACTGGCAGTTGGGGGTTGAGCTGGGCGGATCGATTGGAAATCGCGCTGGGCACGTCGCGATTCGAAACGCTGAACTTAATTTGGTTCGTGAACGGGCGATCCTTAAGGAGCAGCAACGTCAGATCATTCACGACTTGAGTGCTGCTTGGACTGAAGTTGATCGCGCTCTGGAGAACATGAAGACCACGTTCAATTCTAGAATTGCCGCTTTCGATGAGCTTGAACCTAAGCGAAAACGCGTCGAAGAGGGACAGGACCAAGTCTTCTTCCTGTTGGATGCTCAACAACGCACAGCAACGGCCGAAAGCGCTGTTCATCGCGCTGTTGCGGACTACAACCGGGCCATCGCAAATTACGAATATGTCTCGGGCAACATGCTTTCCCGCTTTAACATTAGCCTGACCGAAGGCCCGTGGAATCAAGCCGCTCAAGATAACGCCGTCAAAAAAGCCGCTTACTGGAAGAATCAGTCTCGGCCTAATCGCGTCAACGATCTTCCGCCGATCAGCAGTGGCCCGGTTTTGCAGTAGTGTTTTCAAACACGCCCAGAGCCAATCGGACAATGCCCTACTGCACGGATAGTTCCACGATTACCGGATAGTGGTCGCTGCCAGCGTACTGACCCACCTTGCGGTTGTGAACGTAGATTTCGGGTGAGACAAACGCGTGGTCGATTGGTACGCGAAACAAGGGCCGTTTGGCGTGCCATGTTGCGTGGTAGCCAAATCCCTGTCGGCTATCCCGGTAGCCCGTTCGGTTTAAGAAATCAGATAAAAATGGCGACCAAGGTACGCAATTGAAGTCGCCGACGACAACAGTGGGTAGGTTGTCGGCGGACAAGTATTGTCCAATTTCCTGCATTTGAAGGTTACGAATTCTCAGACGATTAGGATCCCTCGGCGACAAAAGGTGAGCACCTGCGATTCGCAACTCACGATCTCCGATTCTGACCGTCGCGAGCACCAATGGAAAGTCATAGCGTGACCCCGCGGTGTGCATCACTTCTTTATCCACGATTGGCAACTTACTGAAAATTGCGACACCGAAGCCGTGCCATCGTGGTTGCTCATGACGATGAGGGTAAGTCGCGTTAAGGCGTTGGAGCGCCTCGTGCCATAGATTGGCGTATTCGACAACAACCAAAATATCCGGATCATGCTTGGTAATCTCGGCAATGACTTCGTCGTGGTGAGGGTTATCGCCCAGCACGTTAAACGACATTAACTTGACCGTTTGAGCTCCCTCGGTTGGCGCGGTCGGTTGCGATGCGGGCAAATAGATTGAAGCCGTTCCGATCATCGCCCAAAAGGTTGCAAAAACCCAAGCCACCGACAGCAATTTCCGTTTCAGCAAAAACAGTAAAGGGCCAGTGAAAAGCAGAGCCCCCAGAATGTAGGCGCGGAAATTGCAGATCAACTCGCATACCCAAAACTGCTGCCCTAGAAGAGATGCGACCAGTAGTAATATCGGTACAAGAACCACCAGGTAACGCAGCAACCACATGGTCGATCCGACGAGCGTTCGAGGCTGCTGTGCGTCCCGGGACAGTGGCCCAGTTTCTTGTTCTGCTTCACTCATTTGGCTGCACTACAAGATCAGGCAGAAACTTTCCGTTGACTGGACGGCTCGCTCGCTTGTTGAGCGGACTGATATAGATACGGATTGAGCGTGGGGTCGTTATACATCTTGAACTGACGGTAGGTCAGATGCCGTTTTTCTCCGGCAAACAGGTCATCGATCAATTGCTGTAAGGACTTCGCTAGTTCTGATTGTTGCAACAGGCAAACGTTGATTTTTTGTTGAACCGATTCGCGATGCTGTTGATCTACGTCAGCGCGGTCAAGTTGCTCGCGCAGATGGTAGAGGCGTAGTGACATAATGGAAAGCCGGTCGATCGCACTGCCGGGCGTTTCGGTGTTCAGTTTTGCGTCCGCCGACGGCGTGACGGCGTGACTGGCCAAAAGTTCGGCAATTTGGTCGTCAAGTTTTTCGATCCAGTCATTTCGTTGCTGGTTGAACCGATCGATGGACCGTTTGACTCGCGCTATTTCTTGATCAGAAACGTCGGGGCTCCGTGCGATATCTTCCTCGTGCCACAGCTGATAGTTGAACGAATGTTGGGTGCAAACAGTCGCGAGGAGATCGGTGAACTTATTCTCGATTGGGCCTTCGTGCCATTGAGCCACGGTGTCGGTTTGCAGCTGAATAATTTGTGCGATGTCGATCATGGCGCTTTTCCGTAAAATCCCTGTGCTTGATACTCCGTTTATTCGGCAGCATTGTAGGATTCCAACCGTATTTGCCCCAGATCAATTTTGCCAACGTCCACCCGCCGCAAATCGATCGAGAGTGTTACAATGCGGGTCGATCACACCCCGTGAATTCAAATTCCCCCCCACCATATCACTAGTACGCCATGGACGAGCAAGAAGAGCTGAAACCAAATACTTTCTTTATCGAAGTCTCCGGATCGGGGCTTCCCGAAGTTGACGGACTGTTCGTGCCCTCTACAGCGCCGCCAGTCAAATCAGAATCAGGCACTGTCTCGAGTCCCGGCTACTGGAACGGAAGGATGGCTTGGGATCGCGCCGATGGCAAGTCTGCCAGAAGTCCAGCGCTATCTTATTCCAATACCTACCGGTCTTGGAGAATCTGTCGATTGGACGGTCATCTTGCCTACGACGCGACGTGTGAGGACCTGATGCCGCCGACCGATCGCGAGTGGCATGTTTACAAAAAGGGCGTCGCGCCAGCGCCGAAAGTTGTGCTGCATCACTTTGATCCGCGCCAGCCGTGTCCTGATCCCAATGTTGTTTTTGTGCTCGGCGGTCCCGGGGCCGGAAAAGGCACGATGTGCGAACTGGCCGAATCACAACTTGGCTGGACACATTTGTCTACCGGAGAGCTGGTTCGCGCCGAACAGGCCAAAGGAGGTCCAACTGCGGCCACGATTGATGCGCTTCTGGCAGACGGAAAATTGGTGCCAAACGAGATCGTCGTGCCATTGCTCAGAGATGCGATGGAAACGATCACTCGGACGACGGGCAAACGGAATTTCCTGCTCGACGGATTTCCCCGGTCTTTGGACAACCTTGAAGG
>CAYTPS010000488.1:0-3308 GCA_964439245.1 uncultured Pirellulaceae bacterium | reverse complement strand
ACTTTTTCCTGCCCAAATAGCCGTTTACATTCGATCAATCTGACCAACGTTCCCGGCCAACCAGGCACTGAATTTTCGGCTGTCCAATTAAGCGGCTTACCCATAATGTTTTTGCAATCCACGACATAAGTCCTGGAAAGAACTGTTAGATATTCTTCTGGAATTTTGACCTCTATCTGTTCCAGACTATCGTCAAAATTGCGAACTTTGAAACTGACATATAGTGGTCCCTTCGCGGCAGTGTCCACGCGCTTGTAAAAGTTTTTCCCTAAGGAACCCTCCGGGCTTTTCGAGAAAGCAAAATTGGTACCCAACCTAATTTGTTTTACACCGTGCTCCAAGAATCTATCCGATTCTTTGACATGGAAATTCAAAAATATGTCTTCGTCAATTGTCGTTGTTTCAACCCATTCGAGCAAAGCTGGCTGTGCGCCCAAATTGGCGACCGTCACGTAAAAGTTGTATTCTCCTATCTCATACACGGGAGCATCGGGATTCTCCGTCTCGATATCATTTTTTCCGTACAGATGAGAAATTTTGATGTTCGAGCTAGGGGTATTTATATTCTCCAAAAGCGGCGTCAGAACAGTTATCAATGCAATCAAAAGTGCCAACACGCTCGTGGAGAATGGAATGAAGCGTCTCCAGTCTTGATAGGCATCGCAATGCAAGCACAATGTTGCAGCACTTGGCACTTGCTGTGCACACCGGACGCAGTCTTTCATTTTAGGTGGATCGTCCATCATCCAGTCCTTTCCAATCAGGCGCCCGATCACCGCGCACACCTGCGGCGCTTTGCTTAGCAATTCACGCATCAAAGGCATTTGTCGCCCAACAATACAATCAGGCAGCGACCGCTGCATTTGCGCCAGCGACTGACCTATTCATTTTTTTGCGCACGCGATCCCTGCATGGAGATTGATTAGCGACGTGACGCCTGACTAACAAGTAATCGGAAGCATTGTTGAACCGATAAAAATGCGAACAAACGCTATGAGCTCCAATTTTGTCTGCAAATGGGGCGTTAGTCGAATTACTGCTTTTCTACAGATGGAATCAGGAGCGGACGTCCCGCAGTCGGCTTACTCGCAACCTATACCATTATTATCTCTATCGAGATGCCGACATATCCGGGCTTTCCGCGTCTAACGGGTACGGCTCCAGCAGCTCGTGCCGCAGTGCGGCTTTTGTAGTAGCCGCACCCATTGTTTGACGCTCGAGTTCTTGAAGTCCGGGTTGGTTTCGCTATTTTCGAAGTGGTTTCGATTTCTGCTGCACCATCTTGAATTCTTGAAAAGAAGCTCGAGCCGTCAAAACTTTAATGGCTTCACTCTCGCCAAGTGCCCCTCGAATTTCGGTTGAGCTAATCTTGGACCTCGCGCCGATGATGACCTCCTTCAATTCGAGCTCGTTACAGAAATCGAGGAACAACAGATTGTTTCCCTGTTCTTTTCTTCTCGTTTCTTCCGAGGTCAGTGATACGTAGCAACGCCACTCCCTTTCGTATCGCCAATGCGCGCTCTTGGTGCGACTAGCGTAGGCAGCTTCTTTTTTCGAAAACCCATCATCGGACAGCGCGCGAGTATCGAATTCTTTGAGCTCATCAACATAGTCAATCTTCACAAGTGATTTGCTGGCAACCTCAAAACCATAGCAAAGCCCACGATGGCTATTCGCATAGTGAGCCCACATCGTGGGAACATCCCAACTCTCGGCGAAGGAGATAAATCCTTGCTGGTTTGCATGGCGCGCGATGCAAATCCCCCATGCTCGGCGAACTTTCTTGGACTGGAAGCTGAATGGTCTGAACTCGAAAAGGTCGTTAACCAGGTCGGAGAACGACACTTTCAAGTGCCTCTTTTCAAGGTTTTCAAGAGCATGTTCTTCGTCGGTAAAATAATAGAGTTTCAATCGATTGCCTCGTGCTGGCTTGGAATCAATAAGCTTCTTGGGTTTGTTGCTGCAATAAATCTTGTCTCAAACCATATTACCGTTTCGAGGCAAGGTCGCAGTATATTACCGTATTCGACAAATTATTTTGCCTTCACACGAACAACTTTCGCGGAAATTTGTTTGGCCATTGGCTGCTAATCGTCAACAGAGGCGGCCAGTTATTTATGGAGCACGCTATGAGCGCTATCAATCACTTCCAGACCTATTCCCAGAGGGAGAACCACGTAACGAACAATACAATGTTGATGTTCAAACATGTTTATCGGGTATCGCCTAGGTTGCTCGAGGACGTTCTGCAGGGGCTGCTCGAGGAAGATGAGGCGGAAATTGGTCCGCGTTTTGAACAACAAGTTGGGGCTGCCCATTCAATCCCAGATGCTGTTTTAAGTCAAAAGCCCCTGAACATTTATTTCGAGGCAAAACACGGTGACGGCCTAAAATACGATCAGCTAGAACGACATATGAAATCGATTTGTGAAAAGGGACACCCTGCCAACTCAGCTTTTCTAATCGGCCTTACTACCAATAGCATATCTGAAAGTGACCATGAACGCTGGAAAGGCAATGCACTCAAAGAGTTTGGCCTCACCTTTCTTTCTATCACTTACCGAGAGTTGCTCGAAATTCTGAGCGCCGTTTGTATGAATTTTCCTGATTTGCAAGAAGTGTTTGAAGACTATCAGGCGTTCATTGGTGGCGAGAATTTACTACCCGATCAACACCGAAAAATAGCTGTAATGTTGTGCGGTCAATCATGGCGCGAAAATGTCGACCACGGAGTCTATTATGAACCTGCTCAACGCAACCCAAAATGGACCCGGGCAAATTTCCTTGGCGTCTACCGCAAGAAGCGTGTGAGTCATATTGGTCGAATATTGGCAGCGGCAATATGCCGAAAAGTAAATGGTAACTTGCTTGTTGATCTAGAGGAGTTTGGCACACTGACCGCTGAACACAGGGAGCGCATCTCGACCGCAATAGATGCTGCATCGTACTACCCTACGCTCGGAGTCGAAGCACATCGCTACTATTTGGTTGACACGTTCTGGGAGATCAATGTGCAGAAAACGTCTTCCGGTGGGCTGATGGGACACCGCTATCTCGATATTGAGGAATTGGCTAACATCCAAGCAGAACCCAATTTGTCGACGCGCCAGATCGCGGCTGAGCTCTCTAATGCTGACTTCGAATAGCGGTACTTCCCAATTTAGAATAGTTCAAGCCGACTAAGAACAGTATTTTGGTTCTGCAGAGGTTACATTTTAGCCCAATTCCAGTTGCATTGTATCCGAACAGTTTACCCTCAACCATATTACCGTTTCGAGGCAAGCTTAAAGCGTATTACCTTTTCAGGG
>CAYTPS010000487.1:0-3313 GCA_964439245.1 uncultured Pirellulaceae bacterium | reverse complement strand
GAGCGTTGCTCTCTGAGCTGGCTTGCCACGAACTGTGACCGAATCAGATTCAGAACTGCCATCCAAATGGAACTCAAGAGACTGGCCGCCGCTTGAACACGCCACACGCAGTGTCACATCCTTGGGTAGGCAGTCGCCGTAGTTGATATCAGCTTCGACCACATTGCCTGTCACTCCCGGCTTGAGATGAAGCATCCATGGCTGGCCCGGGTGTGGTTGCAAATTCAGTTTGAGCCGCTGTGAAGACATCGGTGCGATTACGTCGTTCGTCATCACTTATCCAGCCGGCTGGCCTCATATCGCCATTGTGCCTTGAAGTTCTTTGAGATCCTCGCTTTGAATAGAATGTGATCTTTGGAAATTCGCTCATACGTGAGTTTGCCGGTTCCGTTTGCCATCAACAGCAGGCCGTCTTGGTTCGAAACCGCCATGTCACCCACCATTGAATCAAACCCAGCTTCAATCGCATCGCCATCATCGTCCGTGTAGGCCTTGATGTTGCCAGCCTCAATTCCGAGCATTCGGGCCGTACGCGAACCGTACTTCCCATCAGTCTTATAGCGCAACTCAACCTTGCCCGAGGTTGAGGCGTCGCCGCGTCCGACAAAAATTGATGAAGCACGCGAGGCGTCCAACGTCCATCTGTCTCCCTTTTGCTTTTTTAGCGACGGAAAAATGTACAAGTCCGCAAGTGGATTTACGCCGAGCGAATATTGGCGCAGGTCATTGAGATCAAGCCTCCCCCTTTGGCCTTTCGGTTCGTCTTCAATAACCTGAACGACTCCAAATCCGTTCATCCAAGTGACCCGAAAACTGCGTCCGCGATACTTATCGGGCGACTCGATTAACTGAAGATCACGCCGGTCAACCAGCGCGTCGGGTTTGAGTCCCAGCCGTTTGGCAAACGATGTCAGGGTGCGTTCCAGTTTCGGGTCGGCCCCTTCAACCAGCTTTCCTGCCCGCTTGAGGATCTTGTATCCCGGAACGGCATCTTCGAGAGTGTCATCAATGACGTTAGCGGCTAAATCAAAAAGAGGATCGTTCGAACCCAAATCTGCAAGCCGGAGACGTCTCTTGGTAAAGACTTTCGTTGCCGAAGCCTCCAAGATTTCGCACCTCAAAGTCAGTTGCGACAGGCTTCCGACCTTTACACGTTTCAGAACTTCCGTCTTGGTGACATATTGATTAGTGAGCACCAGATCGACTTCGCCTTCCAGTCCCCAATTTGTCGAAGTGGCCGTTCCTGTCCCGCGGAATACGGACATGGACTTCCATTTCTTTCCTTCCGGATAGCGGCGAATCAATTCGGCAGAGTCAATCGGCGCGAATCGCTTTTGTTTGTCTTTGGGGACTTGATAGCCATCTCTGGGTGCTTGCGCGAAACATAGGCTGCCCGTCGCCGTGAGTAAAAGAATGAGTGCGTTTCTCATCAACCTCTGCCTTTTTAAAGATCTCATTTCAGTAAGTCACCGATTGGATCGATGGGTACCGTGCCATTGGAAGCGCCCGGTTCTTCCGAACTGCCTTCATCGGTTGATTTCGGTTGCGGTAATGACCCTATCGCTTTGTACGGTGGAGGACCGGTAAGCCCCTTGACGCGAAATGCCACTTGGTACTTCTTGTCTTTGGACATAATTGTCTCAGTGGCGAGACGGAAGATGCTCAACGCGCCGTTCAAGTTGTCTGCTAGGACATCAGCGTCGTAGGTCATGCCGCGTTCCTCCACTAGGACGTTTATGTGCTGACCATATCCCCATCGCAACCGAAAGCGATTCTTGCAATCCACTGGCTTCAACACACCGTCTTCGATTCGAACCGTCTGCTCGGCTTCACCGATCCAGATATCGTAGTGCTCGTTGGAGTCGGCTTTGGGTACTACCAGTCTTCTCACCGAGACGTCGTACGTTTGGGCTTTAGCAAGCTTGCCCCGCCAGATGCCGAGAATACTTCGAACTTCGTTGCCGCAACCGTCCATTTCCAAGTCAATTTGCTCTTTCGACGCGCCCTCGCTGACCCAACGCCACCATTGCTTGGATGCTTCGTTGAACGTCAGAAGTCGAGCGTGGACGTAATTGAAGTCGGCCTGCAGGGCTTTCCGTTCATCCAGTATTCGACGTGACTTCTGATCCCAGAACGGCGAGTCGTTATGATAACGCTTAGCCAGTAGTTTAAGCGGTGCAGTAGGAACAGAGTTTGGAGATAGCCGTTCGCCACGACCATCCAACTCTTCTCGAAGGCGAGTATTCTCCGCGGCCAACAATGCGGTCTCCTTCTCCAGCGCATCGCCCTGGTCACCCAGTTTCTCATTCTCATTTCCTAGTTGCTGGTTCGCTGCCTCAAGCGTGGCTACCTGGGCATGACTGGCTGCTAACATCCACGCTAACAAGCACGAAATTAGCACCGAAGCAGCGAGTACTGCGATCGCTTTGCGATGTGACCAAAGAAGCTGTGAGGATGTCGCCGAGCCAACCGATCCGTCCGATTTGGACATCAGCACGATGCCGCGGTGACGCATGCAATCAGCCACCGAACGAACTCCACGTTCTTGGCCTGTCAGCAAAGCGTGAATCAGCCGATCACGTTTGGCTGCCACACCAAATTTCCACGGGCTAGTCTTCAACGCACCAGCGAGCTTTTTCCAATAAGGATCACCTGTCGGTTCAATCGCAGGCCGATTTGCGGGCGGGACGGTAAGCTCCGCCGCCACAACACCCAGTGACACGAGATCATCGATTGGCTCGGGCTCACGACCGACATTGATGAACCGTTGAGACTCCGGATCCGTCTTGCGAAGCGACTCACAGAGTGACTCTTCGCGCGGAGTAAAATCGATCACACAATTCCCGTCCTTATCTCGCTTGAGGGAACCTTCCCCAATACTTCCAAAGCCGCGCGAGTGCGTTCCATGCCACTGGCTCATGACGCACAAGATTTGCACCAAATCTTCGTAGAAGGCGGGAGTTGGCTCAGTTAAATCGGAACAGTGTTCCAGCTCGTCTTTCGATTCAATCAATCTGCTCATCTTCGCCTTTACTGTCATGAGGGTCGTTGCGTGTTTTCATCAGCAAGGGGGTTCTGCTAACCGCTCCTTAATGGCTTGATTTCGCACGTTGGTGGTGTCATATCACGTCCACGTCGGAGCAAGTGCCGCGTAGGAAAACTGTGCAATTCGGCCTCATTAAAACTAAAGCGGGCGAAACCTTCATCCCCGGACAAGAAAGATCGAAGAAGTACAAAGTGGTTCCGTACCAGTGATTCACCGTTGATAACGCATGACGAATAGCCACACTGCTTCACTCGAAGACGCCCTGTT
>CAYTPS010000486.1:2953-3319 GCA_964439245.1 uncultured Pirellulaceae bacterium | reverse complement strand
GCATGGCACCCATCTAACTATACATTTCAGGTTTGAAGGACCGCTAGGTAACTCTGTGGAGAAGGAATTCCGATTGGACTCCCGAGACCTGCCACTTTTTTTGAAACGTTAAACCGTCCCCGACGCTCAGGTAGAGCCACACCACTATGTCTGAAGATGCCCCAGATCAGGTTCCCGAGAAGACCACCGCGCCAACCGCAATTAAGGCCGGCCCTCCTCAGGAAAACCCCTTTGCCAACATCGCCATTAACGTCTTGGCACCCGTCCTCGTTCTCAGCTATTTAAGTGAGGAAGGCGACAAGCCTTGGCATGTGGGACCGATGTGGGCCATGTTCGTCGCTCTAGCACTACCGATCGGTTATGGAC
>CAYTPS010000486.1:0-2943 GCA_964439245.1 uncultured Pirellulaceae bacterium | reverse complement strand
GCTGTTCATCGGTTTCTTGGGCTGATGAGCGTTTCTCGTCGATCGGCTTGTTCTCGGTCGTGCTCACCGGCGCTATCACCATTTACCTTTGGTCTGGTGGGGAAAGTGTGAGAAAGAATGCGGCTCTTTTCTTCGGCATCAAAGAAGCAATACAACCACTCGTCCTTGGATCCCTTTTTCTTATCACCCACAGAATGAGCAAACCACTTTTCAATGTCTTTTTCTACAACGAAGCTGTCTTTGATCTTCCAAAGATCGAAACGGCCATCATCGAACGAGGTGCCCAAAAAGACTACAAACGACTTCTGTGGAAATCCACGCTCCTCTTCTTTGGATCTTTCCTCATCAGTAGCGTGATCAACTTAGGCTTGGCGTTCTACTTTCTGGGGGACCTCGATCCGCTGAGCGACAATTGGAAACAACTCTACAACAACGATGTGGCCAAGATTACTGGATGGGGCTTCCTCGTCATCGGCGTTCCCATCTTAGTTTTCGGGGGGCTAATTATCTGGTATCTCGTGGCTGGACTGAAGCGTTTGACTGGACTTGAAACCGAGAAGATCTTGCAAGAGCGCTAACGTGTAGTCGCAGTCTTCCTGGCCAACTCAGGGGCTACTTTACCTCAATGAATTAGTTTCTGCCAAAGTCACGCCTAGCCCGCATATGGTCCGGACAAGATTGCGATGAACACGGGTATATCATCGAAGTTCACCTCGCCGTCAAAATTCATATCAGCCTGAAAACTATATTCTCCGGAGAGGAGAATCTGAATGAAAGCTGGGATATCAGCGAAATTGATATAAGTGTCTCCGTTAACATCCCCAACCCCATCACCGACAACCCCCGGGAAAACCGTGAAGCTGCTAATTCCCATATGTGAGGAAGCGTTCGGTGAGGAATAGGCAAAAGTAATATCCGCCCCAGCAGGGATAAAGCCAACGACGCCCAATGGTTGGTAATATTGACCGTCGTTTGCGCCACCGACAAATAGAGTACTGCCCATGCCCTCAATCGTGACGGTCAAAACACTGTCGTCAAACGATGAGAGGTTGAGTGAGTCAAACGCAACGGGAGTATCGAATTCCACGACCCATCCCTCACCAGCGTTCAAGTGCTGGCTCTCGGCGAAGAAGTCGTCATCCGAAATACTAGGGTTGTCGATTCCAAAAAAACCGCTGCCCGTTTGCGTGGTAACACCGTCTCCATTGGAGGCAGAGAGAGTATTTCCGGTCGGTACAAAATTTCCTGTGCCGTCGTCCGCAAATTCAGGGGCGAATAGATCCACCGTTGTAATGGTGACTCTGTTGAAGGCGTCAGCTCTGACCGTTTGCGAGGCTCCAATTCCCTGACCTATAGCAAACCCAGAGTCGCCATCGAACTCAAAGAAAAATACTTGAGCATCTGCTACGCTCGCTCCCATCGCGATGGTTGCAATCCATAAGAGTAAGCCGTAGCCAAATTTGTTGCGTCGCATGTTGGCCTCTTTGTTTGTGGAAAAGTCGAAAGCCCGATACAAGATAAGATTGACTGATTCCACGCTAAGGAAAACAGACGGTTAGGTCAAACAAATTTTTCTTTGAGGTTGGAGAACTGTAAAGTTCTTTTTCATGGTAGCGGTACAGCGCAAGCCCTCCGGCTTTTCACGGGTCGGGAGGCTCGCGCCCAATGGCACTTACTTTAAACCTTGTGAGGCTCGAACATGTCACTCTCCCTCTGGGAGAGTCGCCGTCTAAGCGGCGGAGAGGGCTGTTGGCGTTAAGGGCAATCGCAACTTTCAACTGTAATTTACCCTCCCCGTCGGCGAGCCTACTACCCTCCCGGAGGGAGGGTAGCGTCATAGATGCTTTTTTTGCTATTTCTCCAATTTTAAAATCTAAAGCAAGTGCCATTGGGCTAGCGCCTCACCGCTATCATAAGGCTTGGCAGTTCCCCTGTTCTTGAGGTTGGAAGCCACGTTCAAAAACGGTTCATTTTTATGGGCAAGCTTATGTTAGCGCCAGCGCCTGTTCCAAATCGGCGATGATGTCGTCGATGTGCTCAATTCCAACAAACAGTCGAATCATGTCCGATGTGACGCCGGCAGATGCCAGTTCTTCGTCCGACAATTGACGGTGGGTCGTGGACGCTGGGTGAGCTGCCAAAGATTTGGCGTCGCCAATGTTGACCAGTCGTTTGAACAACTCCAATGCGTCGTAGAACTTCACACCTGCCTCAAAGCCGCCCTTGATTCCAAACGACATCAGTGCTGACGGAGTTCCGCCGGTATATTTTTGGGCGTTCTCATAGTATGGAGAATCCGACAGGCCAGCGTATTTGACCCATTCAACTTTGGGATGCTTCGATAGATATTCGGCCACGGCTTTGGCGTTGGAACAGTGACGCTCCATTCGCAGCGCCAACGTCTCCATGCCTTGCATGATAAAAAACGCATTAATGGGGCTAATACATTCGCCTGTATTACTAAGGGGAACGGTACGCGCACGTCCGATATAGGCTGCCGGGCCGAGTGCTTCGGTGTAAACGACGCCGTGATAAGATGGCTCGGGTTCGTTGAGCATCGGGAATCGCGCGGCATTCTCTGCCCATGGGAATTTACCCGAATCGACGATCATACCCCCGACAGAATTGCCATGACCGCCCATGTACTTCGTCAACGAGTAGACGACGATGTCTGCACCGTGTTCGATAGGTTTGATCAATGCGGGCGTTGCAACGGTATTGTCGACGATCAGCGGAACGCCATGTTTGTGGGCTATCGTGGCAATCGCCTCAAGGTCGACCACATTACCCGCCGGATTTCCGATCGACTCGCAATAAACGGCGCTGGTTTTGTCATCAATCAGTTTCTCCAATGCCGCCGCACTGTCATCTTCTGCGAGACGAACCTCAATGCCTTGCTTGGGCAACATGTGAGCGAACAGTGTATAAGTTCCACCGTAGAGC
>CAYTPS010000485.1:0-3323 GCA_964439245.1 uncultured Pirellulaceae bacterium | reverse complement strand
AAGAACCCCGATTATGAGAACAAGGTTAGGCGTTTCCATTCTGGACACTAGCGGGTTGTGCGAGTTATAATTATGAATCACATAACGGCCTCTTAGACGCCGAAATCGTTGAAGTGCGTAAAATTTCTTACCGCAGTACTAATATTCCTGCTGAATTGGTTCAACTGGCGGCCTTTTCCTCGGAAAAAGGTGGCACTTGCCCGTCCCCCCGTTTCTTTAGTTGGAAGACCTATGCTTTCGAAGCCGAAACATACAAATTTTTTGTTACGCCTCACTACAGGTATTGCGCTTATTACAGCGATCAGCCTTTCAGCAATCGATTGCGTTAAAGCTCAAACACTGTATGGGTCTGCAGGTTCAAAGCAGGGTAGAGAAAACGCCCACAACTCCGACTGGGCGTACAACTGGGGGATTGAACCCGACAACAATCCGTTCAGTGTTGACGTCGCGAACTATGAGTTCGTGCCCATGATCTGGAGTGCGTCGACGAGCGGCATCACGGCCCAAATCAACCGTGTGCTTGCTTTAGAAAATGACTTTGGTGTTCATGTGGATTACGTGCTTGGCTTCAACGAGCCGGAGCTTTCCTCCCAATCAAACATGACGGTCGCGACAGCGATCAACGTTTGGGAGATCATGACGTAGCAGTTTGCCAACACCGACACCAAACTGGTCAGCCCGGCGGCCTCCGGTGCCGGCGCTATTCGCGATAACGACCCCACTCGGCAAGACGGTTGGCTAACTGAATTCATGGACGAGGTTGAACTTAGGAACGGGGACAACGACCCCAACAACGATCTACAGGTCAACGTGATTGCGTATCACTTTTACTCCGTTGGCTACAATGGAGTGACAGAAGCAAATAAGCTGATCGCTCAAATTGATGATCTGTATCAGCGATACGGCAGACCAATTTGGATTACTGAGTTTGCCGGAACCAGCTTCAGTGCAAACAATCCCATCCATAACACTGCCGAGCGTCAGGCGTTCAACCAGGTCTTCCTCGAAACTCTAATTCCTCAGTTTGACGCACGCCCTTATCTTGAGCGCGTCGCGTGGTGGCAATTCGGTGGCGTGGGCGTTGGTCCGCAGTACACCGCTCTTTCCTCTGTTTCTGGAGGCGTTTACACACCGACAATCATTGGCGAAGAATATTTTCGCACCACACTAGCCCCGGGCCAAACGTACGATTTCGCAACGCGTGATTTCCGCCCAACATACATTCACTACCTGAAGGGCAGTAACCTGGCCAACAACGGACCTTCGTTACCGACCACGTTAAACTCTATCGATGTGATGGAGGGCACCACCATCATGTCCGGAACCGGTGATTTCGGATTTGAGGATGACACCGATGCCTTCGTTCGAGTACGCAGTGGAGCCACACTCAGAAAACAAGGCGGCAACAAAGTGACGATGCCAAGCCTAACGATTTTCAACGACGGCACGATGTTGATTGAAGACGGCACCCTGTTGCTTGAGGCAGGAACAGAATTGACTGGAGCCGGCAGCCTGCAAGTGAATTCTGGTGGCACGCTGGCGACCTCCGGCGGCGTTACCGATGACGCAGTTCGTCTTACTCTACCTTCGATCACACTCAGCCAAGGAACCTTGCAAGTGGATGACGGAGTCACACGACTCCCCGAGGACCTCAACCTCGTAGGCACAAGCGAAATTCGTACTGACGGAAACTTGGTTCTCTCGGGCCAGACGTCGGGCGCTGGCAGTATCCAATCGACTGGTAACGGCACTCTCTTTCTCAATGGTGATGGCTTGCACGCAGGTGGTGCGACGGTAACCGAAGGTACCTTGATCGTAGCCAACTCATCAGCATCACCGACCGGATGAGGAGACGTTACCGTTGGCCTAGCGGCAACCCTGGGTGGCTTTGGGCAAATTGGCGGTAACGTTAACGCTTCAGGAGGTAGCATCGCGCCAGGCGTCGCTGAAACGATCACTGGCCAAGTGCCGCCAGCGATTGATGAAGGAGCGCTCGTTGACGCCATCGATTTTGACTTTGCCGGGATTCAAGACAACGCTCCGCTAACTCAAACCAGCACGCTCAGCAGCGGTTTGCGACTTGTATCTGGGCTCGACTTCGGTGCCGGCGTCAGGCCGCGCGGCGCCGCCAACAATGGAAACGAATTCAACGTAGCCGGTTTCCGAACCGACACCAACTCTGGCGCTGCGGCGAACTCAGGCGATTACTTGACCTTCACCATCACGCCGGTTGACTGTCTGGCGATGGTCATCGAGGACATTAGTTTCGATCTGCGACGAAACGGAAGCGGCGCGGCAAAGCAGTACATGATTGTAACGTCGATCGACGGCTTCTCTTGGCCCGATCGCTGGGGCTTTTTGAGCCTCGACGGCGGTAACACGACAACGCAAACGTTTACTGCTACCAATCCGGGAACAGCAGCGATTACCGACGAAGTCGAGGTCCGTATTACAGGCGTGGAGCAACCAGCGATGCTGGTAACACTCATTTCTACGCAGTGTCGGTGGATGCCAGTTTTGAGTCTGACCCCAACGGTATTGCCTTCGATCCGACAGGAGTCATGGAACTTGGCGGAGACTACACCCAACTCGGTTTCGCCACGCTCAAGATCGATCTCGAGGGATCGCAACCGGGAGAACACGACCAGCTTCAGGTTAACGGCGACGTCGATCTCGCCGGCACCTTGGATGTCTCGACGCTCAACGGTTTCGAACCTTCAGCGGGACTATCGTTGGACATCATCACCGCTAACTCAGTCTCACGGACCTTCAGTAACGTTGTAGCTCCTCCCGGGCTAGATATTGACGTCGTCTACACTAATTCGGCCGTATCGATGGAAGTGGGCTCGGATATCCTTCTCGGCGACGTTAACCTCGATGAAGTGGTAGACTTCTCCGACATCCCCGCATTTATTGCGGTGCTCCAAAGCGGTCTGTATCAAGCCGAAGCCGACGTCGATCAAAACGGCGCGGTAAACTTCGCTGACATTGGACCGTTTATTAACGTTCTGATTGATCAGTAGCGAACCGGCAACGCCCTTACTTAAATCAACACCACCATTGGCCGCAGAATCTCCTGCGGCCTTTTTTTGTAGTCACAGTAAACTGCTGTGCCACATATCTTCCTCCCTGTCACGCAGTCGTCCAACCGGCAAAACATGACAAAGTGATAGCACCACGCTGGTAAACCTTGCCGACGATTCCGGATCTGAGTCCGGCGGCAAACGGGAAGCACCGTTTTTCATCTATTTGCTCAAGTCGAAGCTTGTCACTCAAGGTGCGGCTGATAAATTTTTCCTCACAAGCGCTGTGCGGCGCTCGCA
>CAYTPS010000484.1:0-3336 GCA_964439245.1 uncultured Pirellulaceae bacterium | reverse complement strand
AAATTTGCGATTCTGGGCAACTGGCCCGGTTTTCGCCTACCGTTTTTGGGCAACATCTCTAAGATACGCCCTTCAAAAACAACCCCTTTGACCATTTTTCTTGGTTTTTGCCGTCAAAAACGCCGAAAACCCCGATTTGGTCGTCAGTGATCCCAACGACGGGAGCTGAGACAAACCGATTTGCAGGACAGAGAGCGGACCGCTTTCTCTGGAGTAGATTTAGATGGCACAGTCAAAAAGATACAAAGAACTCCTCAAAAAAGTTCCCGAAGCACCCGTCGCGCTTAACGAAGCCGTTGGTCTGCTGAAAGGTTTTGAGGGAACTAAGTTCGATCAAACCGTTGAGATCCACATGTGGTTGGGGATTGATCCCAAGCAGGCCGATCAGTTGGTCCGTGGGTCTCTGGTTCTGCCTAACGGAATCGGGAAAACACAGCGTGTTGTAGTATTTGCTCGCGACGCCAAAGCGGACGAAGCCAAGGCTGCAGGTGCTGATGAAGTTGGACAAGAGGAACTGGCCAAGAAGATCTTGGATGGTTGGTTTGACTTTGATGTTTGCATTGCCTCGCCTGACATGATGGGAGTTGTCGGTCCATTGGGCCGCGTGCTTGGCCCTCGAAGCCTAATGCCATCGCCTCGCGCTGGGACCGTCACACCGGACGTCGCCAAGGCAGTTGAAGAATACAAAGCGGGTAAGGTTGAGTTTCGCAATGATGCCGGCGGCAACATTCATGCTGTTGTAGGTCGGTTGAGTTTCTCCGAAAAACAATTGGAAGAGAACATTCAGGCCTTCATGGATTTCATTGAGTCACTGAAGCCGAATTCGGTCAAGGGAAATTACGTCAAGGGTGTTTCGCTGGCTGCCACGATGAGCCCCGGAGTCCCTGTAGCGGCCTAGGTCAATTGTGGGTAGCTGAAGTCGCTAGGCTGCAGACCACCTTCTGGATATCGAACAAAACGAAGTCTGGCCCCGGATTCCGGTCGGCTGTGATTATTTGATAGAGAACAATCATGAGTAAATACGTAAAAGACTTGCTGACCAAAGATCTGGCTGGGCGTCTAGACGGTGTTGAAGAATGCGTCGTCGCTGACGTGATTGGAATGTCTGCCAACTCGACCAGCGATCTTCGTAAGCGACTTCGTTCGAAAGGCATCCGCTTGATGGTTGTCAAAAACAGCTTGGCTCGCCGAGCGTTTGAGGGTAAGCCTCTGGCTCCTGCGTTCGATGGAATCGATGGAACTGCTGCAATTATGTGGGGGGCCGACGACTTTGTGTCATTGGTCAAAGAAGCCGTCGACCTAGACAAGAACGAAGAGGCTTTCGAAAAATTCACCGCTCGCGGTGGAGTGATGGATGGCGAGCAGCTCGATGCCGCGTCCGTTGCACGGGTCAGTAAATGGCCAAGTCGTGGAGAGCAATTAAGTATGTTGGTTGGACAATTGCTTGGTCCGGGTGCTCAGTTGGCTGCACAGTTGAAAGGCCCTGGCGGACAACTTGCCGCGCAGATTAAGACAATAGCCGACAAAGAAGAATAAATTTATCGTATTTGATCAAAAGCGTTACTAGTTTTTGGGCGGGTTTGGCTTCAGCAGCCAGGTTCGACTGAATTTGAAAGGTTTGATGAGATGTCAGAAGAAGCAACAATTGAATTTTCCGCAGCCTCTAAGGAGCTCGGAGACAAGATCGCCGGATTAACCTTGAAGGAAGCTCGTGAATTGAGCGAGTACCTCAAGGAAGAGCACAACATCGAAGCTGCTGCTGGCGGTGGCGTTGTTATGGCTGCTGGTGGTGGCGGTGGTGGCGAAGAAGCTGCTGAAGCCAAAACTGAATTCGATGTGATCCTAACTGGATTTGGCGACAAGAAGTTGGCCGTCGTGAAGGTCGTAAAGACTATAACTGGCGCATCTCTGATGGATGCCAAGAAGATGGTCGAAAGCTGCCCAGCAACTCTTAAGGAAGGTGCTTCCAAAGAAGAGTGCGACAAAATCAAAGCTGACGTCGAGGCTGCCGGTGGTAGCGTCGAGCTGAAGTAGTCGGCCAGCGCGGCGGGTAATTGCTTTGCAGTTGGGCGCCGCGATGTTGACTGTTTGCTGCAATCGGGGTTGCCAATTCGTGGCAGACTTTGGGTTAGCGCGATTTGATCAAGCTGACCTTGGGTAGCGGGGAAGTTCGAATACTGACTTCCTGTTTTTCTTGGAAAAAACATGCCCAAATACGAGAAAAATGACTGGTCCGTTAGCGGTCCAGTCTTTCTCTATTGGTGCCCAGCGATCTTGGCGATGTTGTTACCCGGGAAGGATTCAAGGTAATCGCCAGATGAGTTAGGTCTGAATGCCCTTGTTTTTCAGGGACATGGTGAACTTTTGCAGTTCACCTGCGTCAGATTTGGCCTAATTGAATTTTGCTTAAAGCATGCAGACAGCCAAGAACCGGAGTAGTCCTAAGTAGGGCCGGTCGGTTATATTTTAGTTAAATTGCGGCGGCGAAATCGCCATACGGTATTCTACAAGAAAATCGTAGAGCGGTTTGGCATAAGGTTTGCCCAGAGACGGGGTGATCTTTATGGCCACAATTTTGCTGATATGAAAATGCAAAACCTGTCGTTGAGGTTGTGTCAAACCAACTCTCAGCGGCGGCAAGTTGGTGTCATCTGACGCCACTTGCGACGGAGGTCTGAAGCCGACCAGTCCATGCTATCGCAGACTGGTATTTCGACCGACGACAAGTCAAAGGTTTAATTTATTCCCCGGGAACTGGATGCGTTTCGATCGCACACTAGGCCAATTGACGGTTGGCCATACGAATCAAGCCAGAGAGTGTGTTCGATTGACTGCGCTTACAGTCCGTTTCTTGAGATGTGACGACCCTGTTCGTCGTCCCTTTAATGCCTAAATCTGATCCGGAGATTCTGCGCACATGGCAACCCCTGTAGAACGAAGATTACAGCCGAAAACTGTTCGCACATTTGGTAGCGGCCGCGATTATCAGATCCCACCAGATCTGACTCAAATCCAGACAGAGAGCTACAAAACGTTTTTGCAAAACGAAGGCGATCCCGATGCGCGCAAGCCGCACGGAATCGAGGGCGTGTTGCAAGAGATCTTTCCAATCAAAAGCTACGATGAAAAGCTGAGTCTTAGCTACGTGCGCTACGAGCTTGGAAAGCCGCGGTTTACTCCTGAAGAGTGTCGCCAGTTGCGTTTGACTTACGGTCAGCCGTTTCGCGTGTGGCTGCGTTTGGACAAAGAACAACCTGTCGAAGAGGAAGTCTACTTGGGTGACATCCCGATCATGATGGGCGGCGGCGAGTTTATCATCAACGGTGCCGAGCGCGT
>CAYTPS010000483.1:0-3339 GCA_964439245.1 uncultured Pirellulaceae bacterium | reverse complement strand
AAGATGATCCGTTCTATGACCTCGTGGTTTTCTCGTGGGAAACAGGTGCTCGCCCCCAAGAGTCCTTGCGCTTCAAAAAAGCTGAAGTGGACTTCGCCGCGAAACGAATCGTGATGAAAAACCCCAAGGCTCGCGGTCCCGCCTGGCGAGTTATTCACCTAACGAATGAGGCCTTACGCATTGTGACCAAACACTCTGATATTAACGAAGAAGGGCCCGTTTTTCGAAACTCGAAGGGCAGGGCATGGACACCCAATGCTTGCACCTGCCGTTTTGGCCACTTAACGGAAAAGATCGGTCGCCGTCTCGCTCTGTACGATTTCCGCCACGCCTTCGCAACCGACATGCTGAAAAGCGGAGTCAGTCCGTTAACCGTCGCCGAACTGATGGGGCACACGAACGTGAAGATGCTGATGGAAACGTATCAGCATATCTCTTCCGATCCCAAATACATGCACAGCCAAATCGAAAAACGCTCGTTGTGATGGGGGCGGATTTGGGGTCGCTTTCCAAGCAGAATTGAAAAGCCATCAAGCTTAAGAACGAATTCAAGTCCGATAATTTCCAGCTTCGATCCGCCACGCGGATACTGAGTTTGTGTTGGGGCAGCGTTGCACAGGATCTTTAATGTTTCGACGATGGGTTTTAAATCCCTCGCCTTCAGGCGAAACGTTCAGGATTCTTTTGGTTCGACGCTTTGGTTTGCAGTTGCCAATCGGGGAGCTCACATGCGAAGTATTATTTTCACTGCGTTTGTGTTGCGAAGTGCCAAAGCCAAACGGGTGGTCATAAATTTTTCCTTTGCACCAACGAAAATCAGGCGGCGACTTCGGTCGGGAGCTCGATTTCAATGAACCTACCGGCTTTCAGCCGGTAGCCCACGCTCAGTCTCCTCAAATCGAAAATTCGAAGTGTCAACCTTTGACGGCGTAAGGGCCGTTTTCTTCACTTATTCCAAATGATTGGTGCGTTTCTTGAATTTTGAAATCCAACTGAAACATCCTACAGATTGACTTTGAATTGCCAATTTTTCCCCAAAACTGGCACCCACGAATATTGGCGGCAACCTTTATTTAATCTACATGTCGAAGAGCAGCGTTTGGATCAGTACTTCGGACCAATGTTTGGAATTGGCGTGAAATTGCGGTAAACTCAACTTCCAAATTCTAAGGAGAACCAATGAATCCAAGCATCGTTTTTCTATTTTTGATTTTGTTTTTCGCTTCAAACCAATGCGACGCTTTGGAGGAAGTGTTTTGTAGTTTCAGCGCCACTCAAATGGTTGAATTCAACCCAGACGTAGATTCTTCTATTGGTGAAAAGCCGTTTGCAGATGTCTTAGTTTATGTTTTTAAAAAAACCGACGGCACTGGTGGGTTTAAACTCATCCATGACGGCCCCAATAAAACAGACGACACAGGAAAATGTGATTTTAAATTTACTGTTAATGAAAAGTACTATCTTTACTTTTCTGGAAGGACTTTAGGTAACAACGAGCTCACAGAGCTAGAAGAGCATGGGGACCTGCTAACCATTGAGCTACTGATCAGCATAGAACAGCCGGTGGAATCTCAATTTGTTGCAAAGGAAAATTCAGGCGATTTGTCGATGAAGCTTAAGTATTCCCTTCCGCTCTGGATTACTCATTTGCAAAAGCTTGAGGCCGAATTAGTTGACGGTGATGATGAGGAGTCAATCTTGGCGACAAAGAATCTGGTCAGCCAAATCCGAATGTTGTTTTTCGCAGCCGACGAACGTTGGCAAACAATTATTCGACCCGAGGCAACAGATTTGGTTGCCTTTGATTCGTCGACGGGTGACATTTCATCGCCGTCTGAACCGCTGCTGCTGCTTTGTGAAGCAATTTCATTCAAATATTCAAGACGGGAACTCGCTTATGTGTTGGATGCTCAACAGCGACGAACTCTAGAAGAGAGGTTTGACTTTGTTTCGATGCCAGACGAATCAATCATTCAGCTGGGCAGAGTTTTCACAGGTTTGGACAGCGAATTGTTCCCGCCTTCGCAATCTGTCGGTACAGAGGTTCTAGATGCTGTCGCAACAGTGACTTGGTCTCGCGATTTGGCCAGAGCAGCCATGTTTTCGATTGCGGACTCCGCACCTCACCCACCAAGTAATTCACAATGGAACAGTGCTGCTGAGAGATGGGCGTCGGTACGAATAATGAAATCTAATATTGCAGCGGCTGGTAACGCAGCTTCTCTCGCAAGTTCAATTAAAGCCGGCAACTCACTTTCGCGTAGTCTGGAACTCTTATTCTTGGGAGAGGGCTACTACGCTTCCTCGAAGGAGAAATTTGTCGCGAGGTATAAATTAGAAGAAGCGGCAACCCGTCAATCGACAATTGAGCCTTACGTGAATAGCGGAGCAAGGTATTGGTACGGCGATCAATGGCTGGACTTGCATTTCACAACGAGTCAAAATCTGAAACAAAGATCTTATCTTCGTTTGGAAGGCTTTCTAAAATGACTGAACGACCCAATCTTCCCTACTTTGAACTTGAGATTTTTCCACTCATTCGAGCTACGTGACAACGTAAAAACGTATTTGTCAGCATTCAAGTTAATTTGCAGCCCAACGTCTGTCGCGCCACCTTGCCCATTCCAATTGATTTTTCTTGTAAACGGGATATACCGGTACTTGTATTTAGGACCCCGGGGTTGGGTGTTCTCAGTACAAACGAAAGTAAAAAGTTTTAGTTGGTCAGAAGTGGGGCTCTGTCCCCCCTTTAGCCCATGATTTTCGTTCAAGGACGCTTCATTAAGCGATCTGTCTAATTCAAAGTTCTGATAATCGATTTCATGATCAATTCCTTGGTCGGATGGGGAGGGGTTAGTGACTTTCCTGATGCCAGATTTTGACCATGCATAGTTCATTACACTAAAGTGATTTGGTTTTCGAAGATCGTGATCACGATGGACTTCGTTGTATGTTATGGAACAAACATTTTTTCCGCGTGGAATCATCTCGCCCTTTGGTACAGACTGAGGTCCCATTTTTCGCTTGATGAAGTAGTTTGTGCCTTCTTTAAGCAGCAAACCAGGGTCGTCAGAGTCAACTGTGGAGAAAAACTTTGATTTCCAGACAGCTTTGAGGGTGTATCTTCTTCCGTTTGCCAACCGCACGAAGGCGATTGGCTGCTGAAACTGAACGCGATCTCCTTCGGAAACTAGCCATTCTTCCAATCGTGCCGGAGCCCTTTTCCATGTAATAGTATCTTCTCGCTCAGCCGATATTATGCCACCGTGTGATAAACCAAGCGTATGCCCGAGTTCATGAACCAGCGTAGAAGTGATAGTAGTAATCTTATGGTCGGCC
>CAYTPS010000482.1:0-3343 GCA_964439245.1 uncultured Pirellulaceae bacterium | reverse complement strand
ATGCTGCCGATACCGACATAAGTTCAGTCCGATTTGTGATTCTTTCGCGAATACTGCTGGCCATGACCGGATCAAATTAACAATTCTTTGATGAGCAGGCCCTTCGTTCGCGCCCGGGTTCCGTCGGCTCCAAACTTCAAGGAAAACCAATGTCACGCAAGTCTAAATTTTTCACTACCGTCGTCCCGAGTTGTGTCCACGCATGTACTTCGTTGGGGCTGTTTCACATTGCGCTTGCCGGGATCTTTGCCGTTTCATTATCTCTCGCTAGTTCAACGGCGAAGGCGGATTTATTCTTTGATCTCGCAGAGAACCTTAATACGGGCCAAGTCGAAGTGTCTCTCTCTGGTTCCCTTGACCTTAACGCCTTGGGAGCGAATCCAAGTTCTGGGAGCAACAGCTTACTATTTGTAGAACCGATGGCGGGCTTAGTGTCTGTTGGCACAGCTGCTGGTTTTGAACTGTACGATGTGAACACGGCTTTTACCTCTTTTGGCACCGGTCCACAGAACCTATTTGGAAGCGGTGGTACCGGTGACAGGGTTGGTTTGTTTACCGGGCAACAAATTGGGTTACCTACAGGCTATCTCTCAAATGATCTCCTAATGGGAACATCCAGTTTTAACGGCAGTTTCAGTTCACTCGGTCTAACACCCGGATCGTATGTCACATCGCTAGATTCCGGTGTTGCGACAGACTCGGTTTTTGTCAACGTCGGCCCTGTCGTCGTTGTTCCCGAGCCCTCGGCTTTGATCTTGTTAGCGGTAATGACCAGTGGGTTGATGACTGCTCGTCGACGCAAACCGCTTGTTTAGCAGCGGCTTTTTTTCACTCGATGGGATCTGGCAAACAGAAACAGCCGCGTGTAATCACGCGGTTTTTTTTACGCGCTGAGGTAAGAAAGTGTACGTCGGGCGGTTATGCTAGATGACCTCGTGCCAATACAAATCCGAGTGAGTCCACACAGTTCACACGTCGCCCAGCGGCCAAGACGCAAATGGGTCTGATGCCCAAACGGCTAACGGATTTAACGAAAACCTCACACTGAAAACCAACATGCCTTCTCAATTTTGGCAACTGAAAGACTGCCGATTGTCGTTCACCGACGGCCCTGCCGTAATGGGGATCGTTAACGTGACGCCCGATAGTTTCTCCGATGGTGGTCAATACTCCACCGCAGATTCTGCGATCGCTCACGGTATTCGGCTGGCCAGTCAGGGGGCCGCCATTTTGGACGTTGGCGGCGAAAGTACACGTCCCTACAGCGATCCGGTTGGCCTCGCCGAAGAACTGGAACGCGTTATCCCTGTCGTCGAGGGATTGGCCGCCGCCGTTGATGTGCCAATCTCGATCGATACATCCAAATCGGCAGTGGCCGCAGCCGCCGTCGAAGTTGGCGCGCAGATTATCAACGACGTCACGGGGCTCGAGGGCGATCCCGAAATGGTCGGCGTGGCTGCGGCGACAGGCGCCGGTGTCTGTGCCATGCATGCTCAGGGTACGCCGCAAACGATGCAGGACAATCCTCAGTACGAAAACGTGACCGAGGAAATTTTTGACTACCTGATGCAACGCCGAGCGTTTCTCATCGACGCTGGGATCGCCAAAGAGAAGATTTGCTTGGACCCCGGCATCGGATTTGGCACAATCTGCAGTTGGTGCGCGAGGTCAAACGCTTTCACCAAACCGGCAGTCCGATCTTGATCGGTCATTCGCGCAAAGGCTTCATTCGGAAATTGTTGGGTGATTCCGAACCGGGCGACGACCAACAACGCCGACTCGATGCGGGTACATTGGGAATCAGCGTGCAGCTGGCGCTCGACGGGGTTCAGGTGTTGCGCGTGCACGAGGTGCAGAACACGGTCGACGCGTTGAAAAGTTTGCAGGGGACAGTTTACGGTTAACTGTTTTGGGTTGTTTGCCGCGCGCCGAGACGCAAAGGCGCAGGGTTTTAGATTCGGAATAGTTTCTGCGCCTCTGCGAGTTTGCGACTGGCCCTCAAATGACGACGATTAACGGCCGGCACGTTTTCAGTGTGTTCGGTGTCTTTTGTGGATTATTTACTCGGCGGCAATGGAATCACGCAAAGGTGAAAAGACGGGTGGAAATGGCCGCTGCGAGGTGTCAAAATTGGGGCGTTTTTAGGGCAGTTTCGCACTCTAAAAAGGGGTCGCTTTTTCGCCCTTTGTCATCGGCTCGCTCATTGTGAAAATGGCCAGAATTGGTACAATTTCGGGCTCTAGATGGCGATGGATTTGACGGTCAAAATGCCCCGTTTTTTCGGGGTTTTTTCTGTGTCTGGGCAAACCGTCAAATGCCGTTTGTAAGTGGGATTTTCAAACGCCTCGATGACGTTTGAGACGATAATTTTTTAAGGGCTGCAACTTGTCAACTGATTTGCCAGAAGAACCTCAAGACGAAAACGAAAACGGCCAAACAGGACTCGGCAGCGACGGCGGAACGACGCTTGTCGAGATGCCGATCGAAGACGAGCTAAAGGGCAGCTATCTTACGTACGCGATGAGCGTCATCATCTCCCGCGCGTTGCCGGACGTTCGTGACGGGCTAAAGCCCTCGCAGCGGCGGATTCTCGTCGCGATGAACGATCTGAACCTTTCCCCGGGTGCGGCACGGGTCAAATGTGCCAAAATCTCTGGCGATACCAGCGGCAACTATCACCCGCACGGTGAGAGTATCGTTTATCCGACTCTCGTCCGGATGGCCCAAGAGTGGAACATGCGGCACATCTTGGTCGACAAACAGGGTAACTTTGGCTCGATTGCTGGTCTGCCACCAGCTGCGATGCGATATACCGAGGCCCGCATGTCGACCGTTGCGTCGTTGATGCTAGAAGATCTCAAACTGGACACGGTTGATTTCACACCGACCTATGACGAGCGTCGTCTGGAGCCGACGGTCCTTCCCAGCAAGTTCCCGAACTTGCTCGTTAACGGTTCGAGTGGAATTGCCGTTTCGATGGCGACATCGATCCCGCCGCATAACCTGGGCGAGGTCTGCGACGCGATCGACATGATGATCGACAACCCCGATTGTTCTGTTCACGATTTGATGACCGTGATACCGGGCCCCGATTTCCCCACCGGAGGGACGATCTGTGGTCGGGCCGGCATCCTGAAAGCCTACTCCAATGGTCGCAGCACGATCGCCGTCCGGGCCAAGTGTGAGATCGAGGAGTACAAAAAAGGAAAATCAACCCGCAACCGGATCGTTGTCAGCGAACTTCCGTTTCAGCAGACGCGCGACAGCGTGGTCGAAAAAATTGCCAAGCTGGTCAAGACCGACAAGGTCAAGGGAATCGTCGACATCAAGGATCTGAGTGATC
>CAYTPS010000481.1:1332-3378 GCA_964439245.1 uncultured Pirellulaceae bacterium | reverse complement strand
CTCAAAGATGCTTTGGGAACTGGAACTGGTCGGTTTGATTGAGGATTTCCTTCGACGGACGTCGCAATTGCATCACGCAAATCATTTAGCTCGAACGGTTTACTGATGACATCTGATACGCCCAAATTGCGAACTTTAGCTACCTCATTCTTACGAGGGAAATTGAGCGAAAGCACAAGCGGCACGTCGAAGACCTGTTCTTTGAGCCATGAGATTCGTCGTTCTAAGTTGTCGTCCACTGAATTTGCGTCGATACAAACGGCGTTGATGGCACCCGCAAGGCTCAGCGCGTTTGTGCGTTCTACCCATCGAGTCTTCCACCCGAAAGACTGTATCGCGGCACTTAGAGAGTCGTAAGATTCGACATTCCCTGCGCTTATGCCAACGCACAGGTTTTGTGAGGAGTCTTCTCTCTCGAGCGTACTGGCTGCAACGATGTGGTCGGCTTCGGTTTCTGTGTCTGGACGGTGCCAGAGCGTCAGGCCGTCTTCAGCCAAGTGGTTTAAAAACGCGTTGAATCGCCCACGCCACTGGTGCCAGAAGACTCGTTTCACTCCTTCAACAGGTTGATCAGATCGCATTTCGCCTTCACACCAACTCCCCAGCATCATGACGATGGGAGTTGTCCCTGCAAATTTTTTGACCGCATCAATCAACGACTGATCAAATTGACCCTGGCGTGATTGAGCGATGACGACTAGGTCAAACGTGTCTTCGCCGCCGATGTCCAAGGTGGTCGATGACGAATTTGGGTCAGAGAAAAGGAGGAACTTGTCCAGCGTCACCAATGTGGTGGAGGCTTGTCCGCCACCGATCAGGTCTTTGAAGTCGCTGTTCCAATAGTCGCCAGTCACCAATAGTTTTGCTGCCATCGCCTCGCACTCCATCCCAATTGAAGAATCCTTCGCCGCCCTCACATCAAGATAACGCTTATCAACGATTTGGAAATGTGCAGTATCTCAAAAATCCACGTTATTGGCCGGTGGCGAATCCAATTCGAATCGCTGGGTAATTCGCATGGGCTGGGTGGAATTTGCGTTTTCTGTTTCGTCCTTGGCGGGCCCACGCGATGTGAAAACATGACGGATCAAAAGATTGGGACGATTTCCGCTCTGTTAAATTGACAAAGAACGCTCAATTCCAATGGTCGTTGGCAAAACTTCTTAAAATGCGGTAAAGATTGCTCAGCTTTTAGCAAAACTCATAAGCGTTTGCGCTGAAGACCGCCTACAATGATGCCCATACGATAAGAAATCAATTAACTCTCATTAGAGGAGAAGCTACGTTGACTAAAACACCTGACGATTCAATTCAACCTCGTTCGAAAAAGTCCAAACTGACCACTAGCCGCCGCGGATTCATTCAAGCGACTGCCGCGACGGTTGCCGGCGGTTATCTGACATCAACGACAGCGCCTGCCCGCGGGATGTTTGCCGGATATCGAGATGCGAATGACCAACCGATCGTTGGATTTATCGGAACAGGGATTCGTTACCACACATACCTTGGTGAAGCAGCCATGGGGTTCGGCCCGAGTGTTGGTGTGGCTGACGTCGATGCGGTCCAAGCCGGGCGTGCACTGCAAGTGTGTTTTGACGTTCATCGCGAAAAAAATCGTCCGTTGGATTTACGCGCGTACAGCGATTACCGATCGATTCTGGATAACAAAGACGTAGATGTCGTTGTGATTGCCAGTCCTGACCACTGGCATACCAAAATGGCGATCGATGCTATGCGAGCTGGAAAGGACGTTTACTGTGAGAAGCCACTGACGTTGACCATTCGCGAAGGGCAGCAGATCTATAAAGTGATGAAGGAAACGGGACGCGTTTTCCAAGTCGGCACGCAACAGCGGTCCGAGTTTTCACACCGATTTGTCAAGGCCGCAGGTATTGCCCGTGAAGGTCGAGTTGGAAAGATCAAGACGGTAACGGCAGCAATCGGAGGCTCGCGCGCCAGTGATGCGATTCCTGTTGCCGATGTTCCGAAATCACTTGACTGGGAGAAGTGGCTCGGACAGGCCCCGTTGGTTGATTACCGTGAGGC
>CAYTPS010000481.1:0-1322 GCA_964439245.1 uncultured Pirellulaceae bacterium | reverse complement strand
CGTGGGCACCGCTACTATCGCTGGTGGTACGAGTACTCTGGTGGCAAGCTAACTGACTGGGGCGCCCACCATGTCGATATTGGTTTGTGGGCGATGGACCGTTTGGGCGAGGACGCAGGAAAGGTCGTAATTGATCCGCTGCGTGTGGAGCATCCTGTTCCTTTTGTGGACGGCATGCCGACCAAAGATGATCGCTTCAATTGTGCGACTGGCTTTAAGGTTCAGCTGACCTTCGAGGACGGCCTAGTGATGAATGTTGTTGATAGTGCTGACAACAAAGAAACACCGCTGGGATTTGGAAACGGAATCATGTTTGAAGGTGAGAAGGGACGCTTTTTCGTTAACCGCGGGAAACTGACCGGTAAGGCACCTGAGGCCCTTAAGGACAATCCGCTCAGTGAAGACACTTTGAAATCGATGTATGTCAGTGGCAAAGTGCCGACGGGCGAAGGTGAAGGGCAAGGACTGGCCAACATGAAGAGCTTTATGGACTGCGTCAAGTCACGTGAGACTCCGTCTTCCGATGTGTTTAGTCATAACAAATCGATGAATATCTGCCACAGTATCAATATCGCGATGCGATTGGGCCGAAAGCTGACATGGGATACCAAGGCTGAAACTTTCGTTGGCGACGATCAAGCAAACACGTTCATTGAACGTGAGCAACGCGCTGGTTACGAAATCGATGCCTAGTGGAAGCCGAAAGGTTAGAACAGATCGACGAGCCCTGCTTTAGTAGGGCTCGTTTTTTGTTAGGCGTTGACGCCTATGCCGTTACAGCCGTTTCTGAGACCGGCAGGGCAAGTCAACCTACTTTTCTTCCTCGGGGGCATCGAAAACGGGAGAAGAAGGAGCGTCGTAATCGTCTTCTGGTTGCGATGAGTAGTCCGGCAGGCGATTGGCGCTGCTGTTGATGTCGAGATCGATGTCCGTTTTGATGTTGGACTTGATCTCATCAAGCCCTTTACGAAACTGCTGGTACGATTTTCCCAATTGGCTGGCGACCTCTGGAAGACGGCTTCCAAAAAGCATAACGGCGACAATGCCGATCAGTGCCATTTCTGCAAAACCAATATTAAACGGCAGCATTCGATTTCAGAAAAATGATGGAGCAAAATTGACTTGTGTAGGCGAGGCTTGGATGATTTCCACGACCGTGGAATTTGAGTTACGCTCACCCAATCTTGTTGGAGGGCGGTGCCTCTTTGCATTCTTCATCGGTTTTATCATCCGAGCTATCAACTTTTCGCGGCTCCGGCATCTCGCTCATGCCGGTTTTGAATTCGTTGACACTTCGTCCCATGTTGCGCATCAAACTAGGA
>CAYTPS010000480.1:0-3401 GCA_964439245.1 uncultured Pirellulaceae bacterium | reverse complement strand
ATCTAGGAACATTCACTTGCCTAATCGACAACTACCTTTTGACAAAGCGTTCATCGAGAACATCAAAGAACGATTTCCGACGCCCTTTTACATCTACGACGAAGCCGCGATCCGTAAGGGAGCCCGCGATTTGGTCAATGCCTTCTCTTGGTGTCCGAAGTTTAAAGAGTACTTCGCCGTGAAGGCCACTCCGAACCCAGCGATTCTCGACATTCTTACCCAAGAGGGGTTTGGGGCAGACTGCTCAAGTTTAGCCGAATTGATTCTCAGCGAACGCGGCGGTGTGACCGGTGAGGACATTATGTTTACGTCCAACAACACGATGGCCAAGGACTACGAAAAAGCCAAGGAACTGGGCGCGGTCATTAATCTCGATGACATTTCTCACATCGACTACCTGAATGACTCCGTAGGAATGCCTGAGCTGATTTGCTTTCGCTACAACCCGGGGCCCCTTCGTTCCGGTAACGCGATCATCGGCGAGCCGCAAGAAGCGAAATACGGGTTCACGCGTGAGCAGTTGTTCGAAGGCTACAAGAAAGCTCAGGAGCTCGGAGCGCAGCGATTCGGCTTGCACACAATGGTGGCATCGAACGAGCTCAATCCGCAGTTCTTCGTTGAAACTGCGGAGATGTTGTTCCAGTTAGTTGTGGAGTTGCATTCAGAACTTGGAATCCGCATCGAGTTTGTCAACTTGGGTGGTGGCATGGGGATCCCCTATCGCCCTGGTGAAGAGCCACTTGCCGTTGATCAAATTTCTTCCGGGGTGAAAGAGCTTTACGATAAGATGATTGCTTCGACTCCTCTGGATCCGCTTGCGATCTTTTTGGAGAACGGCCGCATCATTACAGGCCCTTATGGATACCTTGTCACCGAAGTCGTGCACAAGAAAGCCATCTACAAAGACTACGTTGGTGTTGATGCCTGCATGGCAAATCTAATGCGGCCGGGAATGTATGAGGCCTACCACCACATCTCGATTCTGGGTAAGGAAAACGCACCGGCAACCAAGGTTGTCGATGTCGTCGGCTCACTTTGTGAGAACAACGACAAATTCGCCATCGATCGAAAACTGCCTGAGATCGAAATTGGCGATATCGCGGTCATCCACGACGCAGGTGCACACGGACACTCCATGGGTTTCCAGTACAACGGCAAACTGCGATCGGCCGAACTTCTACTCAAAGAAGACGGCACCGTGGAGCAAATTCGCCGAGCCGAGACCCTGGATGACTATTTCGCAACTTTACAACTCAAATAAGTGACCGCTGACATGCGGCAACCTTTTGCCTAGAGACGCTTTTTCTTGAAAAAGGGTGGTTGTTCGCACTGCGACACTGTCTTTTCAGTAGTGTAAAATCAACGTAACACGGGAAGAAGGATTTTTTGCCAACGCAATGAACGATGGTGCTGAGCCAATGACGGATATCGAACTAGACTTATCTGATCAGCAACTGCAAAACTGTGTTGCTGGGATACGCCCTTACCGTGCGGGCACCTATCGGATCGAATCAGAGTTGATAGGGGAAAAGAGTGTCATTCACAATTATGGACATGGTGGCTGCGGCGTTACCTTGTCTTGGGGGTCAGCCCAAGAAGTGTTTCGTTTGGCAACGGCAAACGACTTTGCACTCCAAACTGTCGCGGTCTTAGGGGCCGGCGTGAATGGCCTAACGACTGCGATCTTGCTGTCGGAACAGGGATCTGACGTCACCATCTATACAGCGGAGACATCACCCAACACTACCTCCGACGTAGCCGGCGCTCAATGGGCACCATCATTTATTTGTTTTGGAGATTCCAAAGAAGAGACAGATCGATTCCACAAAAACCTTCGTGAATCCTATGAGGTTTTTGAATCGCTAATCGGAGATGAGTACGGTGTTTACCGGCGAACGAACTACGTCGAGGAAGGCCATTCTTCTTTTTTCGATCGACTACCCGAGGGTATACTTCCTCCTCCCAAACACTACTCTCGCCTACCGTTCGCTGACACCAATGTGAGTGGGCGTTCCTTCGAAACGTTGTTGATTGAAACGCCACGCTACATGAGCCGACTGATGCAGCGGGTTGATTCCAATGGCATCAAGATCAAAATACAGACATTCAAGGATGCAAAAGAAATCTCTGTTCTGCCTGAGGAGACCATTGTGAACTGCCTTGGTGCCGGCGCCGCAGAAGTCATGCAGGACGTGCAAATGGAACCGATCAGAGGTCAGCTGGCAATGCTGCCTCCCAATAAAGCCGCAGATTGGCTACTCAGCCACAAGACAGGTTATATCTTTCCACGCCAAGATGCATTGGTCGTCGGAGGAACCGTGGAGCGTGGAGAAATTGAAGCAACCGCGAGCAGAGAAACGTGTATCGGAATTTTGGCTGAGAACCGTAAGTTATGTAATCGCTAAGTTGGGTTTCTCAATTAACGACCGATTTGTTTAGGTCACTCTTGCAAAATTTCTACCTAACCGCAGCTTGGTTCGGCAAGGAAATGGTGCACTTAGTTGGCTGGCCTCAGATTGCCTGACTACGGTGAACAACTCAGTTGTTTCGGAATTCAACCGAACACGCTCCCTTAGAGAACAACATCTGCTGTCGCAACCGTTTCGTTATCGAGTAAGGAATTCTTTGAGAGAACAACGCACTACGCGACATCGCCAATGGTGTGCCCACTGAGGCAGTTGGTGTGAAACAGGTCACCCAATGAGCACTTTCTGGAGTCTGCAACGTGCGCTCAGGCGATCAAAATCTTGGTTAAAGTCAACAAACAGTATCCCGCCCGACATCTCTACTGTGAATCGTTTTCTAGATGATTGCCTAGGCTGCATAGTTAACGCATAACAGGCGGCCATTGCTCCTGTGCCGCAAGCTCCAGTTTCCGCAATAACTCCTCGCTCGTAAGTTCTTGCGCGAATCAAGTACTCTCCGTGCCTCGATGCAATTGTCGTGTTTCGCTCAGGAAAACGACTAGCAAGCTCTTTGAACTCGTTCTGCCCAATTCCATGAGCATCCTCGACAATCATGACAACGTGCGGTTCACCAACAATGCTGTATCCAAGAACGTCATTAGACGTCCTCTTTGTATTCAAGTGCTCCCGATTCTTAGGTAAGTCAACAAAACCGAAACCAGCTTCAGTTCCAACAGCAAGGATGTTGCTGGATACCAACAAATCGAAGACACCTTGTTCAGCACCGAGGAAGCAACCAACCGCAATTGCTCCATTTCCACACATTTTTGAGGTTGAGCCATCTCTTTCATGAACT
Source organism: uncultured Pirellulaceae bacterium (assembly GCA_964439245.1). Lineage (GTDB taxonomy): Bacteria > Planctomycetota > Planctomycetia > Pirellulales > Pirellulaceae > Mariniblastus. The sequence goes on along the minus strand of CAYTPS010000480.1, from coordinate 140 downwards.
TGCATCTCGAAGATTTTGCGGGGGTTTCTTTGGACGCAAATCAACGAGTCAAAATTCCAAGCGCATCCGTAAGCTTTCAAGCCATCGTGGCGTGCTCCCCAAAATGTGATCCATGTGTTACGAGAGTCTTATCTTGAATT
>CAYTPS010000479.1:0-3402 GCA_964439245.1 uncultured Pirellulaceae bacterium | reverse complement strand
AGCAAGGACGCTTGACGTGTCATCAAAAAAGAAAATCCGACGTCGGTTTACTCAAATTTTCATCTGCGCCGTCATGGCCACCTCGATCTCAACGAACGTGGGTTGTTTCATGCCGATCTATGATGCTGACCCAGCGGTACGGGCTCGGCAATTGATCCATACATCTGAAAACTTGCGACACCTACGTGACGAATGGCATCGCTTCTGGTTCCTCGATCAACCCAGCCACATGCAGCCCCTCCGTACCCACGGTGGCATCCTCTAACGCCGGTCGTCTCGTCATTACTCTGACGAGGCCGAGAAACCATAAGTTTAAAAGTCAACAGCCATCTTCTTTATTGGGAAGATGGCTGGTTGCGTTCCATCCTAAAACGCTGAATCAAACGGACGCCCGATCAGACGGAAGATTTCGCCGCATGAGAAAGCGGGCCTCTCCGGTGACGTACTACGATGATTCGTCTGCTCTTTTGGCTCTACCAGCGGCGAGCACCGGGACGGGGCAGTCGAGTGATTCGGCAACTGCCCTAAAGAACTCCGCCTCAGCGACAGTGATCTCATGGTCGTAGGTAATCAATACGGCGGCAGCGTGCAAGAAAGTCTTTTTTAGTTGCGGGGAGGCCTGATGAAGCGTTTGCATGCAACTTTCAAGTTGCTCGATCTCCCATGACGCCAACTGAGCCTGGCTTTGACTTGCAGCGCCAAAACCGGCGACCTGCATGCCAAGCCGATAGGCTTCCAACACCACCGCGTCGTCAGGTTGAGTGTTATTCTCCATGACGCTGCCGGAGACACTGGCCGATGCAAATGCCGATAACATCATTTCAATTTCTTGTTTGACATCGTCTGCCCGGGTGTATCTGACTTTGGGGCGTTTTCGGTACTCGAATCTTCGGTCAAGGTGCATCAACAGGTGATGGCGGACGACGAACTCAAATAGGCTGGTCTTGCGATCTAGCTGAACCAGTTCCTCGATCGTGTTGCGAAACTGCGGATATTGTTTCACTGACAGGTCAGCCAATGACCCCTGAATCAGCTCCATTACGGGAAGTCGGAAGATTAAGTGAAGCTCGCCGATGGTACTCATCAGCCGTTGGGTTGTCTCGACAGTCGCTTGATTTTCGAGGCCCGCCAACAGCTCAAGCTGTTGGTCTCGCAACGCGGGAACATCGCTGGCCAACATTGCAAAGGCCACGCAGCGGGCGGAAAACGGATGCTGTGCAGCAACGACAACCTTTTCAGGTAGCTGGCGTATTATGGCTTGAGACCGCCGCATGTCAGCCCGTTCTGGATTGCCGATTGAGGAAAGCAAAAAGATGGGGTCGATGGGAAAGCGCTCAACGATCTCCTTGGGAAACATCTTTCCTAATGGATTGATCATTGATGTCAGTTCTGCCTGCTTCTGTTTCGCGGCAAGACGCTTACGCTCGCGCTGTTGGGCAATCTGTTGCCGGACCGCAAACCAGGCCGCGTAATTGCCATCGAAGTCTGGTTCAAGTTTGCCGATGCGTGTCGGCAGTTCCGGATGGGTTGCGAACAATTTGGAGAAATTTGAGCTAAGGCAGTTTGCAAAAAACATGTGGCTTAGTTCTTCGGCTTCGTCGGAGTGCATGACAGAACCGCCTTTTGTCGCCGCAATTACCTTCAAAGCGCCGCCGATTCCTTCAGGGTAGCGAGTGAATTGAACCGCTGAGGCGTCCGCCAAAAACTCTCGTTCTCGAGAGATGGAGGCCTTGATCAGTCGTGCGAAGAATTGGCCGATCGAGCCGAACACCAGCAGGGCGATCGCCATTGCCAGGATGAATCCTCCGTTGCCCTTGTCTTCACTGCTTCTTCGGTGGCGACGCCCTCCTCTGCCCATTGAACGCAGAAAGAAATACCCAATCATGGCGATGGTCTGAATCCCAAACAACAAACCGATCAGACGTATGTTAATTCTCATATCACCATTGAGAATGTGGCTGTACTCATGAGCGATCACCCCTTGCAGTTCGTCTCGGGTGAGCAGGTTGAGTGTCCCGCGATTCACGCCAATGACTGCATCGGCCGGTGAGTAGCCTGCGGCAAATGCGTTGATGCCCGGTTCGTGTTCCATGACATAGACTGGCGGTACCGAGATCCCTGACGCCAAAGCCATTTCTTCGACAACATTTAACAAGCGTTTTAGGTCTGGATCGGTTGTTGACGGCGGTACGCGCACGCCGCCCATTTGAGCTGCGATATGGTGTCCGCCGGAACGTAATTCCGCAATTTTGAAGAGACTGGCGCCGCCAATGATGACCAAGTTTGCCAGCGCTACAACGCCTAGCAGCCACGGATGGAACTGGAAATGGACACCCGAGGTTTGGTATCCTCGTCCATCTCCGCCGGATTCAGCCGGCACGCCGACAGAGAGACCAAGTTCAGCGACGGCGTAAATTCCCAGAATCGTGGCGGCAACCGCGGCAAGGTACATTAGTACCAGCCATTTGGTTTTTTTCCGGCGAAGCTCTTGGGCGGCGAAGAAATCCACGGTGGTTCCTAAAACTCGACCTTGGGAGCTTCGCGTTGATCTTCCTCTTCGACCTCAAAGAGTTGTGCCAGTGAGAAGCCAAAATTCTTCGCGATCAAACTTCCGGGAAACAACTCGGTTGCCGTGTTGTAGGCAGTCACCGAATCGTTGTAGCTTTGCCGAGCGAAGGAGACCTTGTTCTCAGTCGAAGTCAGTTCTTCTTGAAGGGCCAGCATGTTTTCGTTGGCTTTGAGGTCCGGATAGGCTTCAGCCACCATCAGTAGTCGTCCTAGGGCACCGTTGAGGTTTGATTCTGCGGAAGCCAGTTCGTTCATTGCGGTTTGATCTCCGGGATTCGCCGACGCCGCAGAGGTTGCACTGATCGCGGCCGAGCGTGCTTGGATGACGGCCTCGAGTGTATCCTTCTCATGTCCCAGGTAGCCTTTGACAACGTTGACCAAATTTGGAATCAAGTCGTGCCGGCGTTTCAACTGAACATCAATTTGAGAAAACGCGTTCTCGTATCGGTTCCGCAGCGTGATCAGGCGGTTGTAGACGCCCATTGCCCAAAGTGCGATAAGCACGAGAATTACGACTGGGACCAGCAACATCCCTAGAAAATACATCATCGATTGGTTTCCCGAATTAGAGGTATGCGATTCCGTTGGAGTCCGCGGAGTGATTCCATTTTAAACATTTCAGTCGTTCATGAAACGCAGGGAGAGCAGAAAAAACCGTGATTCGGTCGCTAGTATTCTCCTCAGCTGCGCGAAAGAAACGAGTGATTCGCGGGACATAAACCGATAGTAATACCCTCCATCAGTCACCAGTGTTTCCCATCGCCGCAGCTTTTTTCGGCCTCAAAGATGCTTTGGGAACTGGAACTGGTCGGTTTGATTGAGGATTTCCTTCGA
>CAYTPS010000478.1:0-3415 GCA_964439245.1 uncultured Pirellulaceae bacterium | reverse complement strand
GATTCGTTGCAAGCTTCGAAAGACTTTCTCGATTTGTTTCGTGATCACCAACGCGGGCAAATGAACCAGAACGCTGACTCGCATCCCTGTACCCACATTGGTTGGACAGCCCGTCAGGTAACCAAGGTCTCGATGGAACGCGTAAGTGAGGTGGCTTTCGATGGTGTCGTCGACCTCATTGATCAGCGCCCAAGCACCATCGAGATCCAAACCACTTTTCATTACCTGAATACGAAGATGATCTTCCTCGTTCACCATCAGGCTTAGCTGTTCCTGTTTATCAATCGCAACCGCCCGAGCTCCGTCAGAGTTCGCATGTTCGCGGCTGATCAGTTGACGCTCTACCAAGAATTGTCGATCCAAATTCTTGAGATCAGCCACGTTAATAAACGTCAGGTTGTCTAGTTTCGATTCTTTGCTTAGCCGCTCGCGAACGGTTGATTCAATGTTGGCCCGATCGATGTCAGTGCACTTACGAATGAAGGGATAGTCCGCAAGATTACGTGCGAGCCGAACACGACTGCTCATGACAATGTCAGATTCGGGTCCGCACCCTTTAAGCCACTCACCGCAACAGGCCGTCATGTCATCAATCATGGCGCACCTTCTTCCAAAGCGTCGATCTGGTCGCGGATCTCTGACGCCTGCTGATAATCTTCGTGGGAAACAGCAACGGCCAACCGCTGGCGCAGGCGAACCAATTCGAACTTCGCGGCTACTTTTTGCGAATCGGAATTTTTCAACAAGCCCATTCCAATTCCCATCCGCACTCGCGACAACAACTGAGTTGTTTCGAGATGGCTCTCGGCAGTTGCGTCTTCCAAGTCGGTGTTCAGCAACTTGCCAAGCGATAAACTGATCTCAGCTTTGAGAAATTCTTCCTCTTCGGCGAGCAAATGTTCTCGGGCATCCCGCTCGGCTTCTGTGATTAGAGCGACCGCATTCTCGACCTGATCGATCAATTCGGATTCACCCCATCCTAATGTCGCCTGGTTACTGATTCGGAAGAATTCTCCCGCCGGATCACCAAACATTTCGCGACCGCTGACGTTCAGCCGATTCAGGGCTCGCATCTCTTTGTCAATTCGGCCCGTCAAAACCAGTCCAGGAAGATGCAGCCAAACACTGACACGCAATCCAGTCCCAACGTTGGCGGGACATGCCGTCAAATAACCCCAGCGTGGGCTGAACGCATAGCTGAAGTTCTGTTCGATCAGATCATCAAGCTGGTTGGCTTGCGTCCAAGCGGTTTCCAAATCCAACCCAGCACGAACGACTTGAATCCGAAGATGGTCTTCCTCATTGACCATCACGCTAGAACCATAGTTTTCCTTCCGGGTATTTTCTGGCCGATCCTTGGCTGACTCAGTACCAACTGAACCGCTGTGTGATGCTTCCACTTCCGCTGCTGGATGCGTGCCCGTGACGGCTTTCAAGTCGACCAGGAACTGGCGCTCGAGCGCATCCAGACCTTCAGAATCGAGAATCAGCAAATCACTGAGTTCATCGTTCCGTTCAAAACCAGCGCGCACCGCCGACTCAATCTCGGCACGTTGATCCTTGGAGCACGTGACCAAAAAAGGAAACTCGGCAATATTGCGAGCCAGCCGAACCCGACTGCTCACAACAATTCCGCCGGCTAATGAAGTTGAGAACGCACTGCCACCATCTGGCTTGTTTTGCCCTGACTCATCGCCGTTTGGAGTGTAGTCATCAACGACCAATTTGACCTTCCTCTTCGATCTTACGAATTTTGTCTCTAAGCTCTGTCGCGCGTTCGTAGTCTTCTTGTTCGACGACCTCTTTCATCTCTCGTCGCAACCGAATCAGCTTCGTTTGGGCCTCGGTGTCTTGAACCCCGCGCTTTGGATGTTTGCCAACGTGCTTTGCCTCACCGTGAACGTTGATCAGCAGCGGTTCAAGCTCTGTGCCAAAAAAGACGTAATCGTGTGGACACCCAAGCCGGCCAGCCTGACGAAACTCGTAAAAAGAAATGCCGCAAATCGGACACTCTCGTGAGTCGAGCTCTTTGAGGTCTTCTGCGGTTTGTTCGAGTTTCAACTGTTTATGCAAAACACCGGTAGCAGTTGGAGCCTCAGGAGGTTCGTCGGCTTGTAAATAAAGTTTTGCGCAATCGGGACAAAGGTGTAATGCGAGCAATTCATCGCCAGTTAAATCAGTGATATGAAACGTAGCGGGCTTTTCACATTTTTGACATTTCATTTTTATTCTCACCGCCGTCAACAATGATGTTGAACGGATATTATTTTGTTGTCCAAGGATGAAAACTCATCCAAGGCAGTTGTGGAATTTTATCTTGGCCCGTTATGGGGTACAAGGTTTGTTACTTGTACGCTGTCAGCCCGACCCAGACCAGCCCGAATGAATACAATTGCGGCCTTACTGCCATACTCATAAATGCCCGGGAATATTTTTGACACTATATAAATCGGCAAATCAGAACAATCAGTCGGCCTGCCGTCCGCTTTTACCAACCCTTGCCGGCATCAGTACTTGTGCATTGAGTTCGGGCGCGACAATCATAGGGGCAAAGTATCAAAAGACACGAGACTGTGTTGGGAGTCGGAATTCTCGAACATTCTGGGAAAGAGGACAGTCGGTATTTGGATTTCGCCTATCGTTTCGTCTATCCGTTAAGTCCATCGTTAAGCCCAACATTAAGCCACTCGCCATGACCGCTGTCTTTGCTATAGACTCATCGTGTTGCTTTATATAGGGGCAAGCAAATTTTTCCAACTTCGATTGGTCACTGTTGAGTACGGACGTTTTCAACCATGACAATCGACCGCCAACAGGCCGCGGCCTAACTTGCTGAAATAACTCGCCGAAACTAAATCTGATGCCTTGCACACCAAACTTTGACAAATTTTGCGAACTGGCCAAGCTATACGACGCAGTTCCCGTATCTCGACGCTTGCTTTGCGATTCCCTTACACCTGTCTCTGCGTTTCGTCGAATTGACAACGGTAGTACTGCGTGCCTTTTCGAAAGCGTTATCGGAGGCGAGAAAGTTGGTCGCTACAGTTTTTTAGCCATCGACCCGCAGCTGCAAGTCTCCGCCAAAGGCAATGAGGTCACGGTCAAGTCGGAAGAAAAAACCGAGACGTTTGAGTCAGCCAACCCTTTGGTCGAAGTCCGCAAGCGGGTCGAGCAATTCCGGGTCGCTCAACTTCCGGACATGCCGCCGTTCACTGGTGGAGCCGTTGGGTTTGCGGGCTACGACGTTGTTCGTTACGTCGAGAACCTTCCCAATGCTCCCAAAGACGACCGACAACTCAACGACATGTCGTTTGCTTTTTTTGATTCGATGCTGGTGTTCGACCACATCACTAAAACGATAACCGTCATTGCACTCGCGTGGCCAGCAAGGCACGATTCGCCCGAGACCGCTTAC
>CAYTPS010000477.1:0-3432 GCA_964439245.1 uncultured Pirellulaceae bacterium | reverse complement strand
CCCGAGAGAAGGCATTTATTGGCGCGATAAACAGATGCCTGTCGTTTTGCGGTGTCGAAGAACGGTTCTGGCGTATTCTTTATCGCGATCAGGAAGCCCCGACACTTCCCGCTAAGCTTACTGAAAATTTCGAACGCATATATTCAGAGAAGCAATGCAAATCGTTGGCAAAAGCTGGGCACTGTTTTGGTGAACTTTCGATGATCGAAGCCGTCTTCTCATCGGAGTCGCTCTTTTATTCATGGTCAGGTGCAAAAGATGCCGTTGTTGAACTGGTTCGCGATACGGGGCCATTTGGTTGGTATGTAGATCAAGCATGCCGACCTAAAGCTAAATCACTTACAAAACCACAGATGAGGTCGCTGGATAATGATCTGAAACAGTTAGAGGCACCTGTTTCTTCGTTTCAATGGTCTCGCAAAGTTCAGAACGCATTTCGTGCTCTGAAAAAATAGGAGGGTATCTGGCAATTATTTACGAGGTTTAGGTTTTTTGCTGGCGCGCTGGATCAGAGATCCTGGGTCCACTTCGAGCGCATCGCAAAATTGTATGAACTCGAACACATCAAGCTTGCGTTCGAGGCCTTCAATTTTGGCGATGAAAGACTGTGGACGTTTCAGTTTCAGTGCGAGTGATGTTTGGGTTTCCCCTTTCGATACCCGTTCGTCCTTCAGTCGCCTGATCAACCTCTTGTAAACTGCCGAATCCAAAGTTCGGGGCATGATGCCTCACCGTTGCTTTTTGAACGGTCAACGATTAGTCCTTTTCACAAGCTATCCCATATTGGGATATTTGAATTATGGAGCGGGAAACATGATCAGAAAATTCATCGCCGTACTCGGTATTCTAGGAGCGCTTATCGCCATTGAGGGATTGCTTCGGTTTGGCTCGCTCGTAGGGATGTTGGGGGCAACTTCGGGAGAAGTGAACGATCACGCCTTCTATACGGCTTTTAGTATCGTAAGTTTCGGCATTGCGGGCTTCCTTCTTGTTTCCTTATTTCGATCATTCAGTGGCAACAAGGTCCGTGTTCTCAAGTACATATTTTTCATGTTGGGGCTGTTTAGTCTTGGCTTGATGATGGTTGCACCAAATTTGCCGGTTGTGGGACAAATTATTGGGGGAATGGCTTTCAGCCAGTGCGCGTTATTGTTGGTGAAGATTGAAAAAGGAACGGTCATTGGAGAACTAGGTGAACCATCGCCTGCAGCGCCGAACTTGCATACTTATGAAGAGCTCCCGCCAGTGCCTAAAAAAAGCAGCAGATTGGTTCGCCTCGTCCAATCAATGTCCGCGCTAGCAGCTAGTGGGTTTATTTTCATTTTTGTAACTGGTGGGGAAGAAGAGGGAGGTCGAGTGAGTTTGGGGGAAGCGGCTACAACTCTGGCAACGGACGTTTTAACGAGTTCGGACGGATACTCCCCGACTTTTGAGGTCGGTGAAGTTCTTAGCATAGAGCCGTTTTTGATCAGGATTGACAGAGTACGCACCGCGAAATCGATAGGTTCAGAATACTGGTCTACACGCGCAAATGGTGAGGCTGTTTATCTCGTCGTTGAATATTCATTCAAGAATGACGGTGCGCAGCAACTTAGTGCTTACAATGCGCCCGACATCATCATTCGTGATGCCGATCAAAATTGGTTGGCACCTAGCCCTAGTCCAGCGGAGGTCATGAAGGCGAATATTCTCGCCAGTGAGTTTTCTCAACAGACCTTCTACAATGGCGACCCGATCAATCCGGGAATTACTTATCAGGATGTGGTTGTTTTCGAGATTGACGAAGATCGCCTAGGAGAGGCAGGTTGGCGACTTGTTCCAAACTATAATGATCGAGAAGTGCTCGTCAGATTTATGAACGAACCATCATCCAACTTCGAACGGCCGGAATACTTGAATCCAGTATCATCTGAGACTCATTCTGCAGTTGAGGTCGCGGAACTTGGTGCGATGTTGCATGTTGATACGATATTCTTAGGTGGTAATTGTTGTGAAGCGACGTTGATTGGCGGCATTGCCTTAACACAAGCATTCTCATGCCCTCGGAACGTTGAGGGTGAGCTATACGAGTACGAGGTTGAGATTTGCGGTCAAAATTGCGGTACCGATACTTTCGCTATTTGTGTGCCTTCAACATTCGATAGCATCGCAGACTTAATCCTGGTTAATGACGAATACGGACATATTGAAGCGCGTAGCCTGTCGATCAAGTTAGAAAAGTTGTATGTGTATCGTGCGGGGTGATGTTCGTGGTAACGTTCAAAATAGATCGTATGGTGATTATTTTAAATAGAGGAACGAATGGGCATGAGGCAAATTGAGCTCGATTTTCGAGTAGTCAATCACTATAAAACTGGGACCGTCGATCATGATCAGAATAAAGCAATAGCTCGTGTGCGGCATGGCATCTTTGAGATCGACAAAGCAAAAGATGACTCGGTGCGTAAAAAGGCCAGAATTGATAAGCAGAATAAAGAAAATAAAGCTAGGTTTAGAAATAAGTTGGTGCGAATTACTCACAACAAGAAATCAATATATGTCATTCTTGCTTTCTGGACGGGTAAGTTAAACGACGGTGAGATTGCTCTAACAAATTTGATGAAAGAGGGGTTGGGCATTGAAAATACAAAGGAACCAGTTCGACTTGAGATTAGGTTAGCCAAGAACCGCGATATAGATAAGTTCTTCGATGCTCATCCCGACCCAGCTTTGCGAATGACTGAACGATTGTCGCGACGACGCCAATGGAGCGCGGCTCTTTTGGGTTTTGCATTGGGTATCGTTGGCTCGTATTCTGTTAGGGCTTTAGATATTGGTTTTGGATCTATAGCAAAGTTCGCAGGCGCTCTCATGGGACAATAAAAGGAGAGCACCATTGAAACTACCCAAACATACCATTCACCACATCATTTACATCTTCAATTCCGGATTCTTGCGCAATTTTCACATAGCGCTTTGTTGTATCCATCGACTTATGCCCGAGAATGTTAGCGATCTGGAACGCGGTTTTTCCATTCATAGCGGCATGGGAAGCAAAGGTATGTCTCAGCGTGTGCGGGGTAATGGAGGGCGGCAGCTTGGCGAGCTCCCGTATGCGCTTCCACGACTTTCGAATGCAGACAGGTGTGCCCAGAGCGATCGGGAACACTAGGGTATCTCCGGGCGCACGTTTCTTCGTGAATATATGCAGGATGCGTTGGGCTCGATCTGAGAGCGGAATGTTTCGCGCTCCGGTTTTGGTATCGATTTTTCGAAGTAGGCCGCTATCCAAGTCGACCTCTTCCCAAAGCAGGCCACTGATCTCGGACTTTCTTGCCCCCGTGAGCATAATCAGTTCAATGATGTAAATAGCCTTGATGTTGCAGATCCGGTTTCTACGCGCTCGTCTGATTGCGCGACTTAGTTTGTTTAACTGATCCAAATTCAAATATT
>CAYTPS010000476.1:0-3434 GCA_964439245.1 uncultured Pirellulaceae bacterium | reverse complement strand
GAGTTGATGTCAGACGCGTTCGCGCGCGACGGGCGTTTCGATATCAAGACGGCCAACAACGGCTTTGGTGCGGGCATGCTGGTCAAAGAGTTCCGTCCCGACTTGGTTGTGCTCGACGTGATGCTGCCAGACATTAACGGAAAAGAAGTCTGCAAGCGCGTGCGTGGCGATGACACGATGAAGGCCGTCAAAATCATCTGTATCTCCGGTATGGTGGAGCAGGACAAGGTTGCGGATTTGATTGCCGCAGGCGCGAACGAGTTCATGCAGAAGCCGTTTTCAGTTGAGCGACTGGTTGATCTAGGTTGCCAGATGCTTGAGATGGAAACATCGAACTCCGCAGCAGGCTAAGGTCGAATACTGTTCAAACGACATTGGATTTTCCAACCTATTGTGAGCGACAAGGCGCTAGCCGTCGGTTCGTTGATACGCAAATAACGGCGGCTAGGGCCTTGCCGCTAACTGGATTGAGCACTGCTTGGCTAAAGCCATATTGGCTCATGCAACTTTTCGCTTCCATCGCACGGAAGACGAACTAAAATTGCAACAGCCTTGGGCGTGCTACCGTAGCTTCGGTTTGCACGCCTTTTTTCATCATCCTTGAGCTTCACTTTTTGACTTCTATGTTCTCTATTGGCGTTTCCACCGCGAGCCAATCGAAAACGCGACTGCCCTGCCCTATCCGGGATTTGCTGGAGGTCTGCCGTTTGGATATGGTGGTTTCCGATGCCGGAGGCACAAGCAGCAAACTTCCGTGCGAAGATTCCACAACCGGCGGACTCTCTTCAATCCAATTCTGGCAGTGGGGCCGACTACTAAGATCTAGTCCCGCCCTTTTTCTGCTTGCGTCTGCTCGTTTTTTTGAACGGCACGAAAAACCACCGGAAAGTGCAGCACGGTTAATTCTGTTCAGCGCAGAGCATCTTGCCGATGCACTGTTGAGCAAGAAAACCATCCGATCTTGGAAACCAGATGAGGCAACGCATAGTGATCTTCGAGAGCTTCATCGAAGGTGGTTGAAGGTCAAATCTGCGTCGAAGATGAACAAGGTGCTGCAGCATTTCGTTGCCGGTGGAAATACTAGCGGACGATGGGTCAAACAAGTGGTGGGTAAGGCGCTTGCGTCCAGAGATTTTTTTGAGGATCGAGGTTCAAGTCTCTCCGACGCACATTGGAGAAAATCGGATTTCTCAATGGTGCCTGGTGTTTCCCCCAAGACCATTCGCAGCCTGTTGCAGCAGGCGGTCTCTCATGCACGCAGCGAATCGCTTTTCGCCGCGCGATTGCAACAGGAAAAACTAGAAGCGATGAAACAACTGGCCTACGGCGCCAGCCATGAGATCAATAATCCGCTGGCCAATATCGCTACCGGAGCGCAGGTGCTGATTGGATCAGAGAATGATTGCGATCGTAAGCAGCGTTTGGGACGGATCTATGCCCAGGCGATGGTTGCCCACGACATGATCTCCGACATGATGCTGTTCGCCCATCCACCCACGCCGGTTTTCGAATTGGCTGATGTCCGACTGTTGGTGCGGGATATCGTTCGCCGGCGGGATCCTGAGGGGAATTTGATCCGCGTTGCGTTGGGGGTCGATGTGGACAAGGCGAGAATCGATGTCAATCAGATTTCGGTCGTGTTGGACGCCTTGCTGAAGAACGCGTCTGAGGCGACCAAGGAAAAAGAATCGATTCAATCGAGCCGCGGAGGTAACACAGCGGAGAAATATACTCCGGCCGTTGAGTTGCGTATTTCTATTGTGCGCCGAAGACTAATCGTTCGTGTGACGGACAACGGCGCGGGGATCAGTGATCAAGCGGCCCTTCATCTGTTTGATCCTTTCTATTCCGGTCGAGAGGCCGGCCGCGGGCATGGTTTCGGATTGTCCAAGGCTTGGCGAATTATTGGACTGCATCAAGGCGAAATTGACTTTCAACGCGATCTTCGTACTGGTGAAACAGAGTTCACGTTTTGGTTGCCGCTTCCCAAGTAACGCAACAGCTGGTTACAGTAAGGCTGTCGACGTAACTTTCTGTTATCATGACGTGATGATTTTGCTTGACGAATCCAGCATGGAAGACAAAACTCAATCTAACGTTCCATTGTGGGCGGCGATCGTTCCAATTGTGGCCTTGATTGCATTTTTGACGCTCAACGTGCGGATCTTCGACGACGCGACCGCTGGTGCGAATCAAATTGTGTTGTTGATATCCGCCGGTGCTGCAGGGATTTTGGGCCGCATCTTTGGAGTGCCAGTCGCGTCGATGGTGGCTGGAATTGTCAAATCGATCAGCGCCACAGCCCCAGCGATATTGGTTTTGTTGGCCATCGGCGCGCTTGCTGGGACCTGGATGGTCAGCGGTATTGTTCCTGCGATGGTCTTCTACGGCCTGAAAGTCATCTCACCAGAGTGGTTTTTAGTTGCATCGGTGGTCGTCTGTGGCATCGTTTCGGTGGCGACAGGCAGTTCGTGGTCCACCATCGCAACGGTGGGCGTGGCCTTGATTGGGATCGGTCAATCGATGGGCGTCGCACCAGCAATGGCTGCTGGAGCGGTAATTTCGGGAGCATACTTTGGCGACAAAATCTCGCCGCTTTCGGATACCACTAACCTCGCCGCCGCGATGGCAGGTACTGATCTGTTTGTTCACATTCGGCATATGTTATGGACGACCGTGCCCAGCATCCTGATTGCACTGCTTGTATTCGGTTATCTAGGTTCTGGCACCCCTTCCGATCTTGGCCCCGAAGGCGGGCAGGAACTGGCGCGAGCGATTGAAGGGAAATTCCTTCTCACGCCATGGTTGTTTGTCGTACCCTTTGCCGTGCTGGTGATGGTGATGTTGAAAATTGACGCAATCGTAGCGCTGCTGACTGGAGCTGTTTTGGGAGCGCTGGCGGCTGTGCTATTTCAACCGGACATTGTGCGGACGGTCGCTGGAGATTCGGGCAATTACTTGCGAGATGCTTATGTGGCCAGTATCACGGCCGCTGGCAGCGCCGTTGAGTTGAAGACGGGCAACGACGCGGCGGATGAGCTACTGAATTCATCGGGCATGGCTGGTATGCTCAATACGGTTTGGTTGATCGTGTGTGCGATGTGTTTCGGAGGCGTCATGGAAGCTTGTGGAATGCTGCGGCGATTGACCGAGCCATTGGTTCAAGCTGCCCAATCGAGTGGGGCATTGATCACATCGACTGCCGGAGCATGCGTTTTCTTGAACATAACGGCGTCGGATCAATATTTGGCGATCGTCGTCCCGGGCCGCATGTTTCGAGAGAGCTACGAAGATCGGAAGCTGGCGGCGGAGAATCTCAGCCGAACTTTGGAGGATGCTGGCACCGTTACGTCGGTGCTAGTGCCTTGGAACACTTGCGGCGCCATGCAGGCTGGTGTGCTGGGCGTGTCAGTGATGGCGTTCGCGCCGTGGTG
>CAYTPS010000475.1:0-3450 GCA_964439245.1 uncultured Pirellulaceae bacterium | reverse complement strand
CCGTTGCTGACTCTCTTGGTAGCCGCACCAGACTTCTGAGTTGGTGGTCTGCGCAACTGGGAACAGTAGCTCAAAACCGTTGACAAACGCACCAGGACTGAACAAAAGAGCCGTTTCTGACCGAGCCGGTTCGTCGTTGCCGGCAGGAAAGTGCGCGACAGCGCTTTGACTCTCTAAATGTCGGTCTTGATTGTCCGGGCCCTCGATTCGCGGCATGGCCTGATCGTGCGAGAGTAGAGATTCTACGATTTCACGCACATCGTGTGAGTGCTTGGACGTCTCCCAGAATTCTGCACGGCTTGGTTCGTCCATTTCAGACAACTCGTAGAGAAGCTCTTCGACCACTTTCCACTGGACGGGTGTGTTTGACTCGCGCTGCCCCATCAGGCTACCTCCGATAGATGCCGCCTTAACCATGCCCGAGCAAATCGCAGCCGACGATCGACAGTTGAGCGGCTGATGGAGAGGGCCTTGGCCACCTGAGGGAGAGTCATACCACCGAAGATGGCCTTTTCTAAGACTTCGGCAGGCTCGGGAGCGATTTCAAACAACTTCTCAAGCGCGTCATGAATCTCTAAAACTGCCACCCGTTGATCGCAGACTGACAGCTCAGTCTCACAGACTCGTTCGCCGTCAATTGCTCCGCCGCGTTTGGTGGCAAGACGCTTTCGAGCGGTGTCGACTAGGATTCTTCGCATCATCGTAGATGCGGTGGAGAGAAACTCCGCACGCGAGTTCCAATTTGCGCGATCCTGTTCGCGCAAACGAAAGTATGCTTCATGCACTATCGCAGTCGTTTGTAGCAGATTGCCATTGAACTCACGCGCCATTTGCCGAGAGGCGATTTCATGGATCGAAGTGTATAGTTCGGGCCACACCTTATCCAAGGCTTCGCGGCTGCCGCCGGCCGCTTGTCGAATCAATCGGTTAACTTGACTGTTTTTCAAACTGGCTCAACTGTACGTTTTCATTCGAACTAAAGATATCTTCACACTATAGTTACTTGTCCGGCAAGAGTGAAATTCGATTAACCGTCAGTTTCGTTGCACTGGGCTGAGAGTCCAAATTTCACGGGTAGAAAAAAGCTGACCAACTCTCTCTCTGGTGGACGCGCTCCTATTTCTGCTCCGTCACGATCCTTTTTGCTCAACGTCGCTTGGTTCGAAATGCCCAAGCGGTGTAGATTCACTTTGGAGAAAGCCGTCCCGCTAACAATAAACCAACGTTTATTGCACTTCACGGTTTTCGGACAAACATTGCGACACAAGCATCAACCACGTCATCTTCAACAATGACCACGACACTGTCACCGGCGTGAAGCCGATCGTTCGCCGAAGGGACACGCACCATTTCTTGTTGAACTACGGCGACGATCAAGCACCGGTCGGGCAGCCCCATCTCCATGATCTTTGATTCCGTAACCGCTGATCCCTCAGCGATTTCAAGTTCCAGAATGTTGATTAGGCCGCCAGGTAATTTTGCACGTGATATCACAACGCCTGCATTCAAGAATCCGATGATCTGTTTAGCCATAACCTCGCGCTGGCTGACGGCCTTATCAATTCCCAGACGTCCTAGTACAGAGACATAATCCGGTTTTGAAATCATTGCCATGACCTGTTTGGCGCCAAGGTCATTGGCTTCGACACCCAACATCATGTTGACCTCGTCTTCTCCAGTTGCGGCAACGAAAACGTCAGCTGTGCCAATTCGCAGTTCCTCTAAGAACTCGCGCCCTTTAGCGTCTCCGCGAATCACCGTCGCGCGCTCTAATAGGTTTGCTAGAACATTGCTGCGATGTTCGTCTTGTTCGATGATGGTTACCTTGAAGGTTTCGCGTTCGAGCATTCGGGCAAGATGCAGTCCTGTTTCACCGCCACCCGCGATCACAACTCGCCGGACGGTTGAATTCCCTTTTTTGAAAAGAGTTTTGATCGGTCCCATGTCTCCAGGGTGAGCGAACACAGTTACCTTGTCGCCGATCTGCATGGTGTCGTCAGCCGACGCGATCCACATGCGTTGCTCACGTTGAATTGTTCCGATCCGAACGTTGGCAGGCAAACCCAACTCGCGCACCGGGCAGCTGGTAAGTTTTCCTTCTTGTCCGACGGTGAATTCCTGCACTTCAAGTTCGCCGCGCGCGAATTGTTCTACCACGATCGAGCCAGGCCCACGTATTCCTCGGGCCAGTTCCAATGCCGACAAATGCTCAAGCGACATCATCCGGTCAATTTTGAAGTGTCGTTGATAGTCAAATGTGCTGAGGTCGCGGAAAACGGGCGAGTAGACGCGGGCGATCGAGCGATGAGCTCCCATCGCTTTTGCCATGCTGGCCGCAACGATGTTGACTTCGTCAGATCCCGTCACCGCAAGGCATAGATCCGCCGAGCCGATGCCCGCCTGAAACAGAACGCTCGATTGTGACGCCGAACCAGTAATCGCTCGAACGTCTAGCTTTTCGTTGATGCGGTTAACGCGTTCGGAGTCAGTGTCAACTACGGTGACGCTGTGTTCGCCTTGGCATAAGAGGTCCGCAATCGAACGCCCGACGTTTCCAGCACCCAATACAACGATATTCATCAAAAACTTTTCAACTGAACTTTGGTAAGGAAGATCTTTGGCTTTTCGGTTGGTTGAAACGCTCTGAACCGAAAACCGCTCGTTCGAAGCCCTTGTGAGTCAAAGTTGTACTTCACACAAACGGCAAACGCGGACGGATTTTAGCCAATCAGCGCTGCTCAGGCGAGGGGAAGTGCGATTGCCGGTCGCTTGTTCAACGTCCCGAAAGATTGGCAAAACCCAAAGAATCGTTTCACGACGTCAAAACGTTCGGTAGACGTGTTTGGATCGTTTGGATTGTTGTGTCGAGATCAGGTGATGTCAATTGTTGGTCGTTGTTTTGCCGTTTCTATCAATAATTGTTGGTTTGTTTGTCAGTTCGTTTTCCTTGTTCAGAAATTCAACGATGAGCCTGTTTCGATTGACGCTGGTAATGCTCTGGGTACCAATTTGGGCTGCGGGACTCTGCACCGCGCCGGAACAGCTTCACGCACAACGATCAGGGGTTTCGATTCATAGCCGCAAACGAATCATTGGTCGCTTTGGGCCTCATTCCAACAGTGTAAAAGTGAGAGTCGCGGTACCGCGCGTACCGTTCGGGCAAATGTATTACACTTTGCCGTTGGTTGATAGCCGACCGCTCCCGATGAGTGGCTCACATTATCCCACTCCGACGATGGCCTACGACGGGCAATATCAAGATTCGACTCCTCCAAAGCTTTCACCTACAACTTTGCTCCAACAGCCCACGCTCGGTTCTGTGATGAGCTCTCCGCGAAAGATTGAGTTTCCGATCATCCATACGCTGGACAGTGCGAGAGGTTTTCAGCTGGATGCCGAGAAGGCGTTTCGATTGGGTAACTATCACGATTCGACCAGTCTGGTTGAAAG
>CAYTPS010000474.1:0-3454 GCA_964439245.1 uncultured Pirellulaceae bacterium | reverse complement strand
ACGAAGCTCAGAGCAGGCAGACAACAGCTTATCCCCGATGCGGCAAGATTGCAAATTTTGTGATTAACCTGTTGATAATTGGCAAACTCCTTTGTCACTACAAAACGCTTGTCGGGACGCTGACGAACCCCGCGGCCGTCGCCGAAACGACTCACCGGAGACCTTCGCAGCGTCCCGTTTCAATCACGCAAAACGAATCCTCAGATGATGACTCAAGTTACAAAAGACCATCCATAAGCACTTCGCGTCGTGATCGAACAAGCATTCGAAATCCCCACTCCAAAACGCAGGAACCCATGAACAGTTTAACTCAAAAAAACGTCTTCGTCGGCATCGATTGGGCAGATCAAACCCACGCCTGGCATCTCCAAGGCGGTGCTGTCCAGACCGCTGGCACGCTCCAACAAGACGCAAACGCGATTGTCCAGTGGATACAAGAACGACGAAAGCAACATCCCGATTGCCAGTTCGCAGTCGCGATAGAGACCAACAAAGGGGCCCTCATTTCGGCCCTGCTGCAGCACGAGGACATCACCATCTATCCCGTCAACCCTGCCGCTTTGGCCGCCTACCGAAAAGCGTTCGCTCACGGCGGTGGAAAAAATGATCCCAGCGACGCGATGCTGTTGTGCCAGTACCTCAAACACTACATCGATCAGCTTCGTCCTCTAAAGCCCGATCAGCCGCTGACACGAAAGCTGGCCGCCATGTCGGAAGATCGACGCCGAATTGTGGACCAAAGGACCGCTCACTGCAATGAGCTCAAAGCGGTTCTTAAGACGTATTTTCCCGAGGTTCTCAAGCTCGAGGCGGCTAGGATTTACGCTGATTTTGTCGTCGCTTTTCTGCTGAAGTACGCTACGCTTGCTGCCGCTCAAAAGGCCGGGGCCTCAAGGTTGCGAAAGATGTTTTACGGAATCGGCACCCGGGCCAAAGCTGAAAAGCGAGTCCAGTTATTGCTCCAAGCTACGGCGCTGAGCGACGATCGGGCTCTCAACGAAACCTGTGCGATGCGCGTGAGCGCCTTGGTGGCGTTGATTCAGACTTACAACAAACAGATTCGTATTTACAAGCCAAGATCGCCGAGGAAGTTGTCTCCCATGAGGACTATGCAGTTTTTAAATCCCTGCCGGCCGCTTCTGCCTTGACTCAAAGCCGCATGATTGGGGCGCTGGGAGACGACCGGTCGCGTTATGCCGACGCCAGTTCCCTGCAGGCTACTAGCGGCATTGCTCCGCTGACCACCCAGAGTGCAAAGCAGCGTTTGGTGTCGGCGCGTTGGGCTTGCACGAAGTTCCTCAGGCAGACGTTTCATGAATACGCCGGGTTATCGATCGCGAAAAGCAAGTGGGCCGCGGCGTATTACGACCTTCAGCTCAGCAACGGCAAGTCAGCCCAGATGGCCAAGCGTGCACTTGCATACAAATGGCAACGAATCATCTTCCGATGTTGGCAGGATAGAGTGCCGTATGACGAAGCAAAGTACATCCAGCGATTGAAAGAAACCGGATCCCCACTCTACCAACTGATCGAGAAATAGCTGTGGAAAACACGTCAAAAAAACGCTTCAGCAATATGCTTAAAAAAATACCTGACACTTGACACGATGCCTCAGACATCTCCGTGTGCATCGTATTGTTATCACGCGGTTGCATTGATGCGTTGTCTCACGAGCCAGACGGAGCCCGTTACAGCCAGAAACAATACCAACAGTAGCGTAGCAAGGAAAAGGTAGCGTAATGGATGCGCTGCAGATTTCCAACTTAGATTGCCATTGAATCTAGGGTCATTATCGAAATCAGATTGTGAAAGAGGCCCCTCGACGGAATCGTTGGATATGTCGATCGCAAAATACCAGACTTCCGTTTCTATTGGATGTTCGTATCGGTTGTCTGGCTTTGTTTCACGCCCGATTGTCTGCAGTAGCAGGTGGTCGACGGTCTGAGCATAATACTGTACGGGACCAATCCCTTGGTAGGACATCGGCGAGAACACAACCGTATCGTTGTGTGTGCATATACACGTGTCCATTGCATTGCAACTTACGAGTTTGTAGCAGCGATCAATTTGATATTCAAAGTCGCCCAAGACAAGCGTGTTGCTCGACAACAGCAGTGTCAAAATGAAAGCGAAAATACGCATGTGGCCTTGAGCCGGATAACGCCAACGTTCACCGGGCCGCGGCGAAAATCATTGTTTCCAAAAGCCGCGGGGCCCGCGGCTCCGTGTGCAACGTATTGTTATGCAGCGATCTGATTAAGTGACCAACTCTCTACGTTTTTTTGCCCGAGTTTCAGGCGTTACACGGAAAGTTATTCCTGCATTCTTTTGCAAGTAACGAGTAACCCCAAAAAGATTTCTGGCATTGGGGTTGCCTGTAGGCCCAAGCATTCGCATAAGGCTCTTTGGAGATTTGTCGAGTGCGTCACCGACAGATTCAAAACCTTCGGTTGCGTTGATGTAATCGCGAAGAAGGATTTTTGCAACGTCGAGTTCGCCCCGAACGACTGCCTCAAGTGCCTCCGCAAGCAAACCGTTGCGAAATTTCTCGTCGCGTTCAGCTCGATTTTTGACAGTTTCTCGGAAATCTCGTGTAAGTGGCATTATTTTTTCCTCCTCGTTTTCTTGGGCAGTTTCTTCGATTTAGATTTCTGGTCTCTCGCTTGCTGTTCTTTAGCAAGTTTTCGCTTTCGCGCTTTGTATTCTGACCAACAACCTTTTGCCTTCTCTATGTCTTTCTGTTGACGCGACTTTGTTCCGCCCCAAAACAGAACTACAAGTTCATCGCCATCTTTTGCGAAATAGATTCGGTATCCTTTCTCGAAGTTTATTCGCCGTTCCCAAACACCTCCGCCGACAGATTTATGGTCGCCAAAATTACCAACCTCCATCTGCGCCATTGCCGTCCGAACCTTCAATGCAGCCTTAAACCCAAGTGAATCGAACCACTTTTTGAAGGGAATTACACCGTCTTCCTGTTCATATTGTTTGATGTTGGGCATCAATAAATAGTAACATATGTGTTACCATCGTCAAGTTTAGTTCGTGTAATTTAAGAGAATATTGGGCAAAACCCCGGAAAATCTCTTATTTGCGTAGTAGTTGAGATTCCTGACGCGCAAGAAGCGAGGAACGAGCAAAGAAGCAAAGGTATCGAGACGACGGAGCTTTTGGGGAAGCCTTGGAGTACAGCAACAGTACGATGGAATAACGACTCGATAAGGGCGTGAACGATCAGTTCACTGGATGTTCGTTTTTCGTCGTTCTGTTGCAAACGGACGCATTTCGTCGAGTTGATGCTCCAATGGAATTCAGCCACACGCTATCGGCATCGCCAGATCGGTATCCATTTCAGTCATCCCCAAGCCGGATAACGGCAACGTTCACCGGGCCCGGACGATAATCTTGCAAGCAGAAAAAGTCGCGCGGCCCGCGGCTCCGTGTGCAACGTATT
>CAYTPS010000473.1:0-3524 GCA_964439245.1 uncultured Pirellulaceae bacterium | reverse complement strand
TTGCTTCTAGGACGTCCAAAGCCTTGCGACTTCGGCTACACGCAACGTGGCTCGACTCTGCAATCGCTAGCACTTTCTGCTTTTACAACTACAACGATGGGCCGGTGGCTTTGATGCAATATAACGATGTCGTTCGGGAAATGGTTAACGCAGATGCTTTCAAGAAGTATGCCACAATTGACAGCGGCACCGTTGAGATGCTGGCCAAACTTCAAAGCCTAACGCGCGAAGATTTATTTCCAGGCGGCTACCAAGATGCCGACATGGCAGGTTGTTGTTTGGCCGGACTTTGGTTGCTGCACAATTACCTGCACGAGGGCCACGAGATCTGTCAGGACATCAAGACTCCAGAGGGCAGTTTTTGGCACGCCATCATGCACCGAAGCGAGGGAGATTATTCGAACGCCAAGTACTGGTACCGCATGGCTCGAACGGATCACTTACACCAAGCCATTTCAGATTCCGCCGGGGAACCCTACTCTCCGAACAAATTAGTCGACAGGGTTGCCAGTGAGGGTGTCGCGTCGGTCCGTCAATTGGTCACTGCCGAATGGGAAGCGTTGTTTAATCACTGTTATCAAAATGCTGTCTCAATGGCGTAGCCGCACACGTAGTCTTAGCGATGGCAACCATGCTCTCTACCTTTCTTTCCGGCTCTTGCCCATCGCCAAAGCAGCCACCCACAGAGAAACGAACGCCACGACGGTCGCCACAATAAAAATGGCTTTGCGAGCATCGGCATTGGGTTGTCGCATGACACCGGCAGCGATCACCGCGGCCCAGATCGCGAGAAAAACGAACAGCCAAAGAATCGTTCTTTTAAACGCGCGTTGTTGGGCAGGGCACATTGGGGCCGCCCCCAAATCCGCCAAACTTTGGGCAGGTTTCCACCCGGCCACGAAAAAGAAATGGCCGGTTGGAAACCTGCCCCACGTAACCACCGCTACCGCGTGAGCGCCGCAGATCTTGCTGATCGATCAGTCGATTCTAGCCGAGGCACATCGATATCAATGCTGCCGATTGCGAACCGTGATTCATCCTCTTGATTGGAACCGCCACCCAACATCAAACGCACGCGGCAGTCTCCTCGTACGTCTGCGGGGACATCTAAACTAATGTCAAATGCGCCCTGAATGACCTGCGTGTGCCGCACACTGCACACCAAATCATGGGCTTGATCGTATTGCTGTTGATAGGCAGAAAGAGATGCATCGGCGGGATCAAATTTCCGCCGACGTTTTGGACGACTCCGAAAACGATCTCGGCGATAAACGAGTTCGGCCGTCAACGCCCCCGCAAATGGACTGATGCCGGAAACGGAGATCGCACGGTCCTGGGAGACTCCGTCGTTTTGGATTGCAATTGAGTTAACCCCGATGCGTTCAGGACGCTTCAGACGCAACAGAGGATCACCCAGCAAATTGATCAGGTGCAGATGCTCCGTTTTTTCTTGGGCCAGCATCTTGGGAAGCGGACTGAGAGCTTGTCCCATTGTTTCAATCATTTGCCGATAGGGATCGGCCTCACTTGTGTCGGTGACACCCACCATTTTTTGCTTGGCGTGCATCAGCAACTGGCCGACCGTTGCACATTGACCATCGAAATACTCATCCGACATCTCCATCGCCAGCAGACTCATCGCATAGGGCATCGTTACGCGCGAACCGGCGATGACGGCAATCGGTCCGTCAGGCTGCTTCATCATCTGTTCGGCCAAGCAGTCTTGGCTGCTGTCGATTGCGCCCAAGTAGCAGGCCATGAAGAGCGCGATCGGGCTGCCGTGGCGGCAGTTGAGATCTTTCACGGATTCGCTATCAAGTATTTCAAAACGGCGTTTCACTTGATCTGGATGTTTCGGCAGACGCAGCATGTCAAGCTTCTGTCGCTCGCCGTGGCCAAGATAAACCCAGAACATGCATCCCTCGTTAAAGCGCTCTACGGCCGTCTTAGAGAAGCAGCGCGGATCAGGGCAGTAAGGGCTCCTCCAACTTCCCTGCGTCATGGAGGTTTCAAAGCCGCCGGGAATTTTGTCAGTGATAATTTTGCGCGTCGTATTTTCGATCAGCGTGTCGGTGACTTGACCGAAGCCTCCAATGCCCGCGATTAGATTGATCCTTCGCCTCCATGACTGGTTGCTCAAGTCTTTATCGTCGGCGGCACTCTCACCGCCGCCTTCGTATGCGATGACTCGATCAATGTACTGGTTCAGTTCGTTCGCGCTAGTCACCGCGATGCGTCCCACCGCCAGTTCGGGTGTACCGTCGTCGTTCAGATCTCCATAGGTATTGTCGGTAGCAATATCGAATTCACTACCGAAATTCACATTGACGGTGGCCAAAACAAAATCGGTTGGCAGCAGCGCCGCGGGGTTTGCTCGCCAGTCTCCCGCGTCGCCGACCAGAACCAAGTGGTCAATCGTTGGATATCGGCCAACGGCCAGTCGGATCAAAGCTTGGTTGTCTCTGGCAAAGCGTTGAGAATCCAGCAACAGAATTTTCCGCCCTTGCGATTGGCGGTAGTCGACCCAGCGCTGTAGCGCCTGCTTTAGCTGCGGCGTGCAGATGGCCAAAGTATCAAAGTTGCCTGCCTGTGTTTGCGGGGTTGGGAATTGAGCCGAAGCGCTTGCAGCAAGTGCAAGCCATGCCACAAAGACCTTCAAAATGTAATTCATTCGTCGCTCCGGTTTACCTTTATCCCGGGGACAGTGTGAGTCAAAACGGGCGGCCAATCAAGAGAAGAATGGTAGGCCTGTGTAACCAAAATCGCGAGACTTTGGAGGCGGACCAACGCCGCAATCGAATCTCTTGCGATATCGGCCAGATAAAAAACACCAGCTATCAGTCGCGGTACCAGCACCGGATGAATTGATGCCAGCGGCTAGGGCCGTCGGAGCTGGTACCCAAAGAAGCATCCACTGATCCCTCTTCCCAGTTCTCCCAAATATTGGGAAGCACCACCGTCTCGATTGAGATGACCGACACCTCGTTACTTACTAACCAGTCATTGGCCGCTTCTATCGCATGGTCGAAGCTCTCGTGCTTGCCCTCTTTAAAAAATCCGGGAGCTTCGATTTCTTGGGGTACGAAATCTTTGTACTTCAACATGGTAACTACTCGATAGAAAAACTATTTCTTGCTTTGATAAATCTTTTGCGTCTCAATGTATTTTTCAACCGCCCGTGGCGTGAGGTATCGGATGCTTTGACCTGATTCGACTTGATTTCGAATACTTGAACTGCTGATTTCTATCAGAGGCGATTTGATGGTCAGCCGCCGAATGGTCTCCATTTGCTTTTCGTCGGTCAGCGGCGCCAGTTTTTCGAGATCAACATCACCTTGGCCCGGACGTGGCACGACCAGCGGAGTCGCCAAAGACAAAATTTCTTCAGGATCTTTCCATGACGCAAATGAGTTGAGTGAATCAGCGCCCATCAAGAAAAACAGTTCATTCTCCGGATTCTCATCAGTCAACTGCTTCAACGTATCAACGGTATAGCTGACGCCGCCGCGCTCGATCTCCATACT
>CAYTPS010000472.1:0-3525 GCA_964439245.1 uncultured Pirellulaceae bacterium | reverse complement strand
CACGTGGCCATTTGCATGCTTCCCTTTCCACTTAACGGGATTACGTGTCCACATGTCATTGGAATAGGGCAGACCAAAATACTCGTCAAATCCATGTTCTGTGGGCATGAACTGTTTCTGATGCCCGAGATGCCATTTCCCAAAACAAGCGGTCGAATAACCTTTGGTTTTGAGCATCTCGGCGATTGTTGTTTCGTCAGCGTTAATGCCTATGGTTGAATTGGGCATCAGAGCTCCGTTGATACCCACGCGCCGATGGTAACAGCCGGTCAACAACGCAGCACGCGAAGCTGAGCAAACGGCCGCACTGACCTGAAAATCACTACAGCGCATCCCGCGACTTGCCATCGCGTTTAAGTTAGGTGTCTTGATCTTGCCGCCAAACGGTTCGATGTCCGCGTAACCCATGTCGTCAACAAAGATGACAACGATATTGGGAGGTGAAAGAGTTTCTGCAAGCGAGTCTTGAACTACTGGAACACACAAAACGACCAACAGAAAGCAGCAAAACCGAGTCAGCGAAGCAAACCTGAGGCTCAAATAAGATTTCATCGGGGAGTCTATCCAGAAAGCGAATTGAAATGGTTTAATACCTCGAGCGTGTTCGACACAAAAAATAACCGATCGAGGCGCAGGCGGTTACCGAATAGAGGAAGGGTTCTTCCCCAGCTCAACCTCGAGTTTGAGCATTTCCTCGCCCCGCTGAATCTTCATAGACATTTTTTCGCCAGGGTCATACTGAGCAATCCTCAAACGCACTTCATGAAATGTCTTCACCGGATCGCCATCAATAGAGCGAATAACATCGCCGACCTTAATTCCCTCGCGCGCTGCCGAAGACCCAGGTGCGACATAGGCGATCAGACAACCGATACTTTCGGGTCTACCGCCTCCCTGAGGTCCGACTCCGAGAAATGCCTTAGGTTGAAAATCAATGCGAATTCGCCGCGTCGACTCAAGCCGCCTAAATGCATCAATATCAAATTTGCAACCGCGCAGTTCAAACTGAGTCAGCCGTTTCATACGTCCTACACTCTGGAGGAATTCCTCGTTGATCTCCATAGACAGGACTCTGAGTGCGCTGATTTGTGGAAGCTTCTCTAGTTTCACCAGGGCTGCCGTTGAAACTTGAGCATTCTCCAACTCAATCGCCCGAACGCGTTTGAGTCTCGCCAGCGCCGAAATGGAATCGGCGTCAACTTTCTTGTTGCGGAAGGTTACGGGAATCGTTGACACGCGCTTAAGTTGATTGAGAGCGGCGACCGAATCGGCATTCAAATTGCAATTGGAGAGCTGCAGCATGCCCAGCGAGGAAAATTGGCCAAGCGATTTGCAAAACGCAGGGTCAAGCGCGTAGTTTCTTAAAGTAACCGCGCGGATGCCAACGGGAAACGCCGACGCCGCCGACTTAGGAAGCGTGATAGTGCTCGCGTCAACCGAGACAATTGCATCATTGCTCTTCAGGACTCGCCAGTGGTCATCATTCATTCCTTCGACCGCACCCAACTCGAGGGCAACGGGCCCATCTAATTCACTTAATTTTTTCAGGACCCTTTCGTTTGCAATCCATCCACCGGGAAATTTGACCGAAATGGCCTGTGGGACACTATAGGCATACTGTGTGAGCTTAGATTTGCTAGAGAGGTTTGGGTTTGAATGTTCAAGAATGAAGTTACGATTTTCTTCTGCCGAGTTCGTCATGATTTTGGCAACAAGTTCTTTTTGTTGACTCACGTCAAATTTCTGTCGCGTCGCAGACGTCTCCTTTGCAGCTTGGTTGGCAGCGGATTGCTGAATGGTTCGATTCACCAACACCTGTCGCAGCTGAAGATTTGGTTGCGCATTGTATTCAGAAATCACCTTGCCACCGTCTGCAAGAATTGCTTGGACCGCATCGTCCTTGCGACGTTTCCGCCATTCGGCCTTTAGCAGTTCGATTCGTTCGACCATCTCTTTGTTGCCGTTGGAATACAACGTCAAAAGGAGGCTAGTCGCGCGAAGGAATGTTTGTTCGTCGCCCGCTGAACCAACGCCTTCGAGGATTTTCCGAATTCGGTAAACCGTCTCCGGCGGGGCCGTGAAGTATCGATCAGCGATCTCCGGTAGCACATCGGCGCCGCGCTTTGCCAATTCGGTTGTCGCCTCCTCACGAATGCTAAATTTGTGGTTTTCCAGATCTTGAAACAGCTGATCTTCGCTAGCAGTCTCCGCTAGTTTCACAGGCCGTTTGAGATCGGCTTGACCATCATCAGTTGACTGGGCCCAAGCCACTGCCGGCAGGAGTAACCCAACAAGGAGCAAAAACGATGCAGTGCGGGGGAAAGTTTGCGAAATTGGCCATTGTTTGCTGTCCTAGCAGATTCTGATAGCAGGATTGTTTCTGTCTTTTGAGCCGACGGGAACACTTGGGGAAAAAAAATTAAAGAATTAAGGGCTTTTGCTAAATCCCCCCCAGTCTAAGTCCGATGAAAGAAACATCGGCAAAACCGGAATTTTTGGTGTCTGTTATACCATTGGTGGGCACAGAATAAACGCGTTTGTTTCCAATACCGGTTGATGTCCCCAATTTTAGTTCCAGCGAGACAGCATGTCTTGGCACAGGTGATCCGTTATGAAAATCCACACAACACGATTCGCGAGTATTGAAATCGAACCGGACGACATCCTGTTCTTTCGCAATGGTCTGCTGGGTTTCGAAGATTGTCGCCACTGGGTACTTTTGGCCGACGCCGACAATTCGGCTGTGGCTTGGCTGCAAAGCATGCAGCACTCAGACATTGCCCTACCGGTCGTGTCCCCACGTCGCTTCGTTGAAGACTATCAGGTTCGCTTGGAGCCCAAAGATGTCGAATCACTTCAGCTTAGCTCCGTTGAGCAAGCCTATGTTCTGGGCGTTGTCAGTCGCGATGAAGATACTTTGACGCTTAACATGCGAGCTCCACTCGTGATCAATCTCGACCGCCGCATCGGATGTCAGGTGGTAACGGTCGATCCTCAGCCAATGCGGTACGAACTAACCACATTGCCGACGCGTCTCCGAAAGAGCGCTTAGTCACGGCGTTGGGTGGATCAGCTCAAACACTCTATACCCGCGCGTTCTCAAACGCGCGGGTATTTTCATATGCTCTCTTATCTATAGTTACAGCCGGGTTCAGTTGCGCACAGGCCAAACAAACTTGCCTTGCACCTCCCACGATTCAACGGCCCAATAAACGAATTGTTTGCGTAATCGTTCAAGCTTAACTGTCGAAGCACCGTTCTAAGGGGTGCCACTGTTCCAAACGGACGCAAAACGTTTTCTTTACGGGGAAGTCATGTTGGAACCGATAAGAACGATGTTCCTGTTGCTAGCGTAACAGCAGCGGGGATTGAATGCGGCAAAGGATTGCTCCGAATTCAGAATTTTTGAAGCGGGGAAGAAAGGCATTCGATTGCAACCTCGCCTTTTGACAGGCAGTCACTTTTAATTTAAGGAGCCAGCCATGCTGGTCTTGTCGCGACACCGAGACGAAAGCATCATGATCG
>CAYTPS010000471.1:0-3553 GCA_964439245.1 uncultured Pirellulaceae bacterium | reverse complement strand
CGTTGTAGTTGGCTCGCACCTCGGCCAGCGGCGTTCCGCTTTTTACCAGCATCGGACCGACGACTGCTTGTAGACCTTCATCGGTCAAGCGGCTGACGCCGATGAGCTTGATACGATAGCCAAGCTGTTTGGCATATTTGAGATCCAGAGAATTCAGTTGGTCGATACCACGTTTGGGAATGTCGCTCCAGTTGACACGCGCCCCGAAAGCAAGATGCGCGAGGATGGACAGTTTCTGTGCGGCATCGGTGCCGTCGACATCCATCGCTGGGTCAGCTTCGGCATAGCCGAGATCCTGAGCTTCCTTGACTGCGTCATCGTATGAGGCGCCTTCGAGGTCCATGCGCGTGATGATGTAATTGCTGGTCCCGTTAAGGATCCCGTTGAGCGACTGGATCTGATTGGCTGACAGACACTGGCTGATGTTGGTGATGATCGGAATACCACCGGCAACAGAAGCTTCGAAGGCGATCGACCGCCCCAATTGACGAGCCTTGTCGAAAAGTTCTGGACCGTGCTGCGCCATCAGCGCTTTGTTGGCCGTGACAACGTCTTTGCCTTGTTCCAACAGCCGCAGCATAACGGTTTTGGCTTCGTCAACGCCGCCGATCAGCTGCACGACCACCTTGACCGAAGGGTCGTTGATGACGTTATCGACGTCGTCGGTCAAAACGCCGTCGGGGAGGGTAATGCCCCGATCCTTTTCCAGGTTGCGGACGACAGCATGGGTCAGCCAAAGAGTTTTACCGGCGTGGCGGGAGGTACGATCGCCTTGGTCGAGCAAAATTTTGGCGACGCCGGTTCCGACGGTGCCCATTCCGATAATTGCGACCCCGATTTTTTCCATAGTTAAAGTAACGTTGGTTAAGATTTAATAAACGGTCGAGTTGAACCGGAATCTGATCATCCGGGTGGCGTGGAAACAGCCATAAGCCAGCGAGCATGGTAAATGGCTAACGAACTTTTCTCAACCGACAACGCCCTAAAAGCTTACGAATGCTTTTAGTTTCTCGTTGATCGGATTCGGTTGGCCGGGTAGGGAGATACTCACTAATTTAAAATCGCTGCGGTGTTATCAACGAAATGTCCACCGACACAAGTGAGCCCGTACGATCGGTGCGCGAAATGAGCGTATTTCTTCGGTGTGACCGTATGTCATCAAGCAATTCTTTTCCAAACTGAATGTCAGTATATAGTCACCGCACCACCCTAGCGACTAAAATAGGATCCACCGTCTGAATTCTCTTTCTTCTTACATCATCCCATCCGACACAGTTTGCCTTTTAGGAGACCCCCACAATGAGACTTTTCGATTCGATCATGAAGAACTTTGACGATGACAGCCTTGGCTTGCTGGGGGCTGTGCTTGGTGAACACGAGGTCAAAGTTCGAGACGGAGTCGAGGCGGCCATTCCTGAGATCCTATCCGCCATCGGGGATCAGACCAAATCCGAAGCGGGGCGCGGGATGCTGTGGCGCGAACTGCGGGACACCGATGAAAGCATCTCATCTTCTTTCCCCAGCCAGCTCCATTACCAAAACAGTCTCGCTTTGGTGGAAAAAGGTAGAGAGCAGCTTTCCGGCTTGGTCGGTGATGAAATCAAATCAATCACCAATCGCGTTAGCCATGCTGCCGACATCGGAAGCTCCTCGGCAGGAAAAATGGTGGGAGCCGTTTCGCCACTGATCTTTTCATCACTGGCGGCTTGGCAAAAGAAGGAAAAAGTCGACGCCGAAGGCTGGCAAAAGCTCTTTGCCGAACAGGGCGCGGGATTGCGTGAACGCGCCGCTCGTGCAACGGCTCGCAGATTTGATGAGAAGACAGGTCAGCGTACGTTTCCGAGTTTCGAACAAAAGATCACGACAGGGCAGGGCGGTGCAGAAGACAAATGGACCGTTGGCTCTGGCTTCACTCCAGGGTACGAAGGAGCGGCCAAGGAAAAATTCTCTGCCTCGAATTCTCTCTCCTCTTCAACTAACGGAAGCAGCCCATCGAACGCCAAGAAAGTCGCTGCGGGTGCGGCCGGCGCTGCTGCAGTTGCCGGAATTGCTGCTGCGGGCGGACAGGCAACAGGAAGCGCTTCGTCGGCAAAGACTCACTCCAGCAGTATCGCCGCATCGAGTGACGGGGAGCAACGACGCTGGGTACCTGACAAAGAAAACCTTAGACGAGAGCGCGAGCGCACGGCTATCGAAAGAGCGCGCGTTGAACGCGAGCAAAGGCTCGCCAAAGAAGAACGCGGCGGCTTAGGCTGGCTGTGGTGGCAGCTGGCTCTACTTGCTGGGCTTGCTTGGCTCGGGTGGACTTACAGAGCAGAAATTACCGAGGCTTTTAACGGTCCGACGCCAGTAGCGACTTCGGAGAATGATCTTACAGATGAATCAACTCCAATGCTTCCCTCGGAGGAGGCGGCTTTACAATCGTCTGAGAACATTGAGCCCTCCTCGGAGAGTTCCCCCGAAGACTCAGAGACTGCCGTCGATGCCGGGGAAGCCGCTGCAACAAAGGGTGTGATAGAAGGCGCGGTCGAGAGCACAACCGCTGCGAGCGGAACCGGCGAACCATCGAGCCCATCGGCCAAGCCTGACGCGGAATTGGCTTCACCGCCGAATCAACAGAACGATGACGCCCCGAAACTCGCACCAATGGATGGCGCCGAGGATACGCAAGAATCCGAGTCCGTAGGTGAACAACCGGAAACAGCGACAGCTGATTCGACAGAAGAAGCTGGTTCTGACGAAGATGTAGACCTCCAAGTCGAAACCGCACTGACATCGCTTGAGTTGGGTATGAAGGAAATCAAGGACGAAGCATCTGCAAAATCTGCGCTGCCGCAGATGGAAGAGGGAGTCTCAGCTCTGGAGGAGCTAATGAAGACATCCAGCAGTTGGAGCGATGTCGATAAGGAACTGATCGACATACAACTCGAAGAAGCTGCGGGTGTGTTTGCCAAGTTGAACGAATCGACTGGTAGTATGCCAAACGTGAAAGACGTGCTGACTCCGCTATTTGAGCGGCTAGAAAAGCTGTTAGTTCCCCAACAAACGGCTCCCTAGAAGGTTTTTGTTTGCCTCAATTTTTTTTGACCGATAATCGGTGTGTTGTCCTTGTCTTTTGAGGAGTCACACACATGCCAATTCGATCTTTTAAACGCGGCTTTACTTTAGTGGAACTGCTGGTTGTGATTGCCATCATCGGCATCCTGATTGGGATGCTGCTGCCGGCAGTTCAACAGGTGCGTGAGGCAGCACGGCGAACTCAATGTCGGAACAATCTGAGGCAGTTGGGATTAGCGCTGCACAATTTCGAATCGTCCTCTCAGCATTTCCCCGCGGGAATTTATGACGACGACAACGACCACCGCGCTCGCCTGCGAAATGGGTTGATCGAACTGTTGCCGCACCTTGAACAAGGCAACCTTTACGAAATGATCGACACTGCGCTTCCATGGTCCGATCAGATCAACCTTGCCGTTGCAGCGTCGCCGATTCCAGTTTTGCAGTGCCCCTCGGGAGCGTCGAAGATAACGCCAGTATCGATTTGCCGCGCGGC
>CAYTPS010000470.1:0-3555 GCA_964439245.1 uncultured Pirellulaceae bacterium | reverse complement strand
AACCGAGCTTCCGAATACGTGCAGCTGACCGAGAAGATCGAAAAGCGTTTCATGGAGTTAGTGAAACGCTTGAAAGCCGCGTACGACATTTGTTGTGGCAGTGATGTGTTTACTCAAAGGGAGCGAGACGAGATCCATTTCTACATGGCTGTCCGTTCAATCGTCTTCAAGCTTACGTCCGGGAACGCCCCTGATGCTGCCCAGATGAACGAGAAGGTTCGCGACATGATCGCCGAGGCTTTGAAAAGCGACGGAGTGGAAGAGATTTTCAAGCTTGGCGAACGGGAAGGCGAAGCAATCGACATCTTCAATGATGACTACCTTGCCAAACTGGAAAAGATCAAACTTCCCAACACTCGGTTCAAGCTCTTACAACAGTTGCTTGCTAAAGCGATTGACGAATTCAAGAAGGTTAACCGAACCAAGGGAATTGATTTTTCGAAGAAATTCGAAGCCATCGTCGATCGCTACAATGAACGTAGCGAAGAAAACATATTGGTCAGCGAGGTGCTGGATGAATTTTCCGGCGAAATTGTTGAACTGATACGGGCACTTCAGGCCGAACATGATTCATTCAGCGACCTTGGCATCGACTTGGAAGAAAAGGCTTTCTACGACATCCTGAAAGAGCTCGCAATCAAGTACGACTTCACCTATCCCGAAGACAAGCTGATTGAACTTTCAAAGGCCGTCAAAGTGATCGTCGACGACAAAGCCAAGTACACGGACTGGAGTCAACGCGGCGACATAAAAGCTGAACTCAAAGTCGATCTAATTCTAGTACTCGCCAAACACGGCTATCCACCTGTAGACCGCGATGAGGTCTACAAAGAGATCTACGAGCAAGCCGAGAACTTTAAGAAGCATCGTTCCTAGAAAACGCCGAAGGCCAAATTCGCTGAAGAACATTTGATTTATTCGTGGCCGACGACAATCTTTCCTTTTCTCAGTAGGCAAGTGGCTCCGGAACCTGCCATTACCTGGTCCAACAATTCCTGCAGCGAAACATTGGCGACCGAAAGACTGACCACTTCGGCCAACGTTTGTGGATCGGCGGAGGAAGTGTCGACTGGCATTTGCAGTTGCTTGCCGATGGCGGCCAAAATCGCCGAACGGCGGTTGGTCACCGTGAGGGTGAATTGTTGGTCGCTGTCGGTCGGTGCCGGGGGCGTAAAACTTTCGACGATGTAGTCGCGTACCATCACCAGTTCTTCGATCGGCCCGGTTACGGTGATGGAACGTTTGTTGCGCTTCATCCGGCAGCCAACGGCCTTCTTCTTGATCTTCTGATACTGCGTTAAATTGAGATCGACATCAGAGAAACGAACGGAACCTGTTGCCGGAAAATCGGACGTCCGCCGCAGCGCGAGAGTCTTAGAGTTGCGCTTGAGTTCGTAGTCGAGGCCGAATTGAATCAACAGTAACCGCAAACGCTGGTCTAGCGTTATGGCGGGCATGCTGCCCGCGGCCATCAGGTCGTGCGGCAATAGATCGATGTTTTCTACATTTAATTCCGACTCGGCGAGAATCGCATTCAACGCCTCCTCGGGTGTCGTGAGATCTGGCCACTTTGAGGTGGTTTTCTTCAATAAGGTGTTGGACGCTTTGCGCGCCGTTTTCGCAGCGTCTTCCGAACCGGCAAGCAAACGGTCCGCGGACTGTTTGGGGCCAAGATAGAAATTGTCACCAAGGCGACAGAAGCCCAGGTTGTGCTGATCGCAAACTTGCAGCAACAGTTGCTCCATCGTGACGTTGGAAGCCATCAGGTTGATTGGCGTCCGAGGATCGACTCGTCGGTCTAGGAACACCGAAATGCCTTGCTGCCGCGCGAGTCCACCGATCCGATTTCTCAAAGGAGCTTTCTGCCACGAAATCGAAAACGGATGCCGTCGCGCCTGTTGGAACGCTTTGTCGGTTAACCAATGAGGTTCGGATTGGGCAGCAGCGCATTGCGTCATGGCGACTGTCCAGAGGCAGCAAGCGAATCGCACTGACAGTACGAAGCACGCAAATGCAAAATCTGGTGCTTGTTTCCCATTTGTATTCAACTTACGCCTCTGATATTGCTGTCGGGGCCTTCAAAGAGTCTAATTCGTCCGTGGCATTTGGATTGGTCGTATGGCACAGGCGATTCGACCGTTAAAGGCGCACGTTGCTGGTCCGGTAGACTGATAGCAATCTGCCGAATTTGCATTGCCCATCCCTCATATTCGTCACCAATTGAAACTAATCGGCAAAATTGGTCTGAAAAACGGTTCAACTTATTTTCCAGAGGTAAGAACATTGTTGAGCCAGTCGTGTACTCCAATTAGACTCGATGTCTTCGCGTGTGGGGCTAACTTCACACGCGGAGATTTTGTGTGCAAATTGCACGTTACGCGGGTCTAAGACGCCCCAAAATGATTGCTCTATTAAAAGAGCGTCATTTTCCACTACAAACATTAATCGGGAGCACGGTCAGCATGTCGGAAGATATTATCCGATATCCACTGTTGGACAAATTGTACCAACAGTATTTGACCGACGAGCATTCGGCGAATTTCATCCAATGGGTGTCGCGGTCCTACGGGATTGGCTCGCTGGAACGTCTGGCACGCTACGGCCAACCTTGTTCGCGTCGTGCTGCGGTGCTGGCATTGGGTTTCCTCGGAGACTTCAGCGTCAACGAAACTGTTGGACGGGCGCTCAACGATAACGATCGCGGCGTACGAATGCTTGCCGATCACGGCATCCGGTCAATTTGGACTCGCCAGGGCAACGCTGCGGAGCAGGCCAAAATCAACCAGATGTATGCTTGGTCACTTCAAAACCGCAATCTCGATGTGATTGAAAGCGCAACGATCTTGCTTGAGACCAATCCAACGTTGGCTGAGGCATGGAACCATCGCGCGATCGCTTTCTCTGGCGAGGGCCAATACGAATCGGCGATCGAGGACTGCAAAGAGACGCTTAACTGTAATCGATTCCATTTCCCTGCCGCTATCGGGCTGGCGCACTGCTGTCTGCAATTGGACGATCAAGGTGGGGCGCTTGATGGTTTTCGTCTCGCCCTGCGGATCAATCCTGATCTCGAAGGCGTCCGCCAACACGTGATGCATCTCGAGAAAATCTTAGAAGACTAATTCGCTTCTCGCTATCACGGTCCGAGTCACCAATGTTCGCTGGCCTGCCATGACATCTATGGTTTCGCCGCTGCGAACGATACAATTCTGTGCACACTTGAATCGTGATTTCAGTTCGATCAATGGAGGCCCGGATGATCAGGACGGCAACTTTCTTACTGGCTCTCTTTTGCACCGTTTGCATGACGCTTCCAACTTTCTCCGAAGAACCTGTCGATCCAGAAGAGAAAACGGCAAGTGCGCCTGCGACGCTGCCCAAACTTGGTCAGCGTCTCACTGACGATCAAGTTAATGCGTTTGCTCAATTAGCACTGAAGAACATTCATCGCGAGTATCCCAACAAGACCGGCGATGTGCTGGCGGGCCCTGAAGCGGTCAAGTCGCCCAAGGCGCTTCACCCGGCGTTTTATGGTTGTTTCGACTGGCACAGTAG
>CAYTPS010000469.1:2376-3558 GCA_964439245.1 uncultured Pirellulaceae bacterium | reverse complement strand
TAAAGAAATGGGGAAGTAAATAAACGCCATCAAACTTGTTGACGACACGAACACAAATCTTTTCGATTTTGCCTTGTCAAAATCAGCAAACAAATGTGCCCAATGAATTATAGCAATCGTTCGAAACGAGAAAATAGTCAAGTCGTTTTGCATTTCGTTTTTGCCAAAATATTTTTCGGTAAACTCTCGTCTGCAATGTTATTGCAACGCAACACCAACAACCTAAACATACAAACAGCTAACACATACAGCACACAAACAACTCACAGCAAACAAACACAACATACAAACGTCACTTGCGATTTTCGGAGCGAAGCGGAGAACGCGAACCACGGGAATGCCTCGCGCGTGCGTGGTGAGCGGGGTTGTAGGGGCGTAGCCCATGCCCCATATGGTTTGCACTGTGGGGCGGACTCTGAAGGCAGTGGAAAGCATATGGGGCAGGGGATCGATTAACATGAGAGTACCCTGCAACCCAATCGCAAGTGACTAACAACAAACAACTTACAGCTCACAACATACAAACCCAACGTTGTACTAAGGGTGAACAACCTTTTGAATAGGCAATGGAATAACCCAGCGTGAACAACTTGCTTGGGTCAACAAAGTCGTTGGTCGGTTCGCTGAAAAAGAATTGACCTAGTAGGTTTGCCCCTCTCAAACCTGAATGAGAGAGTGTGGCTTGGTGTCGCTTTCGGTGCTTCCATCCGCAGTCGGCGAGCACCAAATCGGCTCAAAGAAGAATGATTCAGGGTTAACATCCTGACGACATGCAAATTTCCAAAGCTCTTTTCCGTCAAATTTTTTGGAACGGCGAACAAGTTCGTCACGTCGGTACTTTGTCGTTGTAATAAACAAAATCGAGAAACGGTCAAAGTTCAGGGAGTCTGAATTGCTGGAACTTTCTGTGGGAAAGTGCTTCTTGAAATGCTCTTGCGATTCCAATAGCGAATATCCAAGAGGCTTCTTTTGACTGATACGAAGTATTGAATCGGTTCCGCGATCAATTTCTAAGTAGTAGACCTTTCTTAGCTCACCGCATGCCGCCAAAAAAGCCGCGTCAGGTTGGCAAGTAACTGACGGCGTCTGGCGGAGTATCGTATAAAGCGAAAAGTGTAGTTTTGGATTTGGTACTTCTTTGTTGATGATTTCCCATTCGTTGTACCATTGCGGTATACGGAT
>CAYTPS010000469.1:979-2366 GCA_964439245.1 uncultured Pirellulaceae bacterium | reverse complement strand
TGGGTCTTGGCAATTTCAATCCAATGAAACAAAAGCCGAGTGGAAGGGGGCTTTGTGTAAATATTTAGGTATGAATCGTCGTCATGAAGTGCCGCTAATGTTTCAGCTGACTTCTTATTGGGGTAGTAAACTGGCGAAGCGCTTTGGCCACTCAAAACAATGTTCATTTGAGCCTGTGATATATACCCCTCCCTCTTGAGTTTTCTGATGCGCTCACAAACAGAACGGGCGCTTTTGACGTGAGGAAAGCATATTTCCTGGATCATTTTTCGCGTTAAGACGTAATAGCGTGCCAACATCTCAAGAACGAGCAGGTTTTTTTTAGTAATTACAACGCCCATAGCAATCTCGTGAAACGATGGTAATGAATTTAGCTAAGCCCAATCAACACTGAAGCTGATGTTACAGATCAGTTAAATCTTGGCCGATGATCTGCA
This sequence comes from uncultured Pirellulaceae bacterium, assembly GCA_964439245.1. Taxonomy (GTDB): domain Bacteria; phylum Planctomycetota; class Planctomycetia; order Pirellulales; family Pirellulaceae; genus Mariniblastus. The sequence goes on along the minus strand of CAYTPS010000469.1, from coordinate 1,929 downwards.
TCTGTTTCATCGGCACCACTTGCGTTTGTAAGGTCGCTTTCTTCATCTTCAAGCTGTGCAATTGCTTTGCTCCAATCGTGATAGTAGGGTTCACGGAAGAATACTTTTTCTTTTAAACTCGACACAATTTCATGTCGCACATCTTCCGGCAGAAAAATTTCTTGATAGGGGTCAACTACGTTGCTGACTTTAAGCACAAAAGAACGGTTTTTCACAGAGACCAAACAATATTGCCTTGGAAGTTCCTGAATAAGCGTCGTATTTATCCTGTCTTGATCATCAAGGCTGGTAGTAAAAGAGCCTGTTCGTCGCTTTTCAACGCGTATCTGTCGAATTGGCGTGGGGGAATCAGTGAAACCGATAGACTGCGAAACGTTACTGCCATTAGATGCGTTTCGCGTTTGGGAATGCGAGTTGGACTTAGTAGTCGATGATGTCAAAGACTTACCGCTGGATTTCGAATGTGAATTCGAACCACCACGACTTCTGTTGTTCGACGTTCCTCCAGTTGTATTGGTGCCATTTGTTTTTGACTCAGTCTCAGAGAAGGCTTTTCCATCTGATTTAGAAGTTGACCAGTTTCTGCCTTCGGTATCAGACGCCGAATGATTTTCGCCATGCATCACTGACCTGGATTGCGACTGCGTTTCTGAACGGTGTGTTGAAGTCCCTTTAGCATTGGATTCGTGATCAGAGCGAGATTGAGTTGAACTCTCCGATACCGATTCACCAGTAGTTTGAGAGCTGCCATTTGTTTTTGTTACTGAACTGCTCCTCCCCCTTGAGTCGGTATGTGAGCGGCTGCCCCCTTCTGATTTAGATGTTGAATTGGAATCAGTTTGACCCAATGAGTGAGTCGTCGATTGATTTTTCCCTTTCGAACTTGTTCTCCCCAAAGACGCGGACCAGGTTTTGCCTGAAGAATCCGCCTGGGAAGCATTGCCCCCAAT
>CAYTPS010000469.1:0-969 GCA_964439245.1 uncultured Pirellulaceae bacterium | reverse complement strand
GCCTTGTTTTAACGAGCGACTGTCAGAGCGAACCAAGTGCCATTCATACCCGTCGTCACGATCGACTTCGTGAATCAATTCCGTGAAATCAAGCCGTGAGTGACAAAGGCACTTTGCAAGTAATTCTGCATGCTTGTAGAACTGCTGTTGAAATGTGATTTGAAGATCGCATTGACCAAGTACGGCTGGAACCAAATCTATTTCACCCTGCTGCAAATTGTCGAGCGATTGCACCGCAAGACCACACGACAATTGGTACTTCCCAGACTCTTTCAATAAATCTTGCAAATCTTCACCAAGAAAGTTTTGTGCCTCGTCAATGAACATGAAATATCGATTGCGCTGTTCTCGCGGAATCATTCGAACCGCTTCACTGATTTCTCGAATAATTAGTCCCGCCAATACGTTTCCTTCTTGTTGGTGAAACGTTGGAGTTGGGCCTAGGCTGGCCAAAATGATTTCGTTACCGCGAACGATGCTGTGAAAATCAATAGAGGGTCTGTCAAAGGAAAAAATCCGCTCGGTCGTTGGCGTAATAACCTGTCTCAATTGATTAAATGTAGACTCTGTGAAATCTTGGATTTGTCGGGGCGACCGCATTCCACGAAGCATTTCGAAGTCAGCCCGAATTTGTTCAGTCAAAAACGGCTCGACTGACAGGTAAGTTTCCTGATGGCGTGGATGCAATGGATTGAGCAGTACAAATAAATCCGATAGCGGCAAATGCCTGCCGTTTCCTTGGCTGATTCCTACGGCATAAAGCCCATTGAAAAGCCAAGTTTTCATTCTCGTCATTTTGGCCTGTTCAGCTTCGGTTTCTCCCCGGTTGCGAAGCAAGATTTTGATCATGTCGATTATCTTGGCATAAAACCATTGCCTATACTTCAAATTGTTTATTGTTGGCTCGCCCTCACCCCTATAGATAAAGGGGTCAAACGAGAAGAGACAATCGTCTGGCTTAAGGTAATG
>CAYTPS010000468.1:0-3559 GCA_964439245.1 uncultured Pirellulaceae bacterium | reverse complement strand
GTCGCTGCCGAGATACTTCTCCCAGCCCATTTTGATGCCGGCTTCGACTGCAACGCGATTGGTTACCGAGGAAGGCAGCACAGACTCGCGGTACTCCTCGGATTGGTCGTCGAACAACTCCCAGCAAGGAACGCTCACGACACGCGTCTTGACGCCCTGCTCTTCCAACTGTTCGGCAGCTTTGACGCACAGCACAACTTCACTGCCGGTGCCCATGACGATCGCATCGGGAGTTCCATCGGAATCTTTAAGAATGTAACCGCCTTTTAAAGCTCCATCGGCGGCCCCGTAAACGGAACGATCAAACGTTGGCATGCTCTGGCGCGAAAGCACCATCACCGTTGGTCGGGCATTGTCTTCCAGCGCCGCTTGGTAGCACTTGGACACCTCGTTTGCATCGCCGGGACGCATTACCAGAACTCCGGGAATCGAGCGGCAGGCTGCCATGTGTTCGACAGGTTGGTGTGTTGGACCGTCTTCGCCGAGGCCAATCGAATCATGGGTCATGATGTAGAAGACCGGCTGGTGCATGATACTGCTCAAGCGTAGGCTCGGACGCAAGTAATCGGTGAAAACAAAGAACGTCGCACCATACGCTCGGATGCCGGAAAGAGACATGCCGTTACAGATCGCGGCCATCACATGTTCGCGAATTCCAAAGTGGAAGTTATTCCCCGAATAGTCATCAGCACCGAAGTGACCGGCCTCTGGATCATCGTTGTTGGACTTATTGGACCCGGCCAGGTCAGCCGATCCACCGATAAACCAAGGAATCGCTTTGCAAACTTTTTGCAGGACCTTCCCAGAACTGGCCCGTGTGGCCATGCCTTTTTCGTCAGCATCAAAAACTGGCAACTCATCCTGCCAGCCTGCAGGCAACGTATCGGTTTGGATACCTTCGAGCTCTGCGGCTTCTTTGGCGAACTCTTTCTTGTAGGCTTCAAATTTCTCGCTCCACGCCGCGTACGCCGCTGCACCACGCTCGCCAAGGTTGCTGCGGAAATCGTCGTAGACTTCGCCAGGCACGTGGAACTTCTCTGCAGACCAACCATAGCTTTCCTTCGCCAACGCGATCTCGTCCTCTCCCAACGGCGATCCATGTGCACTGGATGTGTCTTGCTTGTTGGGGGCGCCGAAACCAATAATGCTTTTGACGATAATCAAGGTTGGCCGATCGTCAGTCGCTTGGAATTTCTTATAGGCTGCCGCAAGCGCCGCCAAATCATTGGCGTCGGTGACGGTAATGACCTGCCAACCGAGAGCTTCAAAACGTCCTGCGACGTCTTCACTGAAGGCAAGTTCGGTGCGGCCTTCGATGGTGATCTCGTTGTCATCGTAGATCCAGCAAAGATTCGAGAGCTTGAGATGCCCAGCCAGCGATGCCGCTTCGCAGCCGATCCCTTCCATTACGTCGCCGTCACTGCAGACAACATACGTGTCGAAATCAAACAGCTCATATCCCGGCCGGTTGTAGGTCGCCCCCAACCACTTGGCCGCAATCGCTGTACCGACACTGTTACCGAGCCCCTGCCCCAGCGGACCGGTGGTTGTCTCGATACCTGCCGCATAGCCAAATTCTGGATGGCCGGCACACGGGCTGTGCAATTGTCGAAAATTCTTAATATCGTCGATCGTGATCGACTTTCCTTCGGTCAGATTGCCAGCCTTATCAGTCTTGGCAACCTCAGCAAGGTGCAGCACCGAGTACAACAACATTGATGCATGGCCGCAGGACAGAATGAAGCGATCACGGCCCATCCAGTTGGGTTGAGCCGGATTGTAATTCATGTGGTGATTCCACAATTCATACGTGAGCGGCGCCAGAGCCATCGGCGTTCCCGGATGACCGCTGTTCGCAGCTTGGACGGCGTCCATTGACAGCGTTCGGATGGTATTGACGGCGGCTTGCTGAGTGTCGACTGTTGTTGACATAAATGGAGTATCCTTTTTCGGTGTTTTTATCTGAGAAATAGTCTGTGGAAGAGCTTCATCATTTCGCAGAAGTCGCTAGTGTTCGGCTGCACCAACCAATTTCCAAACACTGGCGAGATCCGCGAGACTGAAGCTTTCTCATTTCCGTCTTTTTTGACGAATTTCGAGTCAAAGGATAGACTATTAACCGGTCGATTTCTATGGGGTTGGGCGTGAACCAACCTTTAGATTGTCAATCTGTTACCGACTGAATTTTCTATCGCTTATTCAACCTCTGGCGCACGTATGGCTGATCATCCCAACAACTGCCAAAACTTAACGGTTTCTAAACAATCGCATGACAAGTGTTTGAGCGACCGAATCCACACTCTCTCGCGCCGCCAGTTCGGACGCTTATCGATAGCCAGTGCTGCGGCGGCCGGGACTGCGGGAACCGCCTTGAGTCTTCTCAGCCCATCAACCGCATTCGCCGCGCCTTTACTCGAGCCACTGTGGCAGCCCGCGCAGCCAAGAGATCGCGAATTTTCAACGAACGAGAAATCGCCAGCAGAACTGGTGACGCCCAAGACGCAGGCCACCATCAAGAAGGGACTGAATTTCCTTCTGAGAAATCAAGTGAAATCCGGACGCAATCGTGGCGCTTTTGGAAACGGAGGTTACAGCGGCGGAGTCGCCACTGCGTCTCTTGCCGGGCTTGCGATGATGTGCGCCGGGCATTCACCGGGGCAAGGGAAATTTGGTAAAGCGATCGATTTTTGTGTCGAGTTTGTTCTGAAAAACGTGCGGGAGACGGGATACATCTCCAAGTCTGATGCAAGCAACGAGAACATGTACGGGCACGGATTTAGCATGCTGTTTCTGTCTCAGGCCTATGGCATGACGCAAAAGGCCGAAATTGGCAAGAAGCTTCGTAAAGCGGTCGAGTTGACTTGTCGTACCCAGAACGACCAAGGGGGCTGGCGGTATCAACCAAAAAAGAGTGATGCCGATCTATCAATTACCGTGTGTCAAATCATGGGACTACGCGGCGCCCGAGACGCAGGGATTGATGTGCCTGATGAGGTGCGAAAAAAGTGTATCGAATATGTGAAGACCAGCCAGAACAAGAACGGCAGCTTTCGCTATGTTCAACGCGGCGGCCACAGTACTTTTGCGATGACGGCCGCCGGCGTGACATCACTATACAGTGCGGGAATCTACGATGGCGAAGGCGTAGAAAAGGGGCTGAAGTACTTGAAAAAGTTCAAGCCAACCGGGAACAATCGCTCTTCGCACTACTTCTATTCGAACTACTACGCCGTCCAAGCCATGTGGCACGCCGGTGGGGAGTACTGGAACACATGGTATCCCGCCATTCGTGATGAACTGATTAAGTCTCAATCCGCTGATGGTTCTTGGGCGTTCAGTGAAGCAGAGCTGCCCTTTGGCGCAGCAATGGGGTGCATCATTCTGCAGATGCCACTGAACTATGTACCGGTCTTTTCACCCTAGTCGTTCAACGTCTTGCGACTTCGGCTGAGATTCAGCTACCTTACCACTCAAGTATCTTATTGCAGTGTTCGATCCCGTAATCTGCGATCGGGATAGGGGGAAGTTTCGCAACTTCCCTCCTCCCACACCACCGGGC
>CAYTPS010000467.1:0-3576 GCA_964439245.1 uncultured Pirellulaceae bacterium | reverse complement strand
CGGTAAGCAAGCCAACTAGCGTTACGACGAGGCTTGTTCTTTTCAACATTGAAGAAATCCTTTTCTTTTGTGTTGATGTTGAATTTATTGTGGGTACCTTCAATTTCGGCTTTACCAGCCCTGCCCGAACACCACGAACTAACAGAACATCCCCTCTTAACAAACATTAACAAAAAGAGAACTGACACAGCCGTTAAAGTTTCGCACTCCCATCCGATTTAACTGAATCAGCCGTTAAAGTTTCACAGTCACACTTTAGGTGACGATGCTTTCCAGAACGAGAATCAGGATCGTCGCCAGTGCTCTGATCGGCATTACCGTTGCAAGGATGCTTTTGGGAAACCTCCATCCCTCTTGGGCTCGTCCATCACCCAGCAGCAATTTCTCTGACTGCCGCAACCGCGTTATTAATTTCTTCAGCAGTGTTGAAATGCCCCATGCTGATCCTTACCAGCCCATCAACTTCGGTACCGAGCGATTGATGCAATAGTGGCGCACAGTGAAATCCTGAGCGCGTCTGAATTTCGAAGGAACTATCGAGAATCCCCGCGATCGTGGCCGAATCGTAGCCATCGACCGAAAACGCAATCACCGGCATGCGAGGCACGTCTGCTCCCGGTCCAAATACTCGCACCCCCGAAATCTTACTCAACGCAATACACGTCTCTGTCGCCAACTGTTTGCTGCGTTGGATTCCCGCGCGTCCTTCTTCGGAGCCAATGAAGGCGATGCCAGCGTGCAATCCTGCGATTGCCGGCACGTTGATACTCCCCGCCTCCAGCATCGCCGGCATGGTTTTCGGCTGCCCTTGATCAACACGCTCACTGCCTGTGCCCCCAAACCGTAGGGGCCTCAAACGGTCGGCAACCGATTCGCAGACATTCAGTATGCCGGTCCCCAAAGGACCGAGCAGCCCCTTGTGACCCGCGCAGGCCAGAAACTGACAGTTGATGGTTTTTAAGTCAACCGGCAGGTGCCCCATGGTCTGCGCGGCGTCCAAAAGAAACGCTACGTTATTCGCTGCGCAGATCTCACCGATCTGTTCGACCGGTTGAATCGTTCCCAGCACATTGCTGGCATGTGTCACGGCGACCAACGCAGTCTTTGGAGTAATGGCATCAGCAATAGCCTCTACCTGAACCAAACCCTCGTCATCGCATCCAACGATCGTTAGGTCAATGACACCTGTGTCTCGCAAATGCAACAGCGGGCGCACAACAGAATTGTGATCGACGACGGTCGCAATCGCGTGGTCGCCCTGATTAAGGAAGCCGAAAATCGCTGTCGACAATGAATCGGTACAACCACCGGTAAAGGCAATGCGTCTTGGATCATCAGCACCAATCAACTCACTGATACTCTGTCGAGTCCGATTTACGATTTTTCCCGCCGCCACGCTGCTGGAGTACCCACCGCGCGCTACCGAAACGCCAATCTCACGCTGCGTCTGATCTACCGCCGAATAAACCGATTCCGGCTTGGGCCAAGAGGTCGCAGCATTATCAAGGTAAATTCGACTCATAAAGATCAGAGCACCAACAGACGGAAACCCCTATCGTAGCTGTAGACTGGTAGGATTTCGAGTGTCGAAGCGGGCTATATACTTCAGACACTCTGCAGCCAACGTTAGCGTATTGCAAATCTGGTTCAGAGACCGGTTTATAGACCAGTCAAAATTGCGATGAATGCCGGGATATCCGCGAAGTCGACGGTCGCACTTTGATCGCAATCCGCTTCATTCTGAAAGTTGCCCGCGGTCAAGACATTGATGAATGCCGGAATATCCGCAAACGAGACAGTACCGTCCAAGTTGACGTCCCCCAGCAACACATCGACGACCGAGACGGTGTTGACGATGACAAAGTTGTTCCCATTTACTAGGGGAACAGTACCAAATGCCCCCGGGCGACCAGCGTTAAACGGATCACTCGGGTTGGATTGGTCGGGCGGATTGAGGTTGATTCTGCCAAAGGTTTGAATCGCATCTACAATATCGAGGCCCAGCACTACCGTTCCAAAAACCGTAAACCCTCCGTTCTGGTTGTCCAAGTTTGCGCTGTTGTCGGCAATATTGAAAAACCATTGGTTGGTGGCACTGTCTGGGTCGCCACCTAGTTTTGCCATGGCAATGGTGCCGCGCGTGTTTGATATCCCAAACTCGTTCGGCACCGGCAATTGTGCTGGAACACGATCCTCGATAACGAACGGAGTACTGAAGCCGGCAATAGTATAGAGTTGGACGGGAGTATAAAATCCACCGCCTTGAACAATGAAATTGGGTACGGAGCGATGCAAGAAAGTACCGTCGTAATTACTGCCAGCATCAGCGTTCACGTAGGATAAGAAGTTCGCCACTGTGAGCGGAGCGTCGTTTGGATGAAGTTGGACTTCAATGTTTCCAACATTCGTCTCGAACCGAACCGTCTGAGCAACGACACGCTCGTGCGTTCCAGGAACTCCCATCAGCATAGACGCCGTCAGGCTGGTGAGTAGCAAAAACGACAATGGCTTAAGCTGAAACATGGTGGGAATATTTGTGGTTAGGGGGAGAAAAGTTCAACACCATTAGTATAGATGACAGTACCTCCGACCAAAGGAGTTTAACTGGAGAAAATGCAGTCCGCTGCACCGTAAAAACCGGAATTTAGCGGTAGTTCTGTTGGAAAGGCAACGGAATCGCAAACGTGCTGGACGTCTACGATGGCCTCAGGCTGATAGCTTTACTCACGATCAACGGGCTCTACTTCAATTGGTTCTTCATTGACTGCCTCAACTTCAATGGGGTCTGGCTCAAGTTCTTCCGCCTTTCTCTTTTTCTTAGGATCCTCAACCCGAAAGAGCTCACGTGAGGAAGGGCCGCTGGCTCGCATTGCCAACCATTTCAACTTGGACGACCAAACCGGTTCCTCGGACCACTCCTGCGATTCCCGCATGCGACGTATGCAGTCTTTTTGAAAATCGCGATCCCGATCTGCATGAAGTATCAAGAGATAAAATTCTTCGGCTGAGCGGGTTCCAATTTGCGAAGGCTCTGGGAAACCCCATTTAGCGATCTGCTTCTTCAGCCATTTCAGGTTGTTCTCGTCCACGTCGGATGCCCGTTTGGCCAGTCGAAAATACTCTTTTTCGTCTCTTGGCTCCGCACCCGGCTTAGCGGCGTTTTTATTGAAATCAATAAGAGCATACCTAACCCCTTGGTCTTTCACGACGCGCTTTGCCAAATCCTTTTGAAACCTAGCCAACGCTTTCTGCCCGTCGGCAGATTGCCCGTTGGCGAATCTCTCCTGACTAAATGACGAAAATAGAAATAAAGAAAGAAATAGAGAAGCCCAGAATAGATTGGACGCACGCATGAAAACCTCCAAGTGAGAACAAATGTTGAGGCCCGCAGGTAAGTACTGAGGACAAACGAGGCTCTGAGAGACAAGTAAACCTTCTTCAGCCTAGCAACTCCGTAGACACCAAGCAAATAGAAACGTCAAAAGTTCCGTGGGCGTGCAAGGAAAACTAGCAGTGAGGCGCTAGTTTCTCAGTTAGTTAGAAATCAGAATTGTCTGCCCCCAGCGGCTACCATTG
>CAYTPS010000466.1:0-3599 GCA_964439245.1 uncultured Pirellulaceae bacterium | reverse complement strand
CATATGAGCCACCCGCCGCGGCGTTTCAAGCAGTCCCGGACGATCCGGATCTTCGCCAACCGCCTCTAGGATCGTTCTCACGGCCCCCTTAATGGCTTCGAAGTCCACGGGACTGTCTTCCAATCGGAATTCTTTCAATTTGGTATCCACAATCATTTAGTAGGTCAGTTTTCGACCACCATCGCCCTGCACTGTTGCTGCAAATTATTCTCTTCCAACATATGGTAACCAATCGGCGAGAATCTTTTAAGTTTCTTAGCTCCTTTTTCGTTGTGGATTCGTGATTTCCGTCGATCGCATTTCCTTAACTTGCGGCAACAGGCTGTGCCAATTCAACGCACCTTTGGGCGTTCAAGCTCAAATGAATCGACGGTGCGACAGTAGTTTTTTCCACCAAGTCTGCCGATTGCGTCAAGCTTGTCGGTATCGATCCTACCTGCGGTAGTTATTTGATCATCAACTCGGACCAGCAAGATTTTTCCAATGACTAAAGTTGCCGCCAGCGGACCCTCCCCGATGTCCACAAGCTTGATCAGTTCGCATTCGAGCTGAATCGGCGACTCTTTGATCCATGGTGGAGCTACCTTTGATGATTCACTTGTCGTCAAACCTGCCGCATCAAACTCGCTTACCTCGGAGGGGAAGTCTGCGGAGGTCAGATTCATTTGCTCCGCAAGCGCGAAAGGTACAACGTTGATAACGAACTGCCCGTTGTCTCGGATGTTGACGACGGTGTCTTTACTGGAGCCGTCGGGACGGTTCACTGGAGAGAACATGACGCTGGGTGGACTGGCGGTGACTCCGCTGAAGAAGCTGAACGGAGCAAGGTTTGCGATGCCGCTGCTAGAGATGGTGGATACCCACGCGATTGGGCGCGGCACGATTGTCGAGACCATCGTGTGGTAGACTGCCGAGGCGGACATTGCTTCTGGATCAAGAATCATGTTTGTTTCTATCGTATTTAAATGGCTCAGCGGTAAACAAAAAAACGGCACACGGAAAAACCGTATGCCGTAATTACGTCAGATAGCAAATCGTCAAAATTGGTTTCGACTACTTCACTCGTTTGTCCAAGAACCTTGCAGCTGCATCGCGGCCGCCCAGTCCGAATGCTAGGCCAAGTGCCAGAGCAACGCCACCGAGGGCTAAACCGACACCCAGATCAATAATCTCGCCGCCGATTTGCATTTGTTTAAGAGCAATTACACTTGTCATGACCATGACGCCAGTGAAAGCCATTCCTGCAACGCTTTCAGAGTTTGCCATCGAGCTTGCTTTGACTGCATTGCGAGCCAGGTTGGCCAGCCAGAGTCCAGCGGCCAAGATGACAACTCCAGTGATCACAGGCCCTGCAAAGCTACCCACTTGAGCAAAGAGGTTGCTTACCACTTCTAGGTCCAACAACTTAACCGCCTGAGTGACACCCGTGAGAAGAATCACGAACATAGAAGCTTTTCCAGCCAGTTCAGAAGGATTTACGTTGGGATTATCTGCCAACCCAAGATGCTGTGGGATTTTGTTGAATCCCGTTCCGTTGAGGAAGTTTGTCAGCAGCGTTGAGGCCAACTTGGCGATTAGGAAAAAGACCGCCAAGATGATGCCGGCACTGAACAGTTTAGGTACAAAGCCAAGAATCGAGTCAACGATTCCTTGGATGGGGCCACTCAACTCAGGCATTTTCAGAGCAGCAAAGACTGCTGGAAGAATCAGCAGCATAATTAGTCCAAAAGCAGCAAGAGGCAACGAGTTGGACAATGTGCCAGGAGCGAGTTTAAGTCGCGAATCGACCTCGCCCAACGACAAACCTTTGTGCACGCCCATTTTCGCGATCGTAGCGATCAAGAAGCCGACTCCACCAATGATGGCGGCTTTGATGATGTTTGGCACAGCTTCGAAGAACTGGTTGAGCATCGCGCCCAATGGTTCACTGACTGATTCCAGACCAAGTGCTTTCAAGCAGGCAATCGCTACGAACAGCATGACGATCCAGAATGCACCGCTGCCGAATCCTGCGCCGACGCTTCCCTTTTTGCGGCCCTTCGTCGATGTACTACCCACCAAGCCCGCGAGCTTATCGCCGACTCCAGTTCTATTAATGACTTTCGCAACAATCCAAGCAATGATGCGGGCAATGATGTAGCCAATCACAAGAATCGCGATTGCACCAAGTAACTTGGGAATAAATTCTCCGAACTGATCGCCCATACCTGACCCAATGTTACTAAACATTGACAACGTATCCGATGCAGCATTTGCAGCGGCGCCTCCTGCGCCCCCTACAACATTAGTGACTGAGTCAGCCGCGGACGAGATAGCGCCGTCGGCTGCTGGAGAGAGAGGTGGGAATTTCACTGTACATACTCCGATTGAAGAAAGAAGCGAATCGAACAAAGGAGCGCAGTCGATCATCGACATGAAACAACTCCTTGAAACGCCAACAAAAAGTAGCGTCTAACAAGTAAAACTTCAACGTCGCAGAGAACTTTCTTCCGCCCAGCTGAGGCATTTCCTTGAAATTCTCCGGGAAATTCACTAAAATCCGCTGCGCCGGGCTGTCTGAAGAAGGACGTTTTGTCAATGAGACACTTCACTTCGATGATGGCACGCCAATACTTTGTCTGGAAAACGTCCACTCTGCTTGGATGTTAAATCAACGCTGTCTCACCAGAATCAATCCTATGGTTAATTCAACTTCCCGCCGAATTACTTACGTCTGCCCACCTGTTGACCATGTTTTTCGCTTGTTCGTCGTTTGCATGCTCGGCTTCACGGCAGCTCCAGTTTTTGCACAGCAGACTCCCGTTCGGCGGCAACTACCGTCAAATGTTTATCGGCCTCCTGCCGACGAATTCAACCAAGGCTCTCCGCAGATAGCCTATCCCCAAGGCACGGTCTATCAGCAGGGGCAAACGTCACAAACGGTGCCTCAGTATCAAACGATCCCCCGTGCCCCGCAGTACTATTATCCTCAACAAAACCAAACGCCAGTCTACCAGCAGCCAATCCAGGAGCTGCCGGGCCAGTTGATTCCACAGCAGGTCCAAACGGTTCCACCTGCGAAGCCATCCGAGATTGTCGAACTCAAGCGTTCTCTGGTGAAAGCGCGTGATTTAATGCAAAAGTACCAGACCAAATTGGAGGAAGTTGCCGGCAAGAACAAAGAGCTCGAAGGTCAAATTGCGAGCCTTCAGAAGGCGGGGGTCATGAGCGATTCAGGGGATTCGCAGGAATTGGCGGCTGCCAAGGCGGCAGTAGCTGAAGCGAAAGAGCAAACATCGGAAATCAAAGCGCAGCTAGACGCTGCGCTCGGGGAGTTGCAAACAAGCACGACTGCTCTCGAGCGTCAAAAGCAAATTGGAACTCAGCTTCAACAGCAGATCGCGGAACTAAATGAATCCGCAAAGATGGCTGCCGCTGGCGGTGAACAAGTTGCCGAACTGACGAAGAATGTTCAGCTTTTGAAAACGCAGAATGTTGAGTTGAACACGAAGGTTACTGATCTGCAAAATGCGGTTCGTCAAAAAGAAACACAAATCGCCAATATGGGATCAGGCGACGACGCGCAGCTCGCTGATTTGAAAGAGCTTCTTAAGGAATCA
>CAYTPS010000465.1:0-3617 GCA_964439245.1 uncultured Pirellulaceae bacterium | reverse complement strand
GGAAACCGCCTCCAAAAGCTATTTGCTCATTCTCAAAACTACCGTTTAAAATCTGCGCTTGACAAGTGTCAGGAGTATTGGGGATTACGATTGCAGCTGCTAGGAAGCTCATCAAAAAAAAGCGTGTTCTGCAGTAATTGAGGTATTGCATGTGTCTTATCCCAATGACCCGAGCTATGGAAAGATGCATCGTAACCTGCGACCTCTACCTAGTCAAATTTTTACTGACGTAACTTGAATTAACTCTCAACGGAATTGACGCGACCTTAGTAGACAAAAGGTAAACTCTAACAGCAGTTGGAGAATTTATAGAGTTTGCATTTTCGTGTTTAACCAATCAACTTGACTCTGAGTCACCGGATGAGCTTGATCGACCGGGGGCAGGGCAGGGCAGAGCACTTTTGTGATCGCTGACAGTAGCTCTTCCATTCCAGCACCTGTTGCGGCGGAAGTCGATAAACAAATAGTATTGCCGAAGCGGGCACCGGCGTTTTTTGCGATCGACTCTAATTCGCTGGGCTGGGCTAAATCGGACTTATTGATTACGACAATATCTGGTTCGAATTCAATCGCAACCGAAGGTTCCGAGACGTCCATGACTCCAACGATGACGTCGGCAGCTTCAATCACCTGTACCGCCTTTTCGATGCCAATTTGTTCAATTTGCCCATCGGTCTTCCGCAGTCCTGCTGTATCACTGAATTGAACCGGCCAACCATCGACGACAGAACCCTCAGTGACAACATCCCGAGTCGTACCGGGCGTTGGGTTGACGATAGCGCGCTGAAAACCAAGGACTCGATTGATCAAACTGCTTTTGCCTGCATTTGGTCGTCCACAAAAAACAACCGACCTCGTCCGGTGAAAGTTCAGACCAAACGAGGCATAATCCAACATCGCTTCAATCGCCTTGTGTCGCTCAACGGCATCCAGTTCCTCCAGTTGTTCCACCGCCGCCGGAAACAGCTTCCATTGGTTGAGCAATAACAATGCAACGCGCTCAGTATGCGCTTGATTCATCAAACATTCTATTTCAGAACGGAACTGACTGACAACGTTCTCATCCTTGGCAACGGCATCCAATGGAAAAACGCCTTGACTTTGAAGGTCACTTGTGATGACATCGATAACCGTCTGCGAGCCATGACACTGGATCTCGTACTGGCAATCGCCCGATCGAACGACCAGCAAATCCTCGCCTGTAGAATTCCAAATGCCGTAGATAATGTCATGTTTGATAAAGCGGATCTTCTTCTTTGCCGCGGGCGAGAAACAAGCATCGATCGCTTGGTCGACATTGGGGCCACACGCTGAAATCACGGCAATGGCACCACGCCCTTTGGGGGTCAGCGTCGAATAGAAAAGGCTCTGGCTCATGCGCGATCAATCTGTATTTTCATTGGAAAGCAACTCTCGACCAACTAACATCACTCCATGCGGCACTAGTTCTGAATCGACATGCCAATCAACTGTCGTTTTATTTTCTAGTTGCTTAAGAATGTTCGACGCACCTCCACCGGTAATGTAAACTTCTGCATCTGGAGCCCGCTTTTTAAGTTCTGCAACTGTGCCGCTAACTGCGTGAGCTTGAGAAAGATGCACTCCATAGCTAATGGCTTCCTGAGTATTAGTACCGATCAAGCTTTCATTACCGTCTTCTGAAGTGCCATGCATCAGTATTTTGTTTACCGAAAGCCAAGCCAATTCCGGCAGATCATCGGTCGATCTATATAGCGCACGAAGACTAGATTCAGCTCCCGGAAAAATGAAGCCACCTTCGAAAACCCGCTTCCCGTTCTTACTGGCCGTAACCAGATCTACTGTAACCGCCGTCCCCGCATCAATGACGATCAATGGATTGGCGGAGAGGCGTTCTCTTGCATCGAAAACAGCAGCGTAGGCAGCCAACAACCGGTCTATTCCAACCTTATCTCGATAGGATTCGATAACATCCAGAGGCACATCACCGTGGGTGATAACAAAAAGCCGATCGCTTGGGCGACTTTGTTTCACCCAGTCTTCTAGGTGTTTTAATTTAACCCCACTAACGCTAGACACTACCCAAGATACGTTTTTGGAGAAATCGACTGGAAGCGAGGAATTGAGAATAGCGTGGTAGGGAGGTAGGGATTTCTTGATAGGGCGGTCCTCTAGCCGAAGAAAGCTTCTTCCTACGAGGAACTTTATCGCGCTATTGCCAATATCGACAGCAATGATCTGCATCGGTTACTCGTCTGCTTGAGCCGCGCTGATGGCATCCGCCTTAGCCTTGGCTTCCTCTTGTTCCAAAACCTTGCGGTGCTCGGTAATCATCTGGTCGATTCGATTGACTAGCGGCGGAAGTCCTTGGCCAGTAACGGCAGAAATCAGCATCACCTCGCCACCGGTCTCCTCTTTCAATTGAGCCACAATCTCTTCTGCGCCGGGAAGCTCTGCCTTGCTGACCACAATCAACTCCGGACGAACACCCAACGCTTCGTTGTACTGCACCAACTCTTTTCGAATTGAGCGGTAGTTTTCAAGCGGATCGCTTTGATCCATCGGCATCGGTTCGACCAAATGGACCAGCACGCCGGCGCGTTCGATGTGTTTGAGAAAGTCATGCCCAAGCCCGACTCCATCGGCAGCGCCTTCAATCAAGCCTGGGATGTCGGCCATGATAAACGAGCGATCGAGGTCGATGTTGACCTGCCCAAGATTCGGATACTTTGTGGTAAACGGGTAATCGGCGATCTCTGGACGTGCCGCCGACAGCCTTGAGAGCAGTGTGCTTTTACCGGCGTTGGGCAATCCGATGACGCCCACGTCAGCGATCACTTTGAGTTCCAAAATCAGAGTCTTCTCTTCACCCGGTTCGCCTTGTGTGGCTTTCCGCGGCGCCTGATTGGTGGACGACTTAAAACGCGTATTGCCTCGCCCCCGTTTCCCACCTTTGGCCGCGATCACCGAATCGCCATCCCTAGCCAAATCCTTAATCACAATCTTGTTGGCGGCGTCAATGATAACTGTCCCTGGGGGAACGTTGATGATTGTATCTTCGGCGCATGCCCCGTGTCTTTTGGATCCCTGCCCATTGGTTCCATTGGCAGCGCGGATATGATGACGATGTGCGAATTCCGCCAAGCTGTTGACGCCCCGTTTGGCAACGATGATTACACTGCCGCCATTTCCGCCATCGCCACCATCTGGCCCGCCGCGTGCAACATACTTCTCACGCCGGAAACTCATACAACCGTGTCCACCACGACCGGCGATAGCTTCAATTTTGACGCGATCTACAAACATGATCGATGAACCGGAAAGCGGGGAGTACCAATAAAAAAACCGCCGTGCAGCAACGAAGCGATGCAGGGCGGTTGTTGAGCTTCAACTTATGTTGCGGTGTTACGCTCCAGCTGCCTCAGCAGAAACCACGTTGATGCGGCGTCCTTTGCGGTCGAACATAATGTGACCATCAACCAATGCGAACAGCGTGTAGTCTTTACCTTGGCCGACGCCTTTGCCCGGATGCCAGCGGTTACCAACCTGGCGGACTAGGATGTTACCGGCAACGACTTTCTCGCCACCAAAAGAATCTCAGCACGCAAAAAGGGGATACAGTAGATCTATGAAATGCC
>CAYTPS010000464.1:0-3618 GCA_964439245.1 uncultured Pirellulaceae bacterium | reverse complement strand
ACCTGTTGTCAGGATCGTTAATGCCGCAGTTGCCTCATCGACGCCAGCATGAAGTTTCCCAAGGGTGACTTGCGGTACGGTCTCAATTCCGGGCGGAGTGACCATTTGAGTTGCCGAGAGTTCGCCAAAACAAATCGCACCTAACAAAATCCACAGACCGAGAAACGTGCGAGAGTTTTGACGAACGCCAAATTCAAAGGCCCGTCTGAAAGCCCCCATGTTTTCTGTTGCGGCGTGGTCAAGCTGATTTTGGGGAACGCGTGAGACAACCGCCCAAGTTCCGATGACGGCAATCGGCCAGACAAAAATTGAGTTCGCCAGTACTGCCGGGAAAATCGTTTGATCGTAAAGCCAGATGACCGGAGAAAGGCTCGAATTGGCGAAGCACTTGGTGATGGAGATACCGATCGCCGGCCCCGAGCATCCGCACAACACAACCCAGATCAACATCAATGCTGCGGCGAAAATCTTGCGCCCGCGTGCCATCCAGCACCCTGCAAACGCCGTCAACAGAACAACGGTCGAGCTTATCAGCGCGATGATTGCTGACCAGTAAAACGCGTCGTGGTGATCCGCAGACGTTCTAGAAATCGCCGAAATGACATTGGAGGTTCGCCAGATCAGTTCAGGGCCCTCGGTGTTTGTTTCGACAGCTAGACCGACACGATAAACAACATTAAAAAATGGTACTGCGATCAACAGCAGCATGATCACAACCCCAATGACCGTGGCAAGATTGGAATCGTCTTTATCAAAAGGACGCTTTGGCATCAGGGAGTTCGTGAGATCTTGGTTTTCTTGAATTTGCCGGTTGAACATGATGACCGCCAGCGTCGCAACAGAAGACAAAGCGAAAAATATGCTCAAAGAAATTGGCAGCCCAACGTTTCCAGCTTGAGCCAGTTGATCCGCGGTCCAGTTACCGGCAGTGCCACCGGGCTGATTCAGTGCGTAGCCAAGATAGAGCTGTTCGGCCATTGTTCCTATCTGGTAGAGATCCGTGACGGCAATTTCGCGCGAACACACAACGATCCCCCACAAGGCACTCAACAAGCCCAACGGCAGAAGTCTCGGAAGCGTAATGTGAAAGAAAACCTGCCACGCAGATGCTTCGATGAGCCCCTGTTCTTCGAACGCCCTTTTGGTACCTAAACAAAACAGGATCAACAAAACGAATTGCGGTAGCAAAGATGTTGCGTGAGCCCAAGCGGCGGCTGACCAACCGGAAATAAGGGGTGTTAAAACTTGGTCGCCATTGGAGGTCAGCCATCCAAGTTTTCCGATCGCGGCGTCTTGGAAACCAACATTTAAATAAACTGGGATCACGGCGAGACAAATGCAGGCGCGAAACAGCCAGCGTCCAACAACTGCTGATTCTCGGATTGTCCAAGCCGCCAACGCCGCCAACGGAAATGCTAAACTGGATGCACTAAGGCCTAGCAAAAAGGTGCGGATGGCAATTTCGCGCTGGTTGGAGGGCGCACAAAAAAGCAGCACTCCCGCGATGAATGCGAACAATGCTGCCCATGTGGGTAAATGGTATAGCTGCTGTCCCAAACGGCGATGTTGTTTCATGCCAGTCCGGTCTCGTTAGTCCTAAACGGTGACCGCAGAGATGCCGTAAGTTTCCAGCGTCTGGCGGAGGAACGCTAATTGCTCCTGATCCAACGGCGTCATCGGCAGGCGTAAGTCCCCGGTGTCCCGTCCGAGCTCCGCCATCGCAGCTTTCACAGGAATCGGGTTGGTCGCAATGCTTAGCAGATCTCGACAAAGTGGGAATAGTTTCAGGTGAAGCGATTGAGCTTTTTGCAGGTCGCCGCTGTTGAAAGCATCAACCAATTCGATGACGTCACGGGGAACGATATTTCCAACAACCGAAACAACGCCCTCGGCACCGACGGACATCAACGGCAAAGTCAGACTGTCGTCACCGCTGAGTACTGTCAGGTCGGTAATCGCGAGGATTTGCGACGCTTGATCAAGAGATCCTGTTGCTTCTTTGACCATCACCATGTTTTGGCATTCGTCGGCGATTCGAGCAATCGTGTCCGGTTCGATATTCTTTCCCGATCGCCCCGGAATGTTGTAAATGCAGTGAGGGATATCGACCGCTTCACTGATTGCCCGGTAGTGCTGGAAGAAACCTTCTTGCGTTGGCTTATTGTAGTAAGGCGCTACCTGCAAAGATGCATCGGCACCCTCTTTGGCTGCCCACTCAGTCAGGCTGATCGCTTCGTTGGTGCTGTTGGAACCAGTTCCGGCCATGACCTTGATACGACCGGCAGCAATCTGGATTGTCTCCGAGATGACTCGTTCATGTTCCGGATGAGACAGCGTTGGAGATTCTCCGGTCGTACCGCAGGGGACGATACAAGTGGAACCAGCCTCGATTTGGAATTCAATCTGCTGTTTCAGAGTATCGACACACAGCTTGCCATCGACAAACGGGGTGACGATAGCGACGGAAAGACCAGCGAATTGAGAACCACGACGTGCCATTGATAACTCCTGAAATTTGGTTTGATTTGCCTAAAGCTTACGAAATGCTGCGGAAAATTCCAGTGTTGGAAATTAGGAAACTGCAAACCTGACGATATTCGGCGGTCGGAGAGCGCAGAAGCGTGGCCTGTTCGTTAAAGTTCGCCGGATAGGACGCGCTGGTCGGTCGGGCTTACTTGATCTTTAGCTTCGTGCTCCTTGAATGCACAGCGCCTTCATTTGTTCAACGGCGGTCTGCATTCCGACGAACATCGAACGGGCAATGATGCTGTGTCCGATGTTCAATTCCTCCATGCCATCGATCGCGGCAATAGGTAGAACGTTGCTGTAGGTGAGGCCATGTCCCGCATGAAGGTGCAGTCCGGTCGTTTTCGTAAACTCACCTGCCGATTTGAGAATCTCAAGTTGTTCCTGGCGCAGTGCGTCAGTGGCTGCGTCGGCGTAACTGCCGGTGTGAAGTTCGACCGCTTCGACGGACAGCTCTTTCGCCTGTGCGATTTGATCTTTCGCAGGATCAATAAACAGGCTGACAAAGATCCCAGCTTCGTGAAGCTGGGCGACTGCGTCGGCGACCCGGCTTTGGTTGGTAATAATGTCAAGCCCACCCTCGGTGGTGACCTCCTCACGCTTCTCGGGAACCAGACAAACCTGATCTGGCTTGAGCGCGCACGCGATGGCCAACATTTCATCAACGCACGCGCACTCGAGATTCAGTTTTACATTGACGGTGCGCTTTAGCACCTCAATATCGCGGTCCTGAATGTGGCGTCGATCCTCACGCAAGTGGACAGTGATCTGATTGGCTCCACCAAGCTCAGCAGCCGCAGCCGCCCAAACTGGATCCGGTTCAGTAGTACGCCGAGCCTGTCGGACGGTCGCAACATGATCAATATTGACGCCAAGTTTCATTGGTTCGTTTTCGTTTTCAGGTTTTGGAGATCGTTACGCCTTGATTGTCGGCATGAGTGTATTGGATTGTCACTGACGGGCCGAATTTTTTTGAAACGGCGTCAGTGGAGCGTTTAAGTTGTTCCATGTTGGGGGCGATAGCAAACACACAGGGGCCCCATGAGGTTTGACCAACTGCTGGTACTCCTGATTGGTCGATTAGGTCAACGA
>CAYTPS010000463.1:1397-3658 GCA_964439245.1 uncultured Pirellulaceae bacterium | reverse complement strand
TGCCTGGCTTGATTCCACCGCCAGCCATCCAGAGACTGAATGCGTTGATGTGATGGTCGCGACCGGTGCCTTGGGCCATCGGCGTGCGACCAAACTCGCCGCCCCAGACGATTAGCGTGTCTTCCAATAGCCCGCGCTGCTTGAGGTCTTTTACCAACGCGGCACTTGGGCGATCGCAGGCTTTGGCTGATATCGTAAAGTTTTTTTCGAGTTCACGATGATGATCCCAGCCGCGATGGTAAAGCTGAACAAAGCGCACGCCGCGTTCAAGAAGACGGCGTGCCAGCAAGCAGTTGGAAGCGAAAGAGCCATCGCCTGGTTGTTTTACTCCGTACATTTCGAGCGTATCTTTGGATTCGTCAGACATGTCGGCTAGTTCAGGCACAGCCGATTGCATCTGGAAGGCCATTTCGTATTGCGCGATCCGTGTTGCGATCTCAGGATCATGGTGACGATCCTTCAGTAGTCCGTTAATGCGTTGGACCTCTTGGACAACCTGACGCTGCGTCGATTGACAAACACCGCTGGGGTTTCCGATGTAGTGGACTGGCTGACCTTTGCTTTGAAACGCGACGCCTTGGAATTTACTAGGAAGAAATCCGGCTGACCACTGTCGTGCAGAAACAGGTTGCGCGCCGGGGCCCTGAGAAGTCATCACGACGTAGCCCGGTAGGTTCTCGGTTTCCGCTCCCAGTCCATACAGCATCCACGACCCCATTGATGGGCGGCCCTTGATGATCGATCCCGTATTCATAAACGCGTGTGCCGTGTCGTGATTGATTTGCTCGGTCTTCATTGACCTTATCACACACATTTCGTCGGCGATCGAGCCAATGTGCGGGAACAGTTCAGAGATCTCGATGCCGGCCTCACCCCATTTTTTGAATTTCACAAATGACTTGCGAGCTTTCAAGGTAGTGTTTTGGAGCTGAGCTAGTTGTTGGCCTTCAGTGAATGACGCTGGAAATTCTTGGTCGTGAATCTTGTCCAATTCGGGTTTGGGGTCCAACGATTCTAGATGTGAAGGACCACCAGCCATGCACAAATGAACGATGCGTTTGGCTTTTGGGGCGTGGTGAGGAAGTCCCTGGAGTGTCGGCCATGGCACGTTTCCATCGGCTCTTGCCTGGTCGCCCGCTGCTAGTGAAGCCATAGCGAAACTGCCAATGCCGGCAAACGACCGAGAAAGGAAGGTTCTGCGCGACCAGTCGTTTTTCAGACGCTGCCAAATTTGTTTTTGATGTTGCTGATTCATAGCCAATGCACTGACCGGGTAAGGACTAATAACGCGTGATGGTCTCGTGTAAATTCAAGATAACTCTGCACACTTGCGTCCACGCTGCCAACTGTGCTTGCGATTCGGTTTGGTCTTCTTGGGATTTGTTTTTCGGAACCTTCATGTTGCCGTTGCTATTGAGCTGTTGTGCTTCGGCGGGGTGGTTGCGGTAACGCCCCATCTGATCGGCGAAGACGTTTTGTAATCCCTCCCTTTCTTGCTCTGTGGCTGACCGACCGAGCGCCAACATAAAACCACGGTCGAGAATCGATTCGAAAGTATCATCGGAGCTGGTGTTTTGTATTCGGAGCGCCATGGCGCGAGCCGCCTCGACGAACGAAGGATCATTCAAAAGTGTGAGCGCCTGTTGAGGGCTGTTGGATTCGGGACGATCGGCCGCACACTCGTCACGCGCGGGTGCATCGAAGTTGACCAACATGGGGTGCAAGAACGAGCGTTGCCAGTGCATGTAAACGCCGCGCCGGTATTGAAGCGGTCCGGGGCTGGCGGTATAGGTTCGGTTGGGAAATTGGATGTTGGAGTAGTGTCCGTTTGGCTGATAGGGAAATACGCTGGGGCCGCCGATAAAACTGCTCTCCAGCAATCCAGAGATGGCAAGTGCATTGTCGCGTACGGCTTCCGCTTCCAAACGCCGGGCCGATTGCTGAGACAAAAATCGGTTGTAGGGATCGATGTCGGCTAAATCGGATCGGACTGCCGCAGCTTGGCGATAGGTATGGCTGGTCACGATTTGGCGAACGAGTCCTTTCATGTCCCAAGTCTCTTGAAAGTCAGCAGCCAACCAGTCCAGCAGTTCTGGGTGGCTGGGCCATTCTCCTTGGTTGCCCAGATCGTCAAGCTTTCCTGAGAGTCCTTTGCCAAAAAAGTGTTTCCAAGTTCGATTGACGTAGTGTCGCGCCACGAGCGGGTTTTCTTTCGAGACTAGCCACCGCGCTAAGTCGAGGCGTGTTTGGCGGGGGAGCTT
>CAYTPS010000463.1:886-1387 GCA_964439245.1 uncultured Pirellulaceae bacterium | reverse complement strand
CTTTTTCTGCTGCTCCTCGTCAACGTGCCCGGGCAAGAAAGCTGGTGTTGCCGGTAGAACTTCTTCGCCCGATTCGTCCTGCCAGTTGCCGCGTCCTAGCACACGTGCCGTTTTTATCTGTTCGTTTGCAATGGTCTGGGAAATCGTAGACAGTGCGTATCCCGACCGCGCGATAACAATCTGGTCTCGAGCCTTGATTAAGTACTTTGGACAGTCCTCAGTGTCTGTTGTGGACCAGTACATTGCCGAGGTAACCGCCCGCTGTTGCGCGGCGGTCAGATCTTCTTTCGCTCGGTGACTCTTGAGTGCGGCGGCGAATTGAGGAGTGAAGCATTCTTTCCCGACGACAAACCTGCTGAGAGGAGAAACGGACAGACGGAACTTTCCTACGCTTTCCGATTTAAGTGACACCACAAGTCGCTGGTTGTCGGCCAATGACACTGCCTTTTTGAATCGATAGATGCCCGTGTGAGGAAGCTTAGCCTCGTCCTTGGGAAGCAG
>CAYTPS010000463.1:0-876 GCA_964439245.1 uncultured Pirellulaceae bacterium | reverse complement strand
CTGACGTATTTAGGTGTCTCTCGGTCCGTTTGTACGCATTCGAGTTCGGCATCTGTAGATGATTCGGGGTCATCTTTGTCAGTGATTTTTGCAGTCAGCGAAATCCTAAATCGGCCATCCCCTGCCCTGCCCACGTAGCCGTCATTGGCGGCGTCTGGCAGTACTTCCAAACGCAAATATCGAATCGAATCAGGCCAAGGCGTCGATTCGTCGGCGGTAACGGTAATGATTTGGTCTTTGATTGTCGGTCCGGCAATCAGCGTTGTACCTTCTTGGTGGTCGACTTTCTTGATGGACTTTTTGTGGGGTGAATCAACATCGATTTTTAAAATTGGCATCCAGCCATCGTGATACTTGGAGACGAACTCGACGGTGGTGTCACACCACGAGCCAACCTCTTCTGAATTGAAATCTAGGGATTCCTTACTCTGATCGGTGAGTACTTCCAAATGCGATTCCAAAAACGCGATTTGCTCGGTGAGCGATTTGCTCTTGAAACGTATCTCAGGAGGAAAGGGGTGGTTGTTGGTAAACCCTGGCAGGTCTTTATTGGGCGTGAATCCATATGTCGTATAGACGCCCCATTGTCGCAAGTCGTCAAAATAGGCCCCTAAAGAATAGAAGTCTTTTGCGGTGAACGGGTCGTATTTGTGGTTGTGGCATTCGCAGCAACCGGTCGTTGCTCCCAGCCAAGCAGTACCCAACATGCGCACCCTATCGGCGGTGTATTTGGCAAGATACTCAGCCGGTTGCGCTCCTCCCTCACGCGTCATCATATTTAGGCGCACCAGACCTGTTGCAATCAATTGCTGCTCGCTAGGGTTCTCGAGCAGGTCGCCGGCCAATTGTTCAATGGTGAACTGGTCAAAGGGTTTG
>CAYTPS010000462.1:0-3686 GCA_964439245.1 uncultured Pirellulaceae bacterium | reverse complement strand
GCCGGTAAGTTACAAATCGTAATCGTCACTCCTGAAAAAACGATGCTTGACCAAGAAGCCGAGTTCGTAGCGTTGCCACTGGCGGACGGTGAAGCAGGTTTCCTTCCGGGAGCCGCTCCGATGATTGGTCGTTTGGGCGCTGGGGAACTGAGAATACGTAATGCCGGCAAAGAAGATCGCTATTTCGTCGATGGCGGGTTTGCTCAGATTGAAAACGGGGTGCTATCGGTTCTCCCCGGCCAATCCGTTCCTGCCTCCGAGATCACGCTTGCCGCTGCGGAAGAATCTCTCGCAGAAGCACTGGCTCTTCCTTCTGACCAGCCTGCCCTGAACGAGGTCAAGCAAAAAGCGGTCGCCATCGCCCGGGCTCAAAAGCGATTTGCCGAGAAGTCGTAATAGCGGATTAATCTTGCATGCAAGATTGTTAGCCTCCCTTTGGGCTTTGGGTATACTGAATCGTGGTGCACCTAAGATCCGTTGTGAGGCAAACAGTGTTCTGGACTTTGGATGAGCCGGGCAAAGCTACAATTGCATTGTTTACGACGTTCGTCTTCATTGCAATTTGTGTCATTCCAATTTTCGCATTTCCATTCAAATGTCGATGGTGGAAACTCGCTTTATTTTCATTGCTGATGGGAATGCTGATGTTGCCTCCGAGCTGCAGGGCATTATGGAAAGAGATCGACAAGGCTAGATTTGGTCGATTTGATTACCATCGATTTGAAGATGTGAAAGATCAACGAATAGAGCGGTACCTACCGCCAAAGGCCACACGTATTTCTCTTAACAAAGACCAAGGTGGCAATGGCTACATCGCGCGATACAGCATAAGTGAAGAAGAATTGGTAGCGTACTTGGACCGCTTGTGGGACCGATACGGCCAAAATTCTGTGATGTCGAGGGAAGAACTACATCGTCTTTCCAATGGGATCACCTCAGATCCAAGATATGATCTGATGATCGACACTCTAGCCGATACTGACGAACTTCCCGAAACTAGCAAACCGTTTTTTAGCCCACATGCAGGAAACGGGGCTGGCGCGAAATATTACTATGTTGAAGAAACTGGTGACGTGTTTCAATCTGCAGCATATTGGTAGGGGCAATTAGGTGGCCTTCGACATTCGTTATTGGAAGGGTGTTGCTCAAACGTCCACCGAACAAAATAAAAAAACGTAACCTCTGCACATAGTGAAGTTACGAAATCCTCGACGTCATATTTGGGTTCGGGAAATTTGCATTGAATCGATTGTTCGGTTACACTCGACCTCGGTGAGAACGGCGGATGAATCGACCCTTATCAGATAATTGCGTTGCCTTACGGCGCACAAACAAGCTTGTTCCCACTCAATTTAATGGAATCGTCGCCTTTTCCGATCTCTTCATGCTCCTTGCCCCTAAAAGGAACGGAAGAGATCAAGACAGCGAAGTCGCAGGAGCTTATTGACTTCGATAACCATTTTTGACCTTTGCGAGGATGAGCAAGCGTCAAATTGAGACAAAAAAGCGCTTTTCAGCGCGGGGAGACAAACTTGATTACAGAAGCAGCTCTTCAAGAGAGAACGTCACGTGACTTGGCTCAGATGGCCAGAAAAAAGGGTGTGCAAGGCTGGCACTCGATGAGAAAACCCCAGCTCGTCAAGGCTCTGTTCAAACTGGCGAAAGACAAGGAAACGCAAAAAAAGAAACTTGCTGCGGCGAGAAATAAATCAACCTCCAAGTCGCCTTCGACTCCTCTCATTTCTGCCGAGACGCGCCCTAAAAGAACTCGCCCGTCATCCAAAACTCACGTTGAAATAGAGTCTGCGATTGCGAAACAACTGCGAAAGCAGCGCGATCAACAAGAAAAGCTGCGAAACATCGCCTTCTGCGAAATTAACAACGCTGGACAAGAAGCTCCCAAACGCGATCGAATTGTACTAATCGTGCGCGATTCATTTTGGCTGCAGGGGTATTGGGAAATCACTGCTGCCACCGTTTCCCGAATCAAAATCGCGATGGGAATTTACTGGCACAAGGCAATGCCGGTGTTGCGATTGCTGGAAATTACTAGCCGCGGGAATACAAACTCCTTTGAAGAGGTGGCTCAAGAAATTCCAATTCAGGGCGGTGCCAGCAACTGGTACATCAACGTTCCCGAGCCAAACAAAACTTATCGATTAGCCATCGGTTATGTCCTGCCGTCCGAGGAAGACGAAGCTGACAAATTTTATCTGATTGCCAAAAGTAACGAAGTGTTGACCATGCCAACCAACTCTAACGGAGATGAGTCTTGGTCGGACATTACCAACAACGCCGAAAAATACTACGCGCAAAGCGGTGGATACGACCCGAACAAAGTCTCCGCTGAACTCAAAGCCATATTCGAAGAAAAATCCGATCAACCCTTGCACAGTGTGGCAATTCAAAACATCCCGTCATTAAGTCGCTTTGGGGCAGCACTAAACTTCCAAGTTGATGCTCATTTAGTTATCCACGGGACGACCGATTCCAACGCCAACTTGACGATCAAAGGGTCGCCGATTCCTGTCAATGGTGATGGCTCGTTCGTCCTGCGAATGGACTTGCCTGACAAACGCCAGGTCCTTCCTATCACCGCATCAAGTTTTGATGGAACTCAACAGCAAACGACGATATTGGCGATCGAAAGAAACACAAAGACTCTTGAACCATTGCACCGAAGTGTCAATGAGGTGGACGTCTAGCAATCTCTATCAAGAGAATTCGACTTAGACAAACACAAGACAAAAAATAAAGCGTGCATGGTGATCGCCGATGCACGCTTTTTCTATTTTTAGGATCTGTTCTCTGATCTCTTTCTTGCCTCAATCGTGCGAGGCTAAGACTCGGTTAGCCCTACCAGCCTCGACAACCACCTCGTCCGCCGTAAATCGGGGTAGCAAAACTACGACCGTAAACAGGTCGGAAGTTGCTATATCCAAACGATACGCCAGGGCGACCGAAACCGACGGGAACACCAAAACCTCCGAAACCACCAATGGGGCGAGCTCCGTAGAACCCGGGACCAAAGCCTCCGAAGCCGGGGCCAAAACCACCAAACCCACCATTACCGACGCTGATGCTAAAGCCGGAGCCGCCTCGGTAGAACTGAGCTTGGCTCTCTTCAGCAGTTCCCAAAAACAAGGTCGCTACTGCAATGATAAGAGTTGCTGCAAATTTCATCTTCTGTACCTCAGAAATTAAACCAATTGATCAATACTCGTTAGCCCACGCCACTGGGCTGCCCAAGCCATTACCGGGCATCTGTTGTGCCAGCGACAAGATTTTGCAACTTAATCGCCGGAAATTCAAATTTGCTCAATAGTATTGGTCAGTTTGCTACTTCAATCGATTAACTGTGACTACGGCACGACCCAAAAAGCGTATCCAAATTGACAACAAACGAATATCCAATTCGCAACACGACTGACCCTTGAATTATTACCCGCCGCCCCAAAACAGCAAATTCATTTTGATTTAATCGAAGTAATTCTAGTTCGACTTACCCGTCTATTCGCGACTGAGTGACGGTTACGACGCTGCCGACAAGCGCAAATTAAATTAAAAAAACCAGTCAAAATTTGACGCCTGCAGCTATTTTCCCAATTAGACAATTGAGTGCCTCGATCGAGTCAAATCGGGATAGGGGGAAGTTTCGCAACTTCCCTCCTCCCACACCACCGGGC
>CAYTPS010000461.1:2568-3694 GCA_964439245.1 uncultured Pirellulaceae bacterium | reverse complement strand
CCATAGTGACCGCGAATTAACTGATTAACGCGCGACTCTTGATTACACATAGTGGCCGTCACCAGACCTTGAACTCCTTCATTAAAGTCCGCGACGACTGTGGCTACATCCGGAACATCGCGGCCATCGTATTCCAAGTAAATTCCACCAGCGCCAACAACACGCCCCGGCAACCGTAATCCTGTAGCCTTCAACATTGACGTTGTTCGATGAACAAACAGGTCGGTAAACATGCCGCTCCCGAATGGCCAAAAACGCCGCCACTGTTTGAAGACTTCGCGATCAAACGGCATCTCATCGGCGAGCCCTTCATCGGATCCCAACCAGCGCTTCCAATCGACCGTTTTCGGGGTCATTTGTTTTTCAAGCCCGTAGTATCGCCACTGACCAACGTCGCTGTTGCGGAAATACTCAGTTTGAAAGCCAAGGACTTTGCCAAGCTTTCCTTCTTGAAGCAACTTTCGAACTTCATCCCAGACTGGCAGCGAAGTCGACTGCACGCCGACCTGCATGACTTTGCCGCTTTCCTTCCAGTGCTTTTCTACACTGAAAGCTTCTTCTACGGTCTTGGTCATCGGTTTCTCGCAGTACACGTGAAGGCCTGCCTTAAGCGCGTCGACCGTTTGTTTGTGGTGCCAGTGATCGGGCGTTCCGATGCAAACTGCGTCGAGATTTTCCTTCTCGATCATGTCGTTGTAATCAACGTATCGGCCCGGGTCGGTACCGGTTTCAGCCTTGATATAGTCGGCGACCATGTTCCGCTGATTCTCATAGACTTCGGCAACGCCGACCAAATCAACTTGCCGTCCGGACTTTTGCAATTCAACCAATGATTTGACATGCGCGCCAAAACCACGTCCTCCGGGGCCGATGAAACCAATCCGCATTTTTTCGGTCGCTCCAGCGGCAGCCTTTGCACTACGTGCTGAGAGAGTGATCGTAGAAGCGGCGGCCGCAGCCGTTGCCGTTTTCTTGAGGAAGCTTCGTCGGTCAGTACCGTTTGATTGAGAATTTTGTTTGTCGAAATTCATCTTTGGTCTCGCAGGGGTGAGATTGGTTATCTACTTTGCGAATTGAGCCATTGTTCGCAGACCATAAATTGTAGATGGTCAAAACGTTCAAAAAC
>CAYTPS010000461.1:0-2558 GCA_964439245.1 uncultured Pirellulaceae bacterium | reverse complement strand
GGTGAGAGTTGCTGATCTGTTTAGCGAAAGTGAAGTGGACTAATGAAAAAGACTAACGGCCTTCTACAGGTCAGGCCCATGCTTCAGCAGTGCCGCAGCCACGGATCGCTGTAAACAAATTGTAAATACTAAAAGCGCGCAAAGACAGCGCAAACAGCTTCGAAAATAAAGTTTGAATCAGGCAAAAATGACCAATTTTTCATCCCCCACTAGAAATCGATTGGACAACTAACTCCTCGAACGCCGCTTGGTCTATTCGCGCACCAAATCACATTGTCCAGCAAATTAGACTTTACCATGTGCTTCGTTGTGAACGCTGTCTGATCGCAGCATGTTCCGCGCAACTGACCACCAACCCGGTTGAGTCAGATCGCGATAGGGTGAATCAGCAGGAAGCTTACTGATCAAAAAGTTGTGAGTGAGGGCAAGGTTATGGTAGGGAAGCGACGGGAACATGTGGTGCAACGCGTGATACTGAATCGCAAACGGAAACAGCAACCAAGTGAGTGGATCTTTGCCGACATAGTTGCACGAATCGAGGATGTGCTCAGACATGCTCAAGTTTTCGCCATCACCTTCAAAGTGATGATCGGCCAGTTGCCGAAGTTGGTTCAACGTCACCACCGCTGCCCCCAACAGATACAGCTGCAAGATTCTCGATGGCTCTGTCACGCCCAACAGCACGGCTCCGGGAATCCCAACAGCTCGCAAGCAGCAGGCCAATTCAAGAATGGCAAATCGTGTGCGGTGGATCTTACCGATAGGGCGATGGTATTTCCAATTAAAGGTAAACGCCGACATTCGTTGGAGTGTGAATTCACGAATCCGCGGACTAACGAAAGTCAGTGGAGCCAACAGGAACCGCACAAAGACCAGCAAAGGAAAAGCGGCAACGACCAAAAAGTAGACCATCAAATTAACCACGCTTCCACGTGGGCAGACGTTGATCACGTACTCCGGATCCTGTTCTGTTCCGTAGACACGCTGACTGTGGTGGTCGCGGTGATGCCCGGTAAAAAAAGTTGACGGCGTAAGTGTCGGAATACCAACCAAAATATTCCAAGCGATCTTGAACGAAGTCAGCTCGTGACCACCCAGATGAGCCACTTCGTGGACAAGCGATCCGACTCGATAAAGCCAAAAAACGGCGACGAAGAAGCTGCCAATTTGAAGCGCAGAGAAAGCGGGAGCGCTGACATACAATGCTGCGGCTGAGTAAGCAATCGCAGCGCCAACTAGCATATCACGCCAGTAAATCCAAGGTTTAACTTGATGGAAATCGTGCTGAGACGTTTTCAGGGTAGCGCGCACGTCGCGCACCCAATCTTCGCTTGAGGGGGAGGGAGCGAGCACAGTTTTCTTTCGAGAGATGTATCATTGGCGGTAGGAGCCTGAGTTATACCAAAGATGAAGATTCAGCAGCCGACAATTCGCTTCCGAATCTCAAAGTCGCCATCGCGCAGACGGTTCCACTGCATTGATATTCTTTTTTGTATGTCAGGAACGAAACAAAAGGGGGAGTAAGAAGATTGGAGAAGATAACATGTAACGATTACCAACTCTTCGTTACCGAGCTAGACACTTTCGCAAAACCTGGCGAGCGAACCGAATATCCAATAAGTAGTCTTGCCGAAGGTCTTCAAAACACGCCTTCGCTCCAACAAGCGGTACTAAACGTCCGTTCTTAATCCTGTCGGCAGGCCAACAACATTGCTTACCGTTGAAGACAGAAGAACCAAGTGGTCAGTGTTGACGCCTTGAAAGTCCAGCACATTGCTTTGAAAACTAATATTGCTGACAAGGTCCAACCAGACCAGTGCACCAGCATCTACACCAACGGCGCTGCCGTGACCAAGTCCTAGTGGTTGAGCATTGATGAACTGGTTACCAACCACATCGACATCCAGCGCATTGGTGACGATCAGGTTGACCCCGTTTACGCCCTCAAGTTCATTGTTGGTGATTTGAATATTGCGGTGCCCGCGAGCGGAGAAATCCGGGTCCGCTGTGATAACAATTCCGCCGATGGCTCTTTGGTAGGGATTGGTGGCTGCGAAGCCAACCTTACTGAGGCGATTGTTGTCAATTACAAGAGAGTCTGCAAAACCTGACTCTGCCCAGAATGTCGCCTCCGGTGAAACCAAAATACCAGCCAAAGCTATGTTGGCGAGTGTATTGCCAGAGACTGTCCCATTGGAAGCCTTCAAAACAAGGCCTCGAGCGCGCGTGTTGGTAATGACGGAATCTGAAATTTCGAACCCAGAACCGGAGCGCGAAAGGTTGGTGATTAAGTCGCCTGCCTCTACATCAACGGCTTGAGACAACGTCAATCGAAAGCCGGTTTCGAACTTGTTCTGTGGCTGTGCCAGACCATCAAAGTAGAGGTCCCCGATAGCGGCAAAATCCACGTCCCCATCATTGTAACGTTCGATCGCGACGACAGTTCGCAGGAAAAAAGTGTCGCTGTCTTCACTGCCAAAACTCAACCGATCACCGACACGAATACGTGGATCTTGTTGCTTGCTGGCAATCAAAACCGAATTGGCAGTCTCTTGGCC
>CAYTPS010000460.1:0-3703 GCA_964439245.1 uncultured Pirellulaceae bacterium | reverse complement strand
GGATAGCAAGAGCCAAGTCACCGTTGAGTACGACGGGTTTACTCCTGTCCGTATCGACACCGTGGTCGTGTCGACTCAGCATGGTCCAGACGTTGACAACGAGACCATTCAGAAGTTCATTAAAGAAGAAATCGTTCAGCCATTACTACCGGCCGAATTGGTTAAAGGTGATGTGACTTATCACATCAACCCAACGGGCAAGTTTGAAATCGGTGGCCCTCATGGTGACTGTGGTTTGACTGGCCGCAAGATTATCGTTGACACTTACGGTGGCTGGGGACGTCACGGTGGTGGAGCATTTAGCGGTAAGGATTCTACCAAGGTCGATCGAAGCGCGGCCTATATGTCTCGACACGTTGCGAAGAATATCGTCGCTGCTGGACTGGCCAAGCGTTGTGAGGTTCAGTTGGCATACGCGATTGGTGTTGCCGATCCGGTCAGCGTTCACGTTGACACACAAGGCACTGGCAAGATCGATGACTCAGCAATCTGTGACATTGTCCGTGAACACTACCCACTTTCGACTCAGGGCATTATCAACTACCTGAAACTTCAGCGTCCGATCTTCCGTAAGACGGCCGCCGGCGGTCACTTCGGACGTAACGACGCCGATTTCACTTGGGAAAACACGGATTCGGCCAAAGAATTGGCAGAAAAGGCCGCCGCCCTGACAACTGCCTAATCCTGTTACCACTGCGGTAGCTGACAAAAGAAACGACAAGGCGTTACAATTTTGTAACGCTTTTTTTCATGCAACCGCGCGAGCAATCGGACGACCAGCGGACTTCTACAAGCCAGCCAATGAGTGACACCTACGAAACTTCACACGATATCGAAGCCCGCTTAAATCAGCTCTGCGGGGACGCCGAAGATGCGACTGCTAATCTTGCGAGTTGTCGCGATGAGAAACCATTGATGGCAGACCCCACCGTCAGCCATCACATTGTTCGCACCCAGAGAACAGAATCGTCGATTACAAGGGATACTTTGACAGGAAGTTTTCGCTGTCGCTTTGAGCCAGCTCAAACGATTTACATTTTGCACGTTCCTATCTATCCGCCGATGCAATCTGCGCCAGAGGTCGAAACGTTCTGTAACCGAGAAAATGTGGTCGCCCGAACAACTTCCACAAGCAAATTTGGAATTCGTATCGAGCTGAAACGGTCCGCCAATTCGGTCAACAACGAATCTGTGATTGCGGAAGTCATCGCTTCGAGCAAGTGAACACATGTTTGTTCGCTTTGCCCCGCTAACCGGCTGGCTCCAAAACTGCTTCATCGACTTCCATAGATACGCCTTTTTCCAGAAACTGAATCGAAAGCAGAAGTCGAGTTTTCGCCTCGCGGCGAATGACAATCCCCTCGTATCCAGCGAACGGCCCACGCTTCACCTTTACGCGATCACCAGTTGTTAACTTGGCCTCAACCGTCAGAGGCACTCCAGCCTTGATGACGTGATGAATCTGTTGTAGTTGCTTCACCAAAAGCTCCTGATCTACAACCGGGCTGCACTTGGAAACGCAATTGGTTTTCAGCATCTCAGTGCGTTCGGCTTCGTCGGCCAGCACAAAGACATAGTTGGCAAATAAAGGAATGAAGGAGTTTCGCAGACGCCCGTTGGGGGAGCGATAACGTTTGGAAATCACCGGTCCGTAAAATGAAATATCTTTCTTCGCCAACTTTCGCATCAAGTCCTTCTCCCGACGAGAAACGGTGTACACGCACCACCATTGCGATCCAGATTGCTCTTTTTCGACCAAATATTCTGGTCTGTCTAGCAAATCGACAGGGTGAATATCGTCTTCTTGTTTGAGGATGGGCATGGTAGGTTCGTGGCAGTGGCGAGTGGTGATCTGGTATCATACCGGAGAGTCAAATTTTAGCCACATCCGATATTTATTGGCAGGATCCTGAAGGATGCCCAAACAATCCAACCCTCGAGCCATTATTTTAATGGGTGTTTCTGGCTGCGGTAAAACAACCTTTGGCGAATTGCTCAAGCGCGAACTGAATTTCGTGTTTACCGATGGTGACGATCTGCACTCTTCGGCCAACGTCGCGAAAATGGCCTCGGGACAGCCGCTCAACGATGATGACCGCAGGCCATGGCTCGAATCCATCTGCCAGCACATTGAAGAGACGCTACAAGCCCAAAAATCGGTCGCTGTCGCTTGCTCGGCACTTAAGAAATCCTACCGAGACCAGCTGAGAAATATCTCGGTTCCTCCGACGTTCATTCACTTGGTCGGAGACATCAAGCTGATCGCCAAGCGCCAAGCCCAGCGCAAAAGCCATTACATGCCGTCTGAATTGATGCAGAGCCAATTCGAAGCACTGGAGCCTACGACTCAAGAGAAAGATGTTGTCGAGATTCCTGTCGAACTACCATTGCTCGAGGTAGAAAGACAGGTCTTGGCTGCGGCTAAAAGCGAATAAGATTTCAGCCGCCAGAGGGTATCTTCCAAGAAACTCATGTTGTGGAAACTGAACCACAACAAAACTCAGGAGGCTACGGCGCGTTTTTCTTTAGCTTCCGCTGTAGAGTTCGCCGCGGAATGTCTAACCGTCTAGCCGCCTCGGAGATGTTGCCCCCTGCGTCTGAGAGCACCCGCTGAATGTGCTCCCACTGAGCGGACGCCAATGAAGGTGGCGGGAACTCAGGGTTCTCGATCTCAGGCGAATCGTTGAACGCCGCAAGAACTTGGTCTGCATCGGCCGGCTTGGTTACATACCCAACTGCACCCAACTTGACCGCTTCGACAGCGTTGGTAATTGACCCATAGCCCGTCAAAATAACACAGTCCGTGCTAGGGGAAGTCTCTCGAATTGATTTGAGCAATTCCAGTCCGGACTTCCCTGGCATTTTCAGATCCAACACTGCTCTTGAAGGCTCATGCAGTTTCGCCAGCTCAATCGCCTGATCGAAATCGCCAGCCATGTATACGACAAATCCTCGACGGAGAAACGCCTTCTCTAGGCGATTCCGCAAAACATCGTCGTCATCGACAACCAAGATTGATATTGTTTCATTCATGCGTTTAATTCGTTGCTGCTAAGATGGGTTCACAAAGATGCTACTGCGATTCTAGAACGCAATTAGCCGGCGGGCAGTAAGATGGTTACGGTGGTTCCCTCATTCTCAGTGGACTGGTGATTAACCGTGCCACCAAGCCGTTTCACAACGTTTTTTGCCAAAAAAACTCCCAATCCCATCCCCTTTCCAGGGGGTTTTGTTGTGAAAAACGGCTCACTCACACGTTCCAACACCGCCGGGGCCATCCCGATCCCGCGATCGACAATCTCCCAGCACCAATTGTCCCCCATTTTCCTGATCTTTACATTGACGGGACGATCACTATCGTCGGCATCAAGAGCATTCTGAACGAGCCCACGAATCGCCTGACTGAGTCCGTCGATAGGGACGGAAACGAGTTGAGTATGGTCTGCAGAAAGCAGGTCTAGATGTACCCTGCCTCGGCCGATCAGCCCTTCAAGCGACGCGTCGGCGAGCGCTCCCAGCGGAACTTGCCTCAGAGGCTCACCAACCGCCTCGCCGGCGTGGCTGGACATCCGGTCGATAATCGCGCGGCAGCGATCGAGCTGACTGCGAATCAGGTGAACATCCTCGATTACATCTTCGGCACCCGGAAAGTCAGGCGGATGTTTTTCGAAAGCCTGCTCTACATCTTTAGCAACGATGGCGA
>CAYTPS010000459.1:0-3718 GCA_964439245.1 uncultured Pirellulaceae bacterium | reverse complement strand
TGCAGTGCCCCTCGGGAGCGTCGAAGATAACGCCAGTATCGATTTGCCGCGCGGCAACGACAATGGTGGCCAACTGGATCGTGTTCGAGGCTTCCTTAGCTTCCACCCACAATCTTGCAATTTCGTTTTTGCCGACGGATCGACACATTCGATCAGCGAAACCATCTCGTCGGAACTCTATCGCGCGATCAGCACCCGATCCGGCGGAGAAGTTGTTGATCACGGGTCTCTTTAGGTCTCGGATCCGTAGCCTCTTTTTAAAGCCAATGGAAAAGGTCCAAATCAACTAGTGTGCTGAGTCGTTAATTCGCTAAACGCATTTCACAGACGTTTGCGACTGAGAATGATCTCGGGGTATCCTATCTTCGAGACGACATGCTTGGCCCCTTCCAAGACACTGAGAATAAACCAACTCAATAAGGCTAGCAAAGCGTTTTGAAGAAACTAATGACTCAGGACATTAGTAGGTTGGGCATGAATTTAGTTTCGCGAAGCAACCCCTCCTAGATAGCGTCTTCTCGCTGCCGACATGCCAGAATCAAAGAAACCACTATTTTGATCAATCCATCTAAAGGCGCCGGATAAAGCAGTCTTTATGGAACCGATCGAACCGTTAGTAGCGACCAAGACTCCACATGTTTCCTTTCAGCTCAAAAAACATCGAAAATACCCTCAGCAAGAACGTTTATCCCCTTCTACACCCTTTGGAATTGTATACAATTAGAGGTACTAATTTGATTTCAGCATCCACCTTGTTAGGAGTAAGTATGAGCCGCCCGTTAAGTTTCGTATTCGCCGCAATCGCAACCCTTGCGATTTCCATCCCTTCGTATGGGCAGACCAGTGTCTGGACAGATGATGACCCAGCAACCAGTGGTGTGAGTGGGTTCGTTGGTGGCTTGACCGTTACCCAAATCGCCGACCCGACAGGAGATGCCAGTCGCACCACGGTAGGCGATCTCAGTACATCTGGCACAACCCAGCAGTTTACCAACATTGGGCCTGCCCCTTCGAGTACTCTGCCGGTGCCCGCCTCGTTCATCGGAAAGCCGTATACTTTCACGATAGATTTCTATGTGCCCTCCAGTAGCTCGATGCAGAACGAGCTTAGTCAAAGGTTTTTCACTAGTTTAAATTTCCTTGATGCGAGTAACGCGTCTGTCGATCAACAAAATAATGGATTTCATGGCTACGCTACTGGTGTTGCGTTGGATACGTGGCTGACGCTTCAAATCACAGGGAATGTTCCCGCTGGTGCTGAAAACGTTGTGCCATTGTTGGTCTTCAACAACGGCAATAGTGCTCAACCTGGCACTGCGATCTACATCGACAACATTAACTTTTCGGTCGATGAGGATGCGGTGCCTACAGTCACCCTCCAAAATCTTGACCTCCGTGGCACAGGCGTTTTTGGTGGTGGGGCCGATAACATTGCTGCGGGAACCTATGGGGCCCATGCAACAAACGCTTCGGCAATCACGATCAATGGTGCTGCCATTCCGGGTAATCCTCGCACGAACTCGGCCGCGTACGATCCAATGAACCCGGCTGCCGACGGTTCAGATCAAACGCTTGACATGCAGATGACATATTCCAACTTAGATTTGGACTTCGACGGTACCGCAAATGATGCCGTTACATTCACCGTTCGATATGAAAGAGTTGATTTTGATAGCGACGGACTCGATGGAGGTGTTTTGGCATCCTTCGGTCAAGGTTTTGATACTGGATTCGGTAACTTGAACGACCTTCAAGTCTCAGTGGTTGATGTCACTGGAACAACGACTGATTCAGGTTCTACGATTTACTTCTATGGGTTTAGTGGAGCCGGTATCGGTGCCGGTAGCGGTGCCGACATTGATCGCACAGTTGAAGTCAATGGCGAAACGGTTACGTTTGCCGTCCCGAGTGTCGGTGGATTCCAATTTTCTACGATGACACTTGATTTCACTGAACCAGTGGCGACATTGGAGCTCGACAACTCAGGCGACACCGATTTGGATGGAATGGGCGATGGTGGATTTGGATCGATCGTTGCACGTAACTACGACCTGCAATTCAGCTTGACCGAGCCAGATACAGGTGCTTTGAAAGGCGATGTTGACTTGAGCGGAGTTGTTGACTTTGCCGATATCCCAGCATTCATTTCCGTCCTGCAAGGCGGTGGTTTCCAAGCCGAAGCTGATTGCGATTGCAGCGGTGCTGTTGATTTCGCAGACATCCCTGCATTCATTGCTATTCTGCAGGGTGGCTAGAGAGTACCTGAGAAGCTGAAAGCTCTTAAAGGAAGAGCCAGCCGATTTTTGGCTGGCTCTTTTTTTTTGCTCGCTAACTGACGTCTCTCACCGGCCTTCGTGAGGAATTGGAGGTATTCGTTTTGTTCGGGCCTCCTCTGATAGCGGCCTGAAACTGCAAGCTTAACACGCGGCCAACGCATTCTTCGTGATGTCTGTAATTTGATCAAACTGGCCACCAGCGATCATGTCGGATTTCACCATCCAACTTCCACCGCAAGCCACCACCGAAGGAAGTGCCAAGTAATCGGCGATGTTTTCCGAATTGATTCCACCGGTAGGAATAAAGCGAATGCCGCCGTAGGGACCTTGCAACGCTTTGAGCATTGGAATGCCACCGATACGTTCGGCCGGGAAGAATTTAACGACCTCAAGACCAAATTCCAGCGCCGTTTCTAAATCGGTAGGGCTAGATACTCCCGGAAAGATCGGCATGTCATTGTCCAAACACCACTGAACCGTCTTCGGATTAAAGCCCGGTGTCACAACGAACCTAGCTCCCGCATCTGCTACTTGTTTAGCATCGTCAACACTGTGGACGGTACCGGCGCCGATAAGAAAATTCTCAACTTTGGCCAGCCTAGCAATGGCGTCTAAGCCCGCGTCGGTTCGCAATGTGACTTCTGCCACTGGCAAGCCACCTGCGATAAGGGCTTCAGCCAGTAAGTCTGAATGGCTGGCGTCATGGATGGCCACAACTGGAATAATTTTTAGTGCTTCAAGTTCCTGAATCATTTGGACTTTTTCGGTCAGAGGAATTAACGGGGACAAAATACACGAAAGAAATACTTGTTTTCTCATTCAGTGGCAGCCACCCCAAGTATTTGTCGTTGACGGAAGGCATTTTAACATTAACCTATAAGAGGTTGCAATTGTAGACAATCGTTTACAATTTCCACCGCTGCTTATTTCAGGTTGGGAGTGATTATACATGGCGTCAATCCGAGAAGAGATCACCGGGAAAATTAGAGATGAATTAGTTGCTGGCACTTTTGAAGCCGGCCTCCCATTGCGTGAGACGCAGATGGCGAAGCGATTCGGTGTCAGCCGAGGCCCGATACGAGATGCGTTTCTGCAACTTTCCCAAGAAGGGTTTCTCGCATACCACTCCAATCGGGGTGTGACAGTTCGCCACCCTCCGGCACTGGAGGACCGCAGTTTTGTGGCTTCATTACGTTCGCAGATTGAATCCTATATTGTTCGCAAAGGATTCGAGAATCTTACGCCAGAAAGCCACACCAACATCGCGGCCGCTCTTGAAAAGCTCAAGCGTGCATGTGACAGCGAGGACGTGATTGAGGTTGCTAAGGCCGACATGGAGTTTCATCTGTCCATTCTAAGCGAATGTGGTGGAGAAGACTTCGTTCAGACTTGGAGACAACTCTGTGCACGAATGATGCTCACCTACTCACGGTTGGAGTCTT
>CAYTPS010000458.1:0-3732 GCA_964439245.1 uncultured Pirellulaceae bacterium | reverse complement strand
GTGGGGTACCTGCCGCAGGACGTGGCGTTGTTTGAGCAATTGAGTGTCCGCGAAAACTTGGGATTTCCGTGTCGAGTACGGAAATGGCAGCCACAACGCCAGAAGGAGCGTGTCGAAACTTTGTCGGCGAAGCTCGGGCTGTCAAGTCTTTTGGATCGTTACCCGGAAAGTCTCTCCGGCGGTCAGAAGCAATGTGTGGCCTTGGGACGCGCTTTAGCGTTTGAACCGGATATCGTCTGCTTGGACGAACCGTTTTCGGCTTTAGACTCGCAGACGCGCGACACATTGATCGATTGGTTTCGGGACTATGTTTTGCAGAACGAAGTTACGGTTCTGGCCGTGACTCACCAGCCACAGTGGCTTGAAGGGATCTCCAGCACAATATGGACGATCGACAGTCAAGGCAGCCTTGTGAGGGCGAAGTCGTCGTGAAATGTTTTTTCTCGAAACGGCTTTGGGGCTGAGTGAAATTTCTGTAAAAGCAAACAGCCACGCGCTGTCCCTGTGCTTGGATTCTATCTTTTGATCATTTACACTGAAGATCATCGAACAACCACAACCTTAGGAGAAATCTCATGCCTAGCGACGAAATTTTGATTGACACCGAACAACGCATGGAGAAAGCCATCGAGGTTTTGAAAAAGAACCTTGGCGGAATTCGCACTGGACGCGCTAATCCTGGCTTGGTTGATTCGGTACGCGTTGACGTTTACGGATCTCCAACACCTTTGAAGCAAATCGCCTCGGTGGGTGCTCCTGAACCGACCCAGATTGTGATCCGTCCCTACGACGCTAGTGTGATCAAGGAGATTGAAAAAGCGATTGTGTCGGCTGATTTGGGGTTTAATCCTCAGAGTGATGGACGCGTAGTGCGAATCAATATCCCGCCACTGTCGACCGATGTTCGCAAGAAAATGGTTGGTCGCATCAAGGAATTGACTGAAGAAGCTAAAATTTCGATCCGCAACGTTCGGCGCGACGGAAACAAAGCCGCTGAAGGTGAAGCGAAAGACAAAGTCATTTCTGAGGATCAACGTGACGACATTAAGTCTTCGGTCCAAGATTTGACCAAGAAGTTTGAGGAACAGGCAGAAAGCATTGCCGAGGGACGTAAGAAAGAAGTGATGGACGATGCGTAGGCCGCAACGCTAACTACTTGGTCGTTGATGCGACAAAATCAGAATCACACAGTCCCGGTGGCAATCTGTTACCGGGATTTTTTTGCAGCGTGCTGTCGTACCGTCGATTGAATCCTAAGGAACCTGTAGCAAATGAACGAACACGAAAAGCTCAACTACCTTGAGTTCCCGGCCAAAGATTTAGATGCCGTGCGAGGATTTTTTGAGTCTGTTTTTGGATGGGAATTCACGCTTTATGGGGCTGACTACATGGACAGTGACGGGGGCGGAATGATGGTAGGGTTCTACCGCGATTCGAAAACCGCGTTGACCGAGAGAGGGAGCGTATTGGTGACTTTTTACAGCAACGATCTTGCGGCCACCGAAGAGAAAATCAAGAAAGGTGGAGGCACCGTGATCAAGCCCACGTTTGCGTTTCCCGGCGGGCGTCGGTTTCAGTTTACTGATCCCAGCGGCAACGAGTGGGCGGTCTGGTCTGACAAATAGTCGGGGAAGATTTGCGCTGCAGGTTATAGGCTGGCAATTGCTTCGTCGATGACATTTTCGTCGACCCAAATTGGCAACGGGGGTTCAGCGGTGACCGCAACGGCCAGAGCGTCAGATGGTCGCGCGTCGATTTCGATCAACTCGCCGTCACGCCGAATTCTCAGTTTTGCAAAATAGGTCTGCTTTTTCAGATCGCAGATCACAACGCTGTCCATCTCACCGCCGAGATTTTCGGCAACGCTAACGATCAAGTCGTTCGTCAAAGGACGTGGACGCTCAACCTTTTTTACCCGCCGATCGATACTCGTCGCCTCGAAGATTCCGATGAGAATCGGGAACTGACGATCGCCATCGACTTCCTTGAGGAACACGTATTGGCTTTCGTTGATCTCGCTGATAATGATTCGAGAAAGTTGCATTTCGACGGGCATGGAGAACCTTGAGTCTTCTTTTCCGAGAGGAGGGAAGTCGATGGCTTGAGAGTTGATCTCAGGTACGTTGTTCTCTAAAAGGTATAACACCTTTGGCGAGGTTTTTCATCCGCCGTTTTTTGCCCTCCCAAAAGAAGAAGCAAAAATGTGGCTCGAACGGATGCTAGGCCAAAATTGAAGTAGTGTTGCGTCAAGAATTGATTTTTGGGTTGGCGGAACAATTTTGGTTGGCAAATTTCGAGTGAAATCGATCTACCAACCCCAAGTTTTCGACCAGACCTAGTGCGGGTTGTTTTTTCCAATCCAGCGGTTTGGTTGGGAATCAAATGTTTGTTGATTTCACGTCCACGAATGAGCGGGCGATCTTGTCCACAAAAATGCCTCGTTTGGCTGAACATACCATTTTGCTGTCGTTAAAATGCGTGAAGCTGGGGATGATTTTTTGTGCTTAGTGTGATCGAAATTCGGTTATACTGAAAAACAGCCGAACAGCTTCTGTTCGATCTTCAGCTGCATATTTTTTGGGAATTCCCTCAAGGACGAACTAGTGGCGCTCGGTGACCAAAATTTCGATAAACGTTCTCGGGGCGAGGCCTCAGACGATGTGAGATTTGCAAAGCCGTTTTCTCGTCGCCCTAGTGAGCGAGTTGCCGATGAGATTGCCGCTTTCCAACAGAAGCAAATTCGCACTTCATCTGAGGGGATTCCTCAGGGCGATCATCCAGTTGTCCCCACCGAAGTTGCGGGTGCGATTCCGCGGTTTGATGGAACCGGCGATGCAGCAGAGGCCCAAGCGGATCTCCCCACCGAACCCGGCACCCGTTACGATACGCGGATAGACCGACCTCACGGTGCTATCGATCGCCGGCGTTCTAGGCAGAGCGTTGAACCGGACGTTGATCGTCGATCGCTAGTTCCGGCCTACGCTTTGTTCACCACTACCGTGTTGTTGCTCGCGGCTTGGTTGATTGGGCCGCGCATTGTCGAAGAGTACAATTATGCGGCCACTCGTGGGAAGGTGCGCGCTCAGTACGAGAATGCCGTTGAGCAGCTGGAACGCAGGCCTTTAGAAAACGTTTCCCGTGCTTCTCAATTGGTTGCTCATAAGATCAAGCCCAGTGTCGTCAGTATTCACGCGGGACGAACAAACAACAACCAACGCGGATATGGCTCCGGCGTAATCATGTCGCGCGAAGGCTATATCATCTCCAACGCTCACGTCTTGGAAGGTGCAAGTAGATGCATTGTCGAATTACACGATCGAAGTCAATATCGAGCGGATCTTGTTGGCGTCGACCTAGTCAGCGACCTAGCTGTGTTGAAAATCAATGCGAACAATCTTGTCCCCGCTGTTTGGGGCGATAGTGAAGCGGCGGAAGTCGGATCGTTTGTCTGGGCTATCGGCAGCCCATACCGCTACGATCAAACGGTAACTTCTGGAATCATCAGCGGCAAAGACCGCCCCGGCGACAAATCGCGTAAGCAAAACCTCTTGCAGACTGACGCTGCCGTTAACCCCGGTAACAGCGGTGGCCCACTGGTAGACGCAAACGGTAATGTGATCGGCATCAACACGTCGATCTATGGCGAGACTTTTCAGGGAATCAGTTTTGCTGTGCCAAGTTCTACCGCTAAGTTTGTCTATGGACAGTTGATCGAGAACGGCTCAGTGGTGC
>CAYTPS010000457.1:0-3735 GCA_964439245.1 uncultured Pirellulaceae bacterium | reverse complement strand
CTTCGGATTGCCATGTCCGTTCAATTGACTTTCTTAGCTTCGGATTGTCGACGACGGCTTTGCGGAACACATCCTTAAACAGCGTCTGCACCTCTTCGTCGGAAAAGAAATCGCGTGCAACTGTGGAAACCGTCTCCGTTACTTTCTTGTTGGCCAAGACTCGTGCGATCATCCTTTTCTGCATCTCAATTACGTCTTCGAAATGAGATTCAAAAATCGGCAACGCTTTATTCTGAACAAAACGATCAAACTCCCTTTGCGACAGTTTCTTCTCCGGCAGCGGAGACTTGTCGTAGAGAAAACGCCAACCAAAACGCCATACTGAAACTTCTTGCCAAACCTCTTGGCCGATCTCCTCCACCAATGGAACGGCTTCTTCTTCAACGATCGGCCAGACCTCAGCCTGAATCACCGGCATGAGTTCTTGTTGGATCACATCGTTTTGGTATCGCTGGCTGATGGCACTTACTGTTGCTTGCTTCAGGTTTAGTTCATCCATGACGCTGTCACGAATCAGCTGGGCCGAATCAACAAACGTTTTTTTGATGATAGGTCGAAACTGGTTGACGAGGTCTTCTTGGTGGTCGTTGTAGGCAGCCGAGATCAACTGTGAGATTTCTTTCCGCATCGATGGACTAAGCATCGTCTTGGCAATCCAAGCTGGCGACTGGTCTGTCGCATTCAGTTCGACCGATGCATCGGCTCCCAAATAGGGGCTCCCGGTGAAAAATGTGACTGTTGCGCCCTTCACCCAAGCTAGTCGAATTTTCTTTGTACGTCTTTGCAATTCCAACTGCGATTCGTCTAGGTCCAAACCTGTCACC
Source organism: uncultured Pirellulaceae bacterium (assembly GCA_964439245.1). GTDB lineage: Bacteria > Planctomycetota > Planctomycetia > Pirellulales > Pirellulaceae > Mariniblastus. The sequence goes on along the minus strand of CAYTPS010000457.1, from coordinate 2,911 downwards.
ATCCCAATGGGCTCCAGGGTGCCGTCGTTCTCGATGAATAGTGGATCGCCAATTCCAAGCACGACGTGATAGGGGGAAATGACATTGACCGTTGAACGTTGTGCACCGACGTAGCCAACTAAGTTCCTCACAGCCTGAGGTGAAACGGCATTGGTTTGCCTGACGCTAATGGTGACCAGAGCGATTAGCCCAATCCAAATCAGGATGCCAGTCACAAGCTTGATTTCCGGATTATTTCGCATGATCCCTAAAGTCGGTTTTGGCGGGCTGGTGTTGGATGAAAAAAGAAAGTCACGTAGGGGAGTTTACCCGGCATTTCACTTGAAAGTTTTCACAAAGGTTCTGTATAGATTGTCGGCCAATTGGGTAAAACAAGCTGTTATTCATCGGGATTTGCAGGTAGTACCGACAGGCCCACGGCACTTCAAAGCTTCCACATTGGACGTTTGCGGGGGTTTCCGGCACCAAACAACAAAAAAGGAGGATTCACGATTCGCCGCAAAACTAGGCGAGAGACGTGCCTGAGGGGGTAGGTAAATTATAGCGATGACAGCAGAAAAGATCCGTCGTCTTCTCCCGACAGCTCAATTGATATTTAGTCCGCACTGAGTAATATAAGGCCGGTAATTCATAAGTCATTTTCCGGGGCTTGTGTGGTCGCTGATTAAAGGCCCCCAAGTCCAGTTCCAACCTCGACCATAATGTTACAACCGTTGACGAGAACAACGCAAGCGGTTGATTAACTTAGTCGTTCGGCCCTCCTGCTCCTCTCTGCTGACACTCGATTTCCAATGCTAAAACCATCTTCTATGAATTCATTTTCAGAGTTGCCGAAAAACGAATCCCGTTGGGTCACTCTCCTGAAAGAATATCGCCTGTCGATTCTCTTGGTTGGGCACGTCTTGATGTTTCTTGGAATCTACTGGGTCGCATTCTCTTTGAGATTCGATTTCAGTATTCCTGAAAAGTACGTGAACAACATCAAGTCAACGCTGCCTTTAGTTCTCGGCGTGAAGATTCTGGTGTTCTACTTCATGGGCTCAATTCATGGATGGTGGAGGTACGTTACCTTCTCAGATTTTATCACGCTTCTTAAGGCGGCGGGAACGGCCACGGTCGGAATCGTGTTGATCGATCACTTCGTGCTCGCCTCATTGCAAATCCCAAGAGGCGTCGTCCTTTCCGACCTCATTCTCACCATTGTTTTGATTGGCGGCCTGCGATCAATCTCACGTGTTTGGGATGAGCGGATTGCAATCTTCCACTCGTCGCGTGGTCTCGACCGTGCACTGTTCATCGGAAACAATTTCGTAGCCGCCAAAATGGCGCACCTGATTAACTCCCAACCCAACAACAAAACTCGTATCGTCGGGCTGGTCTCTGGAGAGAAAATCCCAGGAAAGAAGCAGCGTTTTAGTGATATGCGAGTCGTGGGTGCGGCCAGCGAGCTTAAAGAACTTGTCGAGCACTACCGCGCCAGCACCGTCTTTGTCCCCAGTGGATCGCTGCCCGCGAAAGTCATGCGTGAACTGTTGGATGTTGCTTCGGAGCAAGGTTTTAAGGTTAGAGTCGTTTCTCCGTTGGACCAATCATTGGCCGGAAGCAGCAAAATTCCGATGCGGGATGTTTCAGTAGAAGATCTTTTGCGGCGAGACCCGGTGTCGCTTGACACGACTAAGATCGAGTCGTTGATCTCCGGAAAAAAAATCCTCGTCACTGGAGCCGGAGGTAGCATTGGCTCAGAATTATGCCGCCAGATCGCCAAATTCCAACCCGCCTCGGTGGTGCTTGTGGGGCGTGGGGAAAATCGAATTTTCCATATCGAGCGTGAACTGAAATCAGGAGAATACGAAGGAGAATTGCTCCCACGTATCGCTAGTGTCACTGATTTGCCTCGGATGGAGGAAGTGTTTTCAACCTACCAGCCTGATGTCGTATTTCACGCGGCGGCTCACAAGCACGTCCCTCTGGTTGAGGCAAATGTAGGTGAGGCCGTTCAGAACAATATCTACGGCACCAAAGTGGTTGCCGACATGGCCGTGAAGCACAATACCGAGCGGTTCGTTTTGGTATCGACAGACAAATCGGTCAATCCGACCAGCGTCATGGGATGCACCAAGCAGATGGCTGAGCGTTATTGTTTGGCGTTGGGCGGTGAGGAGCACGTCAACACTCGGTTTATCGTCACAAGGTTTGGTAACGTCCTGGGTTCGGCAGGAAGTGTGATTCCAGTTTTCCAGCAGCAGATTCAAAAGGGCGGTCCGATCACGATCACTGACAGTCGGATGACGCGCTTCTTTATGACGATCCCTGAGGCTAGCCAACTGGTTCTGCAGGCAGCGGCCATGGGAGAAGGCGGCGAAATTTTCGTCTTGGAAATGGGACAGCAAGTCCGTATCGAAGACATGGCTCGCGACCTGATTCGCCTGGCTGGACTACCGGCGAATTCAATCGACATCGTCTACACAGGAATCCGTCCGGGGGAGAAACTGTATGAGGAGCTGTACTACGACGACGAACAGGTAATGAAAACAGGCCACAAGAAGATTCTGTCGGCCTATCACCGTGTCAGAAAACTCTCCGATGTTAACGCAGACGTTCAAAGCTTGATCGATCTCGTGTTCGCTCCACCGGAAAAAACTCGCCAGCGTTTACGTGAGTTAGTGCCCGAGTACTTTGTGCCGGCAGAGAATTCATTGCCAGATCCTTCGGCTGTTCCCAAGCCAGCCAGCCAAAAGGTTAAGAAATCGGCAAAGTCGATCTCTGACAGGATCGCCTAGGTCATTCTTTGAAAATCACCGGATTCGGATTCTGTTCTGCAGGTTCCGTGGAGTTTATGGAACCTATCTGGTCCAAGAAAAGACTGGGCGACAAGAAGACGCCATTAAAGTGAATGGGGCTCTCGTCGGGG
>CAYTPS010000456.1:0-3743 GCA_964439245.1 uncultured Pirellulaceae bacterium | reverse complement strand
CCTTTGTGGGAACGAATTTGTGGTGGGTGGGGCGAGGTTCGAACTCGCGACCAATTGGTTAAAAGCCAATACGTTCCTGATTTTTGCGCACTATTCCCGCTCTGTGACTGGGGGAACCCTGTTTTATGGTAGCGGCGCGAACACTTCCTCAATGACCACTTTGCATCTGACGAACGTCAGGAAAAAGTTGGTTGACTTGATAGTAGTGAATTCGCGTTTCGCGGTCAAATAGTATACTTGATCGTAACCTGTAACCTGTAACCAGTGGCGGGCGAGGCTAAAATTATATGGCCATTCTAAACAAGAATCCTTGAAAATATAGGATCCATCGTATTGTTCGGTGTTGATACCGCATGCGGCTGGTTTGTTTGGAATTCCTATTTATTTCGTTTTCCTAGCGGCAATGACTCCAACCTGCCAATGACGAAATGGACAGCAAACCTCCACGAACCCACATTTTCTAAGTATGGCCAATTGGCCCTCATCACCCTCTATAGGCTCGGTGATGTTCATTGTCTTGTAGTGATCTAGCCACGAGTCCCTTGTTTCGCCCAGAGATTTTTTAACTGTCGGTTCGCTAGACTCTTCAACTCGTTGATTGATGTTTTTGCTGATGAATTCCAGATCATAGTCGAGAGCAATTTTCGATATGGAGCCTGATTCAAACGAAAAGAGGTCAGTGTTAATGAAAAGACCTCCAGTTTTCAGTAGCTGGTAGGCTCTTAAATAGGCGTCTTTTTTCTGCGATTTTGAAAAATGGTGAAAGGTGAATGATGTCACAATCGCATCGAATCCGTTTCCTGTTAGGAGTCTGTTATTTGTAGGCTCAAGAAAATTATTGTGAATTAGTTCGATCTTGCGAGCTTTAGTCGCATTCTCAGATGCCCTAAGCTTCTGCCTAAATCCGTCCAACATCACGTCACTAGAATCGATTGCTAAGAATTCAGCTTGTGGAAAGACAGAGGCCAAGGTTAGGCAGTCTCTTCCTGTTCCGGCTCCAATGTCCAAGATTTTAATGCTGTCCTGCTGTTTGAATACATTGAGCAACATAATTAGAGACGTCTCTGTCAAGTCATGGAGATTTGGGACAAGGTCTCCAAGTGTTTCATCGTAGAGCGGACCATTTTGGTCTTCAAAAAATCGCTGATATGTTTGCTTCTTTTCCATGTTCGTTTCGGAAACTCTGCTTTAGTGCGCTTGCACCATTTCGAGGAATGCTGCAGCCCTTGGGTCTACTGCTCTTTTTAATAGTGTTCTGTTTCCTGTTTCGACATTTTCGCCATCTGCCATAAAGCATACGCTATCAGCAATGCGCGATGCGAAGCCGAGCTGGTGAGTAATGGCTAGAATACCGAGTCCATTTTCTTTGGCTTCATTTAGAATTTCTGCGATCTGAGTCGCAGCGGCGAGGTCCACAGCCGCCGTAGGTTCATCGACAAGAAGATAGTCAGGGTTAAGCGCCAATGAGCGGACTAACCCGAATCGTTGGCGTTGGCCCCCGCTGCAGCGGTGAGGGAGGCGGTCAAGAAGTTCTGTGACTCCCAAGCGCTCAATCAGACTCAATACGTTTTCGGGCAATTTTTTGTGCCCTGTTACGAGTTGTAAAGACTGTCTGAACGTAAGGTGAGGCCAGTGGGCAATGTTTTGAAATAATACCGTGACCTTGGGCCATGGACCACGATGTTTCCGAACTTCGAGTGGGAAAGTCGTTTTTTGGCCATCGAGTTCAATCTCACCTGAGTCAGGAAGGAGAACCTGCGCGAGACACTGTAAAAGCATCGTCTTTCCCGCTCCATTTGGACCCAGCAGGCAAGTACATTGTCCGCGATGAACCTCAATCGAGACATCACGTAAGACCACAGTTTCTCCAAAGGATTTGTTGAGTAAGCGTGCTTCTAACATTCTAGGTCATTGAAAAAAGTTTTCGCGATTTCTGGCTCATTATTTTTGCTAGAAGTTGCAGTGGTAGGCAAAGAATCCAAAAAATTCCCCCGAGAATCGTGTAGAGCTCAACAGGGCGGTACTCGGTCGCGTTAATTCGCTGTGTTGTTCGCAATAGTTCGTCAACGGAAATCAAACTAGCAAATAAAGTCCCATGAATTGTAAGCACTAGTAATGTTAGTATGCCAGGCGTCAGTTGTCGCAGGAGAAGTGGTTGTGAGATTTTCTGAAAAATTCTCCACTCACTGAGTCCAGCTACGCGGCCAGCAGTTAGTAACTCGGTGGGAAACGAGTAGAGGGCAACTCTTACTGATTGGCCTAGCGAGAAAGTTAATACCAGAGCGAGGGTAAAAAGAGCAGTGATGTCTGGCTCGATATTCAGACCAATAAGACTCTGAAGTGGGTAGTGCAACCAGAGCAAAATTATTAAGACGGGAGTTCCCCCTAAAATAAAAGCAAGGAAGCCAACTGGCCACCCTAGACAGCGGGGGAACCTTGAGGACATCCACCCGATTACAAGGCCTAGCGGAATTCCTATCAGAATACTCATTCCGGCTAGCCATGCGGTTTTGGCAAGACCAGTGATCCAAGCCTCTGTGTATTTAATTAAAAGATCCATTGCATACAGACGCGCGTTCTAGCGACTAGACCGATACGGGCGAGCGTTCCGGAATACACCTCCTTCTGGTCCGACATACTTGTCGATTAGGGAGTCGACGTATCCCGAGTTAATTTGCTCTTCTAATGCAGTATCCAACATGCTCTTAAGTTTGGTGTCTCCCTTTGGTAGAAGGATGCAATTTGGAAAAACACGCAAAGGTGAATCAGGAGTGATGTTCTTCAATTTTCCAGGATTTGATTTCGAATATAGACCTACGAAATACTGTTCTGCGAACGCCACATCGGCCTTGCTAATAGCAACATTTTCGAGAGCTAGACTTAGTTCCGAGTTTTGAGGGAGCGAGAATCGGTCTGCCTTTGGAAAGTCGGTATTGGCGATCATCTCCGCCATTTCACCGTCGATTGTAGCAAGCTTGATGGAGGGAGAGTCTATTTCTGAAATTTTGTTATCGAACCTGTTGTCATTAGACCTGACGAACGCGCAAACTCCGCTCCAGTAAAGCGGCGTACCGAAATCGGCATGCTTTCCTCTTGTTGCATTTGCCCACACAGCAGAGCCAATCAGGTCGACCTTTCCTGAGTTGACGTCTTCAATCATAGTCGCCCAGCCAGATGCCTCTTTCCACTCGATTTTTAGATCTAGTGATTTAGCAACAGCCTCCATTGTTTCAATGTGAATACCGGAAAGTTCGCCGGAATTAGGGTCTTTGATACAGGCAGGAGGATAGACCAGGTATCCAGCTGTGATAGTATTTGATTTGATGACTCGGTCATAGGCTGTCGGTTTACTGGAGCTACCGTTTCTTTCTGGATTACATGCTGTTAACAGAAGACAAGCGGTAAGAAATTTGAGTGATTTTTTTAGTCTCATTTTTGTGATTTTTCTATGTTAGAGGTCCAAAGCCTTTACGTGCTCTTTCAGGGTGCTAAGAAGAGCGTTTTCGTCGTCTCGTGTAGGGTCAATTTTAGCCTCGACGAGTTCGATAGTTTTCGCCCAGAAGGCGACAGTGGTATCGTGGTCTCTCAAAGGGAAGGCCCTAGGTAGCGAAACGGACGAGTCGCGAAAGGAGTGGTTGTGGAAGAGATTGAGAATCTGGGCAGCGTAGATGTTTGCGGTGGCGAGCCAATCATAGCCAAAAGTTACATTTTCGAACGCGTCAGAAAGGAAGTCGGCCCATTCA
>CAYTPS010000455.1:0-3757 GCA_964439245.1 uncultured Pirellulaceae bacterium | reverse complement strand
GCCCAGTACGAAAGCCAGATTTTCGACGGTCTCTGTTTTCCAGCCATGCATCGCGACGATGATATCTCCCTCAAGAATCCCCTCTTCCTCGGCAGGACTGTTTCGTCGGACTTCAGTGACTCGAAGGCCTCTCACGTAGTTGTTGTGCATCCCGGTCATCTCTGATGCGGAAACATTAGTGACCTTCAGGCCCAGCTCTGCCCAGCCCACCGTGCTAACCTTCGAATTGCCCGGTTTGAGTTTCATTGCCAGATCTAGTGTGCGACCACCGCGTTTGATCGACAGCTTGACGGGTTCACGCGCTGATTTGCCAACCAGTGCCGATTGGAAATGAACGGCGTGTGTCGAGGGCTTGTTGTTGATCGCAATGATTTGGTCACCGCGTTTCAAGCCAGCCTTGTCAGCGGGACTAGAGGGGGCGACCTCCTTTACCTTTAGTTCCGGCAGGTTGTTGACGAATTTTGTTTCCGCGACCAGCCCATGCAGTACATCGCCCTTCGTCAGTTTTCCCATCAGCCGCGCGGCAACTTCCATCGCGTCATTTACCGGAATCGCAAATGCGATGCCTTGAGCACCAATTCGAACTGCAACGTTGATGCCGATCATTTCACCGAATGCGTTCAACAAGGGGCCACCTGAGTTGCCCGGGTTGATCGCAGCGTCGGTCTGAATCAGATTCCGGTAAATTTGTTCGTCGTTGACCTGTACCGTTCGGCCAAGTTGACTGATGATTCCTACGGTCACAGTATGCTCGTATCCGTAAGCGTTCCCGACTGCTGATACGGTTTCGGCCAACATCAAATCCGAAGAAGTTCCCAGTTTGATCGTGGGCAGCGGCTGTGCTGTTTCGATTTTTAGAATCGCCAGATCCGTCTCAGGATCATGGGCCAGTAAGCGTGCCGTCGTTTGTTCGCGATCGCCAGTTGCCACTTCGATATTTTCGACACCTTGAACGACATGGTAGTTCGTCAAAACATACCCGCGGGAGTCGATGACGACTCCTGTTCCCATCCCGTTGACCTGTTTGGTCTTGGTGGTTGAATCGCCGTCGGGAACTGTTTTCTTTCCTCGAAGATTGACCACCGACAAACGACATTGTTTGACAGCTTTGACCAAAGGGGTCATGCGAGCATCCTGTCCTTCACGGCCCTGGCTAGATTGGGCAATTGCAGACTGGGTCACCATGGAACCAATTAACATTACGATCAAGATCGCAACGGTGGTTCTCGAGTTTCGAAGTTGCATTGATACTGTCTTACGGCTGGTGGAGCAACGCACCCGCCCCCGACGCGGTTCAGAAGGAGGTGTTGTTGCAAAACGTATAGCCCCTTCAATCGGACCCTTCTGCACCTCCCGTGAGTAAGTCGACAGCTGCCGTAAAACTCACTCTAAATTAACGCGAGCACCTCAAATGATTATGAATTTCCACGAAAAAACGGCTCAAGTCGCTCATTCGAGATGCTTGAGCCGTGGCAATTCAATGTCTGATCAGCGTTTGTGCGAAAAGTCAGCTTGATCGTAAGACTTGATGATTTTTACGCATTTTAACAAATAGCCATCGCTTATTTTGTTAGTGCTGGTACTTTCACTTCGTACTTGCGGCTGGAAGATTTCTCATCAGTCGGAAAATCGTCGGGGACCTCAATTGTGACCTTTCCGGTGGCTGCCCACTCGGTGCCGCGTTGAATCAGAGTGATCAAAGCGACACTCGCGAATGAGTAATCGTCGTGCCCGAGCGTGGTGTGGAACACCCGACCCTTCTCGTACTCAATTGCCATAACCACCGGTTCGTGCCGGCCGGTTCCCTTGTGCTTCTTGTCTGCAAACGCGGTAGCCAAAACTTTCATACCCTCGGCAGGTCCCCGCAGCGACTGATACAGTTCGTCTTTGGTATGCATGAACATGGTGGGCATCCCAGCCATGATTGGGTGGTCGGGTTCGCGTACGATGACGGGAAATTCACGCTGAGGACCATGTCCGCCGCCTTTGCCTTTGGTCGTGTCTCGGACCAGTTTTTCTTCTAAATCAAAATAGACGTAGGGTCCGTCCTTCTCCGTGCGACCGCCCCATCCGCCGAGCCCAATCATTTGATTATAGGCCTTCCACTTCGGGAAACTGTTGTCGGCCGCGTGAGCTACGACTAAGCCGCCTCCGTTGGCCATGTATTCTTCAAAATCGTCTTTGGTTTGCTGCGGCCATGGTGCAGCTTTCCATCCAAAATTGGAAATCACAACGTCGTAGTCGGAAAATTTTGGGGAGAATTCCTCATCCGTTTTTGGAGTCTCGAGATCCTCGTATTCCTTGCCATCGTCGAGTTTAAAATCGTCGCCAAACCGAGTACCTTTCCACGTGTAACGACTGCGGTACAAATCCACCTCGAACCGGCCTGTTTCCTCCAAGTAGTCGCGCATCATGTGAGTCGACTTTGGCCACACGTTGTGGTTGTTCTGGCCGTCAATGATGAGCGCCCTTAGTTTTTTTTCTGCAGCATGTGCGTCGTCGGCGCTAGTTTGCTCAATCAGCGTAACAACTGCGACTGTAAAACAAATCGCCAGCAGGCAATAGCGAAGACAATTTTTCATCATGATTCTAAAACTTCGTTCTGGTGGTGTGCGTTTAGAGAAACGGAATTGCCTCTAATGATAACCGATTGAGGGACGCAATCCAGTTCTATTAAGTGCGGCGAGAGCGTTGCAGTCGATCTTCCTCCCGTCCCTAGACCACTTCAAGGCGCGCAAAGCATGGGCTTTTGCTCGAGAGCCACTACTGATTGTTTAAGAGCCGGTGGTGAACCGCATTGAGCAGTTGATGGCGGTATACTCAATCGAGATCTGCTAGGCAGATATAAGAATTTCGATAAAGGGTCCAATGTCGAAGAAGTTGACAACGCCATCTTCATTGATGTCTGCTTCGGCTTGGAAGGTGCCGGATAGCAAGACAGCAACGAATGCGACTACGTCACCGAAGTTGATCGCGCCGTCTAGGTTGACGTCGCCCGGAACAACCGAAGTGGTACGTACCGTAAACGAGAGGGTTTCGCTGAATGCGGACGAGGGTGGCGATGGCCCCGGAAACGAGACCTGAATCAGCCAATCGCCTGCCGTCAAAGTTCCTAACGAACCTTCAAGTCCATTGACGGGTGCGAATTCCGTGGTGCAAATTCCCGAAGCCGGCCCCGTCACACCAATTTGAATTGTGTGGCTTGGCTCATCTATGACTAACTCAAAAGCATGTCCTCCAAATGCGTTCAGTTGGCCGCACTGATTTGAGTGTGTTTGCCCGCCGGCGTTCAACTTAAAATCAATTGAATCTTCAGTCGTCGGAGATTCAGGGAGAACCATTGAGTTAACCGGTGAAGTTCCGGCGATTCCCGCGATCGTTTGTGCGGCTGCTGAATCAACCACTACCAAAGAGTAGAGCGACACCAGCAAGGTAGAGAAGCATCGAGTAGTCGCTAGGAGACGTTTCCAGTTCATAATCACTCCGAGATAAAGTACAGGTGTACTACCTTGTGTGGTCGGCTTGCTTCAAGCGTCACTTCTGTTTGTGACTCAAGACCTTATTTTATATGGACTCACAAACAAACACCAGAAAAGTGACTGCTTTATCTTTTGGGAAGGCGGCAGGTCGCTTTAATCGCCGAGAATGGACTCTCACGAAAAAAGCCACATTCGCTTTGGTGAAGCACAAGCAAACGTGGCTGAAGTGGTCAGGGGCGGGCTCGAACCGCCGACACATGGATTTTCAATCCATTGCT
>CAYTPS010000454.1:0-3775 GCA_964439245.1 uncultured Pirellulaceae bacterium | reverse complement strand
CCAGGGTGTCGAAGCAGTCGATCAGCCGGTTGATGTCTTTCATGTGTAGCCCAGTAGTGGGTTCGTCCATCACGAACAGCACGCGTTTTTTGCTGGAAGCATTCAGGTGGAGTGCCAGTTTCAATCGTTGGGCCTCCCCTGACGACAGTGTGGTGGCGGGTTGCCCAAGTCGAATGTACTCTAAACCGACGTCGATCAAGGCTTTGAGTTTTGTCTGAACTTTTGGCTGTCCTCGAAAAAACAAAAACGCTTCGCGCACGGTCATCTCTAAAACTTGTGCGATCGTTTTGTCACGGTAACGCACCTCAAGTACTTCCTTGCGGTAACGCGTGCCGGCACATTGGTCACATTTGATGTGAATGTCGGCAAGGAACTGCATGTCGATTTTTTGAACGCCCTCGCCATTGCACTTTTGACAGCGGCCTCCGTTTACGTTGAAACTGAAATGGGATGCCGTCATGTTGCGCGAAGACGCGTCGGCCGTTTCCGCGAAAGCCTTACGGATGTCGTCAAACGCTTTGACATAAGTGACAGGGTTGGAGCGTCCTGTCTTACCGATCGGGCTTTGGTCCACAACAACGATCTCGTTGATTGGACTATCGCCAAAAATGTCCTCATATGGCAGCGCTGCCACGCCGTCATCTCCCTTGCGTTTTGCCACTGCGCCGACGAGCGTGTCGAGCAGCAGCGAGCTTTTACCACTGCCACTAACCCCCGTGACCATTGCCAAGCATCCAAGTGGGAATTCGACGTTGATGTTTTTTAGATTGTTGCCGGAGGCACCGGTCAGGCGGAGCATCGATTTGGGTTTGCGACGTTGGTCGCTACGGCATGCAACCCCTGACCTGCCCGCCAAGTACTCACCTGTCAGGCTGGCTTTGGGCCGTTGCAGTTCCTCAGGCGTACCGTCAAAGACCACCTGCCCGCCGTCGGCGCCCGCACCGGGGCCAATTTCGATGACGCGCTGAGCGGCTTGAATCAGTTGTGGGTTGTGGTCGACGACGACCAGCGTGTTGCCGCGACTGTGCAAGCGCTCAAGGCAGCCAGAGAGTTTTTGAATCTCGTCTTGGTGAAGGCCAAGGGACGGTTCGTCGAGCACATACAGCATGTTGACCAGCGACGATGAAAGAACGGCAGTAAGCCGAATGCGTTGACGTTCACCGCTGCTGAGCGTGTCGACGGGGCGGTCAAGTGAAAGATAGCCAAGTCCGACTTGATTCAGAAACGTTAAGCGGTCTTCAACGCGCTGTCGCAACGTCTTCGTGGTGGCGCGTTGCATTTCGGTCAGCGAAAGGTCGGCCAATCTCTGGCCGGCTTCTTGAATCTTCAGCCCGTGCCATTGGTTGCTGTTGAGATCGCCAAGGTAAAACGAATTCGAAGCTGAACTACCGTGACCGAACAGCGCTGGACGCGGATCCGGGAATTGGTGGTCACAGGTGCCACAAGCTAGTGTTTGTCGGAAAATTTGGCTGCTCCACGGGGCACCGTCTATCGCGCATTGGCCCCCGAGTTTTTCATCGGCAGTGAAATCTGATGAATCTGGCGTTTTCGACAGCACTGTGACCGATCCGTCGCCAAAGTAAAGTGCTGTTTCGATCGATTCAGCGATGCGCGAGCGATTGGTGGTGCCGGAGACAACCCGATCGACAACAACAAGAACCGGATAGTTCGCCAAATCTTCAGGACGAGAATCGCTTTTTAGATTTGCGATTTCGACAGTTCGCCTTTCCTCAGGCGGTCCAATGACGATCCGGACAAAGCCCGACTGAACCGATTGTTGCAGCAGGATTGCCGGGGCTTCATTGCCTGAGAGCGCATAACAGATTTGAACGCGTGTGCCTTTGATTAGGTTCTCTACTTGCCAGACAATGGAGTCTCTCGACTCTCGCCGCGCCGGTGTCTTACAGGATGGGCAAATGGCAGTTGCGACCTTTGCGAACAGGAGGCTCAGTAGCGGCGTCAGTTCAGCCGCCGACGCCACAGAATCTTTTGATGAACTTGCTGGAGCGGGTTGAATCGCAATCGATGGAGGCAATCCTTCAATGGCGTCAGCGTCGGGCGGATCCATTTGTTGGATGAATTGCCGTGTCTTGGGAGACAGACACTCGACGTACCTTCTTTGGCCCTCGGCATAGAGCGTGTCGAACGCCAGTGATGATTTTCCGCTGCCGCTGAGGCCGCAGATTGACAGCCATTGATTTTTCTCAATCTCAAGACAGACATTCTTTAGATTGTTAGTCCTAACGTTGGTGAGACTGATGTGGCTGGAGGAATGCATGAATTGCAGTGTATCGAGAAAGCTGGTTCTTGAGGCAGAAACTTACGAAAGCGCGACGCTTGCAAAAAAGCGGTGTTTGGTAAGACGACTTCGTCCGTAAGATTATCGGTTTTTTCTCAACCGTGAAACAGTCGGGAGAGGTCTACAGGATGATGAGAGCTTGTAGGTTGTAAGAAAAAAGGAAAGAGATTCACATTTTTCCTTGCATAAGCGTAAAAAGCTGGGAAATTGGCAACGACCGAGGCGCATTGCACGACCAACTTTGTTTTTGAATGTCCTTAGCGGAAAGAATGATCGTGAGAAACGTTATGAACAGCCGGTTTCACCTTACAGGACAGTGAACATGAAAAAGTTATTGGTGTTTTCTTTATTGTTGCTCGCATCGAGCATATTTGCGTCAACGTCTGCTGCCCAACGCGGCGGCGGACCTCCGGGAGGCGGACCTCCAGGCGGCCCGGGTGGTTTTGAAGGAGGCCGAGGTGGTGGCCCCGGCGGCGGTCGCGGTGGTGCCGGAGGAGGCGGTGCGTCACGCATGATGTCGATGATGCCCGTTTTGAAAGCACTTGATGCCGACGGTGATGGCGAGCTTTCATCCTCGGAGATCGACAATGCGACCACTGCTTTGCGATCGTTAGATGCCGACAGTAGCGGCAGTCTTTCGTCCGAGGAAATGATGCCAAATTGGGAATCAATGAGAGGACAAGGAAGACGCGGTGGTGGAGAGGGACGCGGCGGAAGACGTGGTGGACGCGGAGAAGGCGAAGGACGTGGCGGAGGAAATCGCGATGGCGGCTCGTTTGCCGAACGGATGCTAGAGAACGATGCTGACGGCGATGGAAAAATCAGCAAGGCCGAAGCCCCAGAACGTATGCAGAGTTTTTTCGACAATCTCGATGGTGACGGTGACGGCTTCGTAACCACCGAAGAAATGGAAGCAATGTCTCGACGCTGGCGAGGCGGCGGCGGTGGTGGAGGACGCGGCGGTGATGCCAAGGCCCCTAAACGCCCGGGCGCCGCAGAATAGTCGCCTGCCTAACCACTGCTAAATACAGGATCAGCATGAAATCGGATGGGAGTCAAACTTCATCCGATTTCTCTGTTGCGGTGATAAACCAATCCAAAGTCAATCAATCACCATTCAGCCTTTCGGTTGGCTGGAGTTTTTGTTGAAACGATAGAATTTAAACTTCAAATATCTGACAATCACAAACAAGGATCCCGCCATGAAGCTCCCCATCTCAAAAGAAATGTTCTACTGGTTTCGATGTGTCGGTATAACGGCTTTGTTCGCAAGTGTGTCGTTGCTGGTCTCTGGAAATACTTTGGCGGAAGATTGGTTGCGTTTTCGTGGCACAACAGGCAGCGGCGTTGCTGCAGAAGGCACCACCACGCCTACCAAATTTTCGGCAACAGAAAACGTAAAGTGGAAGCAAGCTATTCCGGGGGCGGGGGCGTCTTCGCCGATCATCGTTGGCGACAAAGTGATTTTGACTTGCT
>CAYTPS010000453.1:2039-3790 GCA_964439245.1 uncultured Pirellulaceae bacterium | reverse complement strand
CCATTGAGGCAATCGGTGCGATTCACTTCGCCGACCCCAAACTGCGCAGCGGCGACGACGGCATCAAAACCAAAATGATGTACTTAGAGCTTCACATTCACGGAGAGGACAAAAAGGGGCAAATCGAAGCACTGGGCATTCGCGCTGGCGATCCGATCATCTACGACCGACCGATCGAACCAGGTTTCTCTCCCAACACATTCTCCGGCGCCTATTTGGATAACGGATTGGGTTGTTTCGTGGCCGCAGAGATCGCCAAATTAATTGCCGAATCATCACCGCTAAAGAACGTGCGTTATTTGGGTGCGTTTGCCTCTCACGAGGAAATCGGTCGCTTCGGCAGTCGCGTGCTGGCCGAACACTTTCGACCCGACGTAACGATCGCCGTCGATGTGGCTCACGATTTTTTGGCGGCTCCGGGCATCGGCGACCGGCGGTACGAACCGGTAGCGATGGGCGAGGGCTATACGTTGACTCATGGAGCAGTAACCAGTGCTGCGCTCAACAGCATGATCACCGAGGTCTCCACCAAGCACGATATTCCTGTCCAACACGAACTTGCCGGACGCGACACGGGCACCGACGCGATGGCGGCAGTGCTGGCCGCGATTGATTCGGCATGTACCTCGATCGGTTTCCCGATTCGCAACATGCATACGATTTCTGAATCGGGCCACACAGGCGACGTCGATGCGGCAATCCATGCGATCTATCAGACATTACTGCACATGGACGGCATGAACGGCGGCAGCGGAATCACCTCGGATTACCTGCGCGACAGCCATCCGAGACTGGATGAGGCGACGGCATTAACCCACCGACCTGCCGAAAAGAAAGACGATAAGGAAACGTAGTGGAACATGTCACCTTCTCAGAGAGTCTGACATCGCTTTCCTAACCCGAAGCGTTAGCGAGGTGTTACTTAACCTGAAGCGTAAACGAGGCATCAGCAAAAACATATTTTCCGCGCTTACGCGTCGGGTTAATCTCTCTCGATTAATTCTGTCAACTTCCAACCGGAAACAGCTCGGCCAGTACTTCCACCGCTACTGGCCACGCGGTTGCTGCGGCACCGAAGTCGACTTTCATCACTTTTAGTTCGTCCACGTCACAGAGTCGAGATTCTTCTTGGACGTCATTGGCCAGTGGAATTTGGGCGCTGCGCGAGCGTGACAAACGATGCTCCACATCGGCCTTCAGCAACCGGTCAAGGATCTTCCGCGCAGCAACTGGATTGGGGCCATTTTTGATCAAGCACAACGTGTTTGGTATCAGCAAGGCCCCATCCTGATCGGGCAATTGATCGGGAAACACGATCGTTACCGGTCGACCTTTCTCAAGCTCGATCACGGCGTCATCGGTATCGGTTAGGCCAAACAGAAATTCGCCCGCCGCAACCTTTTGGGCCACCTGTTTGTTACCACCTTGGATGCGGCAATTGGCGGCAATCTTTGTGAAGAAAGCTGTCGCTTTCTCTTTGCCCATCCTGTCAAACAAAACTGCCGCATGTGTGGCCGAGGTGCCAAACAGAGGACGCGCCAACGTACATTTGTCGGCGTACCTCGGATCGGTCAGATCCATGATCGACGTTGGTCTCTTGCCGGAATCAGCCATCAGATCAGTGTTGACGATCAGCACTCGGCTGCGCGCCGCCAAACCAAACCAACTGTCGGTCTCTGATCGAAATGATGCCGGAAATCGAACGGCTTGTGGTGATGGGTACTGCTCCAACAATCCCAATCGCTCCAAAC
>CAYTPS010000453.1:0-2029 GCA_964439245.1 uncultured Pirellulaceae bacterium | reverse complement strand
AACGAATGGTGTGCAAAATTTCGTTGTTCCAAAATAGATCAGCACGTGGACGTTTTTGGTTGTGGATGATTTCGTTTGCCAGTGCAACCGTCTTGTTTGATTCGAAATCAAATTTCTTGCGGATGGGAATGTTAAGCTCAGCACTGACGTCGTCAAGGATCGCTTCGGAGAACTCGCGGTCTAACGCGGAGAGCACAACGACTTCGTTTTCTTGTTTGCTGATACAACCTGAAAGGAAAACGAATAACAGCAGCCCGAGCGGAATTATCATTGAAGCAGTGCGACCCTTCCCGTCGGCGAGCCTCCGACCCTCCCAAGGGGAGGGTAACAGTCCAAAGGTAACTCTATTTCTCCATACAGGCTGACTATCCATCGTCGGCGCTCATGCCCAACTGCTTCATCTTGCGGTACAGATTGGAACGATGCAGTCCCATGTTGGCAGCGGCATCGGTCATGTTGCCTTTGGTGTTGTCTATCTGCCGTTGAATGTACTCCACTTGGAACTGCTGCGTCGCTTCGCTTAACGTCTTGTTAAGTTCAATTGCCGATTCCTTCGACGCCGGTGCGTCGACAAACGCCAGATCTTCCACGGAGACGGTATCTCCCTCTGAGAGATACGCGATACGTTCCATCATGTTTCTCAATTCACGCACATTTCCGGGCCAGCGATGTCCCAGTAGCCGCTTCTTTGCCGTGGCGGAAATCGTTGCCGGCTCGCGTCGCGCTTTCTTACAGAAACCATCCAGAAAATGTTCGGCCAAGAGGATGATATCGTCACCGCGCGTCCGAAGTGGCGGCAGTTCGATCGTTACCACGTTTAACCGAAAGAACAAATCCTCACGAAACTTCTTGTCGCGCACCAGCGCTCCCAAGTTTTGGTTCGTGGCTGCCACGACGCGCGCCGAGGTGGGAATTGTTGCACTGCCACCGACACGCACCACGACTTTTTCCTCCAACACGCGCAGTAGTTTCGCTTGCCCACCGAGGCTCATGTCGCCGATCTCGTCTAAAAACAGCGTACCTCCGTCGGCTAGTTCGAATTTTCCCTCACGTGCTTGATGAGCGTCTGTAAACGCGCCTTTTTCGTGGCCAAAGAGCTCACTTTCGAGCAACGTTTCGCTGATCGCGGCACAGTTTACCGCCACCATCACCTCGCCCCGACGGCTGCTCATATAATGAACCAGCTGCGCAACGATTTCTTTTCCCGTTCCGTTTTCGCCAGTAATCAGAATCGACAATTCCGTATCGGCAACTCGGGCAATGGTTTGTTTGAGTTTTTCAATTTCCGGACACTGACCGATCAACGCCACGTCACCGGCCGCTTCATCGGCGACCTTCGCTTGGGTTGTCACCAAATGTTCGACGTGCTGGGTATTTTCGATCGCAACCGACGCGTGATGCGCAAGTTCAACGAGCGCTTCTTGATCAGCTTGGGTGAAGTTCCCTGTAAGCCGGTTGATGACTTCAAACGCTCCAATGGTCTGCTGTTTAGAGTTGACCATCGGTACACACAGAAGCGTTGTCGTCTCGAAGCCCAGTTGTTCATCAACATCGCGGTTGATCTGTTGTTGTTCGTCGGAGATGTCCTCATCTACGCGAATCGGTTGCCCCGACTCCATCACTTTGCCTACCACGCCAGCACCGGAGGGGATTCTGAGTGTTCCATCTTCGACGCCTAGCGCAGGTTTTCCAATGAGCGTCTTGCCGGAAGCATCTGGAAGAAAAATCGTCGCCCGTTCTGCTCCCAGCAATCGAGTCGATGCTTCGGCGATCTGCACCAGTAATTCGTCCGTCTGACGCGACTGGTTCCAAACAGCCGTCACTTCCAAAATTGCTTCCAGTTGAGCGCTGCGTCGCGTGGTATTGATGCGTGCCTGATGTCCAATGTTGGCTAGATCAAGTGCCGCGGTGACAGAATCAAGCTCCTCCTCAGAGATCGGTTTGGGCAAATTCACAGCCAACACTTCGCCAGCTCGGTTGGGACGATTCAGAGGAACCGCTGACCAAGTGCCTGAAGTGCAAATTGATT
>CAYTPS010000452.1:0-3839 GCA_964439245.1 uncultured Pirellulaceae bacterium | reverse complement strand
GGTCGTCGCAGACCTCCGCCGCCAAGGCTATGAATTGGCTGGGGATGTCGATAGCGCCGATACGATTCTGCTCAACACTTGCTCCGTGCGCGAGCAGGCCGAAAACAAAACCTACAGTTCTCTGGGCCGATTAAAGAAAGCCAAAAAAGAGAACCCAGAAAAGATCATCGGTGTGATGGGCTGCATGGCGCAGAAAGACCAACAGCTGATTTTTCAGCGCGCGCCCTACGTCGACCTGGTCGTCGGTCCAGGACAGTTGCAGCAGATCCCCGGTTTGATCGAGAAAGCACGTCTCGAGGGCGGCCATCACACCGCAGTCAGCCTGGGCCGAACGGCAGGAAAGCTACAAGACATCAAACGCAGCCACGAAACGTTTGATCCGATGCGTGACCCGACCATGCGGCCGAATCCGTTTCAAGCATTTTTGCGAATCCAAATCGGTTGTGACAAATTTTGCACGTACTGCATCGTGCCCATGACACGCGGACCTGAACAGGGACGACACCCTCAAGAAATCTACGACGAAGCTGTCGTCCTTGCCGATCAAGGCGCCAAAGAAATCACGTTGCTGGGTCAAACCGTCAACAGTTACCGCCACATCGATGCCAACAAACAGGAAACACGACTGGCTGATTTACTGGCCCGGCTTCACGACATTGAGGGACTAGAACGAATTAAGTTCGTGACCAGTTATCCCAAGGACATGTCGCTGGACCTGCTACAGACGATCCGCGATCTGAAGAAAGTGTCTCCGTATCTACATGTTCCACTGCAATCGGGTTCAGACGCCGTTCTGAAACGAATGAAGCGCGGTTACACCGTTGGCGATTATCGCGACATGATGGGACGTATCAACGAAACGTTGGGCGACGCGGCGGCCGTGTCCAGCGACTTTATCGTAGGATTTTGCGGTGAGACCGAGGCTGAGTTTCAAGAGACAGTTGATCTGGTTAAGGAGTGCCGTTTTAAAAACAGCTTCATCTTCAAATACAGCGAGCGACCTGGCACCAAAGCGGCAGGACATCTGCCAGACGACATTCCTTTCGATGTCAAACGCCGCCGCAACAATGAATTGTTGGCCGTCCAGAATAAAATCAGCGAGGAAGACAACCAAAAATTCCTAGGCCGAACTGTCGACGTATTGATCGAAGGCCCAAGTAAACGTCATGACGCGGCAGTCAACAAAGTCGCCCGTGGTGAAGAAGAAACTAAAAGTTTGGAAGACCTCGATCGAGTGGTCGTTGGCGATCCGGCAGCTGCCAAGGATTCGACGCTGGTTCAATTAAGCCCAGCAACGGGTAAGCCGATCGACGAATTTAAAAACCACGTCGCTGATAGGCAGAAAGCGGAGTTGGAAGAGTACCAGCAAGCTGGCAAAATGATGCAACTGACTGGCCGAACTCACTGTGACAGAATTGTAGTATTCGATGGCAGCCCTCGTCTGATTGGCCAGACTTTACCTATCGGAATTTATGATATTAGCGGATTAACATTAATGGGCGCCGTGGTTACCGACCAAGCGGTGGGTTTAGTTAGTCTTCAAAAGTCGTAGCGGCCGTTCAAGACGTTCGACTTGCCAAAAATTAGTCTTATCGGTGCAACGTTTTGCGTTCGTTCTGGAAACTGATCACTTTGACCATCGCAACGTGGGACCGCTGTAACGCTTCCCGTATGTCGGCGGCGATGACGTTTTATACGATCCTTTCACTGGCACCGATGCTGATGATCGCCGTGGCGATTGCTGGCTATCTGTATGAGGGCGATCAAGTTCAGCAAGAAATTATTGAACAACTTGGTCAAGTCGCCGACCAACAGACCGTCAACACTGTCGAAGGATTGCTGCGCAACGCCACCAAACCCAAAGCCGGTCTCGTTGCAGGTACTATCAGTCTGTTGATCAGCCTTTTGGGTGCATCGGGTGTGTTTTCCCAACTTTACGATACCTTCAACGACATTTGGGATGTGCCCAGCGAGGACCGAAGTGGTTGGTGGTTCATGGTCCAAAAGCGGCTGATTGGAATAGGCGTCGTGATCCTGATTGGTGTTTTGCTTGTGGGTACGTTAGTACTCAGTTCAGTGATTGCGTACGTCAATACATTGGTTCAGAATTCGGCGCCACAGGTGGAGGGCTGGCTAAATTTGGCCGATCAAGGCTTGATGTATCTGTTGATGCCGTTGGTGTTTTCAGCGCTCTTCTGGTTTTTTCCGGCGGCGGATGTGAAGTTTCGAGATGTTTGGCCAGCGGCAATTTTGACGGCGTTTCTGATTGGGGCCAGTCGCTATTTGGTTGGATTCTATCTGCAATTTTCATCCACCAGCGAAGTTTATGGTGCGGCCGGTTCATTGGTCGTGTTGTTGATCTGGTTGTATATCGTCGGCCTGTGTCTCTTCTTTGGCGCGTCGTTTTGCTATTCCTACGGGTGCATCCGTCAGGAAGCAATTGATGGGAAGAAAGAATCTTCCTTAGATTTGGCCTTGGAGACAGACACGATCGAAGTTGTCCGACGCACGAAATAGCCGCGTCCATAAGATGTTTCGGCGTGTGGCTTGAGAACGGGTGTTCACGTTAAAGGTCCTTCAAACCTGAAATGAATCGTTAGCTGGGTGCCATGCTTACGCAAGCGTAAATACGGCACTCGTCAATTTTGCTCTGACCGACTTACTCCGTCATTCACCGCGAAGACCTTCGTGCGACGTAGTCACGTCATCTAAATAGGGAATGCTAGCAAACACCGTACAGGGTAAGGCTAGATACTGAGGCTTTTAGTTTTCAGTGTGAGCAAATCGACCAACGTGTTGTTGGTGGACTTAGTCAGATGGTGAATTTGTGATAGATTTCCACAAGTTACCCGGCGACATGCCATCCACCAAATTTTTACAGCAGGAGAATTCTTGTGTCTTTGACAAAAATTGTAGCCACACTTACGTGCGCGATCACTTTGGCCGTAGCGTTTTCATCTTCAAACGAGCTCCAAGCTCAATCAGGCTCGCGTAGCGTAGAGGGTGCTCTGCCATCAGTGGTTACAGACTTCGGCGGAGCTCAGGAAGCGTACGTCGCTCCAACTGGTGCACCAATGGTATCAGCACCAGCATATTCTCCAGCACCAGCATATTCTCCAGCACCAGCGTATTCACCGGCGCCGGCTTATGCACCACCTGTCAGCTCTGGTTCTGATTGTGGTTGCTCGGCGGCACCAGCTCCTACCCCACTACCACAGCCTGTTGCGAGCCCTTGCGGAGGAGGATGTGGCGGGGGGTGTGGCGGTAACTGTGGTCCCGTTGCTTGTGGCAATAAGGACTTTGGAACCCTTCGCCGAGCTCCAGCTACTGGACTCAGAGGTGGACTCTTTCAGCGCGGCCGACCATGCAATGGTTGCAACTAAACTCGTTGAATTCGAGCTGATTTAAGTGCCCGATTTATACAAGGCCAGAGTCCTGCAGCATCGCAAGACTCTGGCTTTTTTGTTAACCTCCAAGTTGAACAGAAACTATCTCCATTTCAGAATCTTAAACAAACCTTTTCCCTCTTTAGCGCGGGTGGGAATGCTGACCACGTAATCACGGTAAACACTCAGCAACAAACCAATCCCGAAGAACAATCCGCCACCGATCATCATCAGTACCGCAGCGTTTTGCAGCATCGCAGGAAACTGAATCATGGTAAGCAGAGACAGCAGGTAGATACCAAGCCCTGCACCGCCGACCAAAGTCGCCGATCGCAGTTGGCACATCACGCCCACGCCGCACAATAACATGGCGATCACAATGACCGCCATTTCATGCCCGTACAGTACAAGCGAATTGACACTCACTTCAAAGAAACGGTAGTGAAACAGCAA
>CAYTPS010000451.1:0-3865 GCA_964439245.1 uncultured Pirellulaceae bacterium | reverse complement strand
GGGGATGACAGGAATTGAACCTGCACGTCCGTAAGGACACTAGATCCTAAAAATATCGATCTGACAGTAATTTCAACCCGTTTTTTGTAACGTCAAACTGCAATATAGCATCGGTTTTTCCAAGTGCAAACTAGAGCAATCACACGCAGCAAAACGCGGTACTTTCGAAAACTGATGATACGCAAAACGGTACATACCGTTTTGGCTCCGATTGAGAACGTGGAGACTTCTATCTGAGAAATCGCAGCTGGATGGTCGTGAGTCAAAAATAACTCAGAAACTCAGACGTTGTCGTGGTAACGGATTTTTTCCCAGATGGATGGACTTTCAACGATTTGCGCGGCCTGCGGAAGCATCCGTAAATCGAAACTAAGTCCTCACGAAATACCTTTTGCACGATTTGAGGCCAGGATAGGCCCGAACAGTCGAGAACTTCGTGGTCGTTGGATCTGAAGGTGTAGTTGCAGCTAACGGTATTTTGACAGTTGCCTAGAAAGGAACGGTGCCACAATTAGCTTCATTATCCACCAAGTTTAAGGTTCCCTGGTGGCAGGTCGCCGAACTGTTTGCAATAGTCGGCAATCAAATCTCTTTCCAGTTGCTTGCAGTCGTCGGTAACTGTCCAACGCACTTCACTGAGTACGCGGTTCGCTATACGACTGAGTCCATGCTCCTCGAACGTTCGGATGAAGTGATGGTGAAATTTGCTTTTTGGCTGACAGAGATACCACAGGTGGCCTAGTCTCACATCCAGCCGGCCTTCGCCAACATACAACAAACCACTTTCATCGACGCCGCAGCACCTGGGGATCGGCATGGGCCGCCCTCGTTCGGAGCATGCTCGGACTTGATACACCCCAAGTTTCTGGGGAACGTCCGAATTGTTTTCCCATTCACGAAATGGCTGCCATTCCTTCCAGTCAAGTTCATTTTTCACGTCGTGCACCAAGCGGTTGAAGATTGCGTCAGCAGGGACTGGGTTGGCCAGGCTTGATGGCATTCGTTGCCTTCCAAGACTGATAGACGAACATCGGCGTTGGCACGGCAGGCCAGCAATCCCGTGAGTAGTTTGTTCCAAGGCCGCCACCAATCGTCCCCGTCGGCATAGCCCTCTTTTGTTGGGTAAAAATGCATTAAACTTGCGTTCTTCATGTGTCGAACGTATGCTATATACAGCTGGCAGACAAAATTCGGCTCCATGCCGTGTGGACACCTTCGGGAGGTCCCTATATCTGCTGGCTTTTTTTATGCGCGTGACTCTGATGTGAGTGGATTGTCTCGTGTGTAGAAAACGCCGTACCCTTTCTTGCGGGTATCATCAACGTCGAGGACTAATCCGGCTTGCTCCCAGACCAGTCTAAGGAAACGATCTTCGTCTCGCTCGTAGAGTCGCTGGATCGCCCAAAGGTAGTAGTCGATGACTTGAAGGCAAATGATGTCCGAAGGTTGTCCAGCATTGATCTCGATTGGCGCTGTTGTGGTCACGCCCCATTTTTTTCGAAAAGCTCCACGGGCTGAATCAAGAGCCTGTTGCAATGCTTCGGTCCGGTCAGAACTTCCTCGACGAGCGAACGTGATTTGATAGCCGTCGTCTTTGTGAAGTCGATCCTGAAACAGCGTGGATACACACTTGTCGTAGAGTTGGTTGGGGTGATAGCGATACGTCGGCTTTGCTTCTTGGTGCTTGATGACCTTGTCCAAAACCACCTGTTTGTCTCTGACGACCGCGTAGAACCGGATGTCGTGCTTCAACAAAACGTTGAAGACTTCACGACGGACCTCTGCCAGATCGTCCTTTGCATGGAACATGATCGCTGTCTTTCGTCGTGCCGGGTCGAACGATGGGACGCCCTTGAAGTATGGGTCGGCCATCAGCCGGATTCTAAGTGCCGTCAGTTCGTTAGCGACCGTATGCGGATCGGAAACATCCGCGACACCAAGAATGAAGAACTTCGAGCATCCGTCTTTGCCAACGATTGGTTTGCCGCGTCTCTTGAACAGGTTGGGATCACCTGCTTCATCGACGAAGTAGTGCCGGAAGGTTGGTTGACTGGGATCTTCTTGGTTCATTGTTCATTCGCTTCATTCATGATTTAATCGATGACAGTGTGCGTGTGGACTGGCGGGAACGTAATCGCACAGACAATAATCATGTCGCTCTGAGTGAAAATTTCTCAGTGAAGTCACAGATGCTGAAAGCCGTATCCTGTCAACTTGGTCGATTCTCGAGAAGGCATGGATTGTGGTCAGCGTATCTGTCGAAACCTAGTGACTTGAATACGTAACGGGAAGTTGGGTGGGTTGCGTCCGTGTGCAATCTGCGCTCCCCGAATTGGGTAATGATTGAAGCGACAAGTACATGTGCTGCGCCAACGCTGAACTCTTTGCCTTCGACTGAAAAAGACGAGTGAAATCCATTTGAGCGTTGAGATACGCGCTCAACGTCAATGATCTTAATCTCGGTCTCATCTCCATTGTGCTCAACAAGTGCGTAGCCGATCACTGTAGCCGTTTCAACGATTGTAAGAACCGAGACAGGTTCCCCCATTTCAATCCGCTCACAAAACCCTTGGTATGAGCCACCCCATGTCCCACTGTATTTGAAATGTGATTCCGGGTTGAGCGGCGGCGTCGACGTTCCTTCGACAAGAGACTCAACTACAATTCCAGATTCGTTTGCAAACTTCTCGACCTCAGACTGCACCAAACGTACTGCATGGGTTTTGTTGTTGATTTTTTCAAACCTTTCTTCACTGCTTGGCGGCAAATGGCGGCAAGCTTTGGCCAAATCAGCGATAGACCTCGGTTTAGGGGTCGGCCGGATGGCGGCTAGATCTTCATAACTCTGGATCCGTTGTTGACGGTTCAACATAATGCTTCCCTGTTTGTTGGGCGTTCAATTCGGTCAGGGAGAAATCAAAGAACAGTGTCGATTGCGGTTCGCTGGCCTGACCAAGGCCGTCCCATTCTGCAATCTACGCTTCAATTCCAAGAACCCGCTTCATTTTCGATTCGATTGCACGGCAAGCACTGTCGCGGCTGCTACAACGCGAGATCGAATCGTAGAATCTATCTGATGGTTCTCCATTGAACCCAAACCCTCGCCACTTGTTTGAAGCCGCTTCTTGAAACGCAGCTTTCACAATTTGTTCGTTATCCGCACCTTCTCCGCTAAAAGCAAGCTCACGCAGTTTGTCGCGGACAAAATACTTCATCATGTCTCGAATCCATCTTTTGTACGGCTCGCCTAGATGAGCCGGTAGCGAAAGTCCCTGCCCAATCAAAATGGCGAAAAACGGGTCGCGAGCCTCGTATGATTGTCGCCCGATGAACTCGCATGTTTTTGGATCAATACAGCAGAGTGTGGGGTGATGATTAACGAAATATAATCCTGCGGATTGGGTTACATCCAGATCTCCCTCGAACAATACTTCGAGGTTGAAATTATCGTTAAAGTAGTGAGTTCCGGTATCACGATCGTGCCACCAGGGGCCGTTCCTCGCTGTTGGGTCATAGCATTTTAGATTTTGATCCTCCTCATGACGCTCGCTAGTTACAAGAAATCTACAAGTGTGAGTGGGAGTGGAGTGTCTGAATACTCCAGCGAAATAGATGTTTTTGCCGTCGGTTAAATCTCGCCAGTCATATCGGAACCCAATGTTTCCGTACCTTGACCCATCTGGCCAGCTGACGTTGGATAGCCATGTAACTTGAATACCTGCATCGCGCAGACGTTCGTCATCGTAGACCAATTCCGCTTTTAGTTTCCCATCAGTAATGATCTGACAAGCGCTTTGCAGATGGGTAACATGCGTGACGGCCTTGATCGGACAACACCCCTTCGCCCAGAGTCTGGGGTTAGGGT
>CAYTPS010000450.1:1667-3873 GCA_964439245.1 uncultured Pirellulaceae bacterium | reverse complement strand
TAATCGCACCGCACATCACGGCAACGGCCATCAGCAAATACAGGCTGATCACCGCCAACGCGATCATTGCCGCCTTGTTGCGAATTAGTTTCCGCGCTTCGCGCGTTTTGAAAAAGCTCTCTATCATTGCAACCTCACCCGCGGATCGAACAGAGCATAAAGGATGTCTGTAGCAATCAGTGATAGAATAAATAGCCCCGCAAAGACAGCCGTGAATACTTCCACCACCGGGAAGTCACCATTGGTGATCGCCGAAAGCAATGTGTAACCCATGCCGGGTATCCCGAAAAATTGTTCAAGTAGAATCGACCCCGTCACCAAAAAGGGCAGGGTGATCATGACACGCGTGATGATTGGGATCATGGCGTTGCGAAGCATGTGCACAAACATGATCTTCGTTCGAGACGCCCCTTTTGCCCGCGCGGTCGTAATGTATTCGGCCTCCGTTTCTCCGACCATTACTGCCCGATAGAAACGGGTGTCATAGCCCATCGAAACAATCACGCTGATCAGCACCGGCAACAGCAAGTAAAACGGCCAGTTTTGGATTCCGTCCTCGTATCCGTGAATCGCAAACACGGGAGATCCAACAAGTTGTTGGAGACGAAACGCGCCAAAATACTGCCCAAAAATAATGTACACCAGAAAGCTGACGCTCATTCCCAGCACCGCAAAAAACACCAACATGCGGTCCAGCCACTGGCCTCGATAAAATGCAGAAACCATTGCAATCACAATTGACAGTAGCGTCGTCAAGAACAGCGCGGGTAACGTTAGCTTCAGCGAGGTGGGCACCGCTTTATACAGTTTCTCGCCAACGGTCACCCCGGGTTCCGTCCACGTCTCACGAGTGAAATCCAGCGTCGCCATCGACCACAGCAAGCTGCCGTATTGTGTGATCAAAGGTCGATCGAGTCCCAATTCGGTCTTCTTTGCGGCGTATTCCTCGACCGAAGCATTCTTCCCCAACTGCCCCGCAACCGGATCACGCACACGCAGCAACATCATCATCAACAAAACTACCGCGAGGTAGATCGGGATGTTGTAGACTATTTTTCGAATGGTGTAGGCCAGCATTTTAAGGCGTCTTGAGGTTTAGATATTTGGGCCAATTGGAAAACACTTCGACGGGTTTGAAGTTTTGCAACCGGTCGTGAATCAAATAATTGCGAGTGCGCGCCATCGATCCAATCATGGGTACATCTTCGATGATCATGTCTCGCATTTTGACATACAACGCCGTGCGCTCTTCTGACGGCGGCATCACACGCACTTGTTCGTACAGCTTATTGTATTCAGGGCGGTCGTAGTTGAAATTGTTGGACAGCGGAGATTTGAATGGTCCATAGAACAATTGAAGGTTGTTTTCTGCGTCGGGGTAATCGCTGCCCCACGCCAATCCAAAACAAGGGGCTCGTTTGGATCGCAGCATTTCCGAAAGCGTCGAAAAATCAACCGACTCGATCTGAAGATTGACGCCAATTTTTTTCAAACTGCGCTTGTTCATCTCGGCCATCGCCAAGCTTTCAGGTTGCTTGCTGGTGTAGTATTTCAACGGAGGCAAAGGTTTCCCGTCGAGGCCCTTGCCATTGGGATAGCCAGCTTTGGCCATCAGGCGTTTAGCCTTTTGCAAGTTGACGCCTCTATAGTTAAACGGGGCATTGTGGCCCTCAGGATGACCGTCCATCCCCGCCGGAATTGGGCCGTCGTAGATGAGATTCTGCCCCGAATAGAACGCTTCGTTGATCTCGTTGTAGTCGTACATCAACGAGATCGCTTGCCGGAGGTATTTGTCTTTGTCTTCGTAGCCTCCGTACACCGGATCTTCCATGTTGAAGCCGTTGTAAATCAGATCCAACAGCGGCACCGGCACCGAACGAATGCCGCGGTCGGCAAATGACTTCCGCAGACGCCGGTTGCGTTTGATAAATGCTTGATCGTAACCACTGCGCGGAACGGTCGTGTAATCGATCTCTCGATTGAGAAACTTCAACCACATCGGCTGCGGTTCAACGAAAAAGGTGACTTCCACTCGGTCGGACAGCGGCAACGGCCTTCCCGCATCCTGATACAAACCCAGCTGAACGTCTTCTTGGTATCCCTTGTACGGCTCGCTTCCGTCATTATTCATGCCGGGGTCGGCAGGGTAAGTCTCCAATCGATAGGTTGGATTGCGAGCAAACGTCATCCGAGATCCCGATTCCCC
>CAYTPS010000450.1:0-1657 GCA_964439245.1 uncultured Pirellulaceae bacterium | reverse complement strand
CAAATAGGGCCCTGTTCCAACCGGATGTCGCGAAAGACGCCCCTTGTAGTGCTCAACCGCCTCGCGCGGTAGCACGGAAGTTTGAAACATCGCCAGCGTGTAAATGAAACGGAAGAAAGGCTCTTTGAGGACGATCTCGAATTCGTGGTCGTTGATCTTAATCATGCCTTCGACCGGCAGATCGTAGTCAAAACCACTCTCGTTGGCATTCTGTTGCTCCCGATACTCATCGAAACCAACAATCGTATCCTTCATCAACCACCAACCCTTAGGTTGATTTTTGTTGTCTGCCATCCGTTTTAGCGAATAGAAAACATCGTCGGCCACTACCTCACGCCCTTTCCCATCGGGGAAGCAAGGATCATCGTGGAAGCGAATACCCTTTTTCAGCTTGAACCGAAATCGCTTTCCGCCTTCAGAGGAAACCGGCATCTCCGCCAAAAGGCAGGGCTTTAGTTTGAAAGGACGATGAAGGTACTCGTATTCCAGTAGGGACTCGTAAACAAAGTTACACGCTTTGTTGTCGTACTGAGAGGAGCCACGAACCGGATCGAGCGAATTTGGACCTGATGTCCCCATCGGCACGCGCAATACAATCTCGTCGGCGGCCCAAATTTGACCAACCTGCCCCAGACAAAAGGCAAGCGAAATGAATAAGAGAATCGCTCGAATCGGGTCAGTGGCGGCGGGACACCAAATTGGCTTCTGACTTCTCCAACAACTCGGCTTCATGTTTTTCCTAGGGAGGGTTCCATGCATGATGGTGACAGCGACTATATCAAAAACTCCCTAGCCTTCCTAAACCAATTTCGCGCTCCGCCGCAGTTTGATTCTGACCATTCTGCTAGCGGAACATTGTTTGGCAGTACCGTTTATCTGGACCCGATTTGTCAAAGAGCATATGCTCCGATCTTCAGCCAGCCTCCGTTTTTTTACGAACGAATCTTACGTATGCGACCAATCACAATCATCTTGCTTGCGATTTTTTTGGTTTCCGGGCGCGCTCAACAAACTCGGGCTCAGCAGTTTCGCATCGAGACACAAATCTATCTGGGCGATGAGAAGGAAGCCGCATCGGAGAACACGACTCTATTTGCTGACGGTTTGGTCTTCGACGTACAAAACAAAGGTGGTCAGACGCATGAGGTTGCGATCCTCGATCCTCAGCGTCGTCAAATCGTCTTGTTGGACAAATTCCGAGAGGTAAAACTTCGGCTCGACGAAATCCACTTGATAAAAATGGCGGACTCCCTGCGGAAGCAAACGGCGACCAATAAAGCAGCTGGATTCTTGGTCAACGATCGTTTCGAAGAAAACATTGATCTCGACACTGGCACCGCCACTTTGACCAGTCCGGTAATCAAATACACCGTCACCGGCCACCGTCCATCTGATGTGCGTTTACTTCCCAAATACAATCAATTCATCGACTATTTTACGCGCATGAAGTTCTCTGACCCTCAAGCTTTCCCGCCATTTCCACGGCTACGGCTCAACGAGATGTTGTCGAAGTTGGGTTGGATTCCAACAGAGGTCGTTATCGACATACAGGAAAACGTGCTGTTCAAAAACGGGCTCAAGGCCACCTCCAAACACACGCTCGTTCCCAACCTTTCAGAGAAAGATCTGGCGACAGTCAGCCAACTGAAAGCACTGT
>CAYTPS010000449.1:2381-3893 GCA_964439245.1 uncultured Pirellulaceae bacterium | reverse complement strand
TCCGCTGGAGGTGCCCGGCGGCACCGTGACCACGATCGTGCCGTGAGGAGTGGGCAAATCGATTTTTGCTCCCTGTGCTGCTTCCAAAAGTGTAATCGGAGCGGTGACCGACAAATTCAAACCACTGCGGCTGTAGTTGGGATGGCCCGAAACGTTCACTTTGACCAACAGGTCTCCGTCGCCGCCAGGGCCGGAACGCCCCTGCCCTTTCAACCGAATCTTTTTCCCCGATTCGATGCCTGCAGGAATCTTGACCGTTACATTCTCAATCTTTCCACGTCCGCGATCAAAGGAGACTTGGTATTGTCCGCCAAGCACCGCTGTTGCGAACGGCACAGAAATTTCTTGCTCTAGATTCTGTCCTTTGCGTGGTGGAGCCGATCGTCTACCCGCGCCGCCACCGAACATCTGGTCGAATCCGCCGCCACCTTGGCCGAATATCTGACCCAGATCGATGTCCATGCCGCCAAATGGGTTGCCACCGCCGCCAAACGGATTCCCGCCACTGCCTCCCCCCATTCTTTCGAAATCAGGACCAAGCTGGTCGTACATCCGCCGTTTTTCTTTGTCGCTTAGAACATCGTAGGCTTGCTGAATCTTTTGAAACTGCTGCTTGGCTTTGTCGCGCTCTTTCTCGTCCTTGTCCGCGTGCCGATCAGGGTGAAACTTGGCCGCGAGCTTGCGGTAGGCCTTTTGTAATTCTGCATCGGAGGCGCCACGCGATACGCCGAGAGTTTTGTAGTAGTCGTCAGCCATAAATTCGTCAGAAATCGATTGATCAAGTATCTTGCTCCGAAATTTTCAGAACATTGATTGGCAGTGGTCTGTTGGTGAGGCCGCCAATTTAAGGGGCAGCCGAATGCCTAAGAACTCCTATTTTATGCTCGCCGGCAAATTTGAGAAGTCAAACGAGCCTGCCGATGTAACTTTCGTGAACCATTTTCTTGGTCTACTGCTTTAATCAGACATGCATGGTAACGTGGTGTATGCCTTGATCGGCTGACCGGCCGCTGATTTGTTGTCCCTATTTCGATACTGTTCGCATCACCCAAAGCCATGAAACCACCGATCGTAGCTCAGCTAATCGCTCAGGGGAAAACGTTTGAGAACCGCTGGCGAAAAAGCGTGCCCTCTGGTGTGGAAGTTGTTTTGGGACGCAGCGCACCGCAGTTGGGGGTCAGTTGGGATGGGCAAATTTCTCGCCAACATGTGACCCTTAAACTTAAGACGCAAGGGAACGTAACTTCTTTGTCGGTAGCCGTCATGGAAGGTGCTAGTAACCCGGTCTTTTTTCGCGGCAGAGCGGTCGAACGATTCAAGGTTAAACCGGGCGAGCATTTTGTGATCGGCGAGACGACGTTCACGTTTTCTTCCAACCGAGCCATGGCTTCGATTGACGTGCCCAACCCAATCAGCCAACGAACCTTCTCACACCAGTTTCTTAAACGTGTCCGCTATCGGGATGCGGACCGCAGGATCGGCGTGCTCAATCGGCTGCCGGAGGTGATCGCC
>CAYTPS010000449.1:0-2371 GCA_964439245.1 uncultured Pirellulaceae bacterium | reverse complement strand
GAGTTCAGGAAATCGTGAAGACCTTTTAATTCAAATGGTCAATACGCTGATGGCGGGAATTGCAACCGCCAGCGCGATTGGGATCGTCCGAATCAATGACGGCGTTGCTAACGGCGGCAGCGTGCAAAATGAAGGCGTGATCGAGGTTAAACATTGGGACAGAAAATCACTGTCCGGTGGCGATTTCAAAGCCAGCGAAAGGCTAATTCGTGACTCGATCAGCCAGCAGCAAACGGTTCTCCATTTTTGGGACACAAGTTCAGTTGTCGATGCCGATTCTGGCTACACGTTTGACATCAGCAATGATTGGGCGTTTGCTTGCCCATTGGAAGCGATGCAACAGGATCGTAGTTTGCCCGAACTCGAATCGGCCACTGCCACTGAATCGTCTAGCACGATGGCGGGAACACCTGCCGGTTCGGATTGGGCGATTTACGTCACGGGAAAAAATAATGCGGGGCCTGCGTCAGCCAACCCCGAACTCGCAAACCAGTTTACCGGATCGGGCACCGGGGAAGCCGACTTGGAAGGCGACATAAAATTCTGCGAACTGATTGCTTCGACGCTGAAGAATCTGCTGCAGTTGCGCAATTTAGAGCGCCGGCAGTCCAGCCTACGCCGTTTTTTTTCTCCAGCGGTGCGGCAGGCGTTTGCGCGGCGCGATCCCGATGAAGTGCTCCAACCGCGCCAGTGTGAAGTCTCCGTGTTGTTCTGCGACCTGCGCGGGTTCGCCAAAACCTCCGAGGCGTTGGCCGATGACTTGTTGGGCTTGCTGGATCACGTCAGTCAGTCGCTGGGCGTGATGACGCGCGTGATTCTGAATCACGGAGGAGTTATCGGTGATTTTCATGGCGATGCGGCGATGGGATTCTGGGGATGGCCGTTGGACCAACCCGATGCCGCAGTTCGAGCGGCAAGTTCGGCGATTGAAATTCAGCGCCAGTTGGAATTGTTTAACCAGAAGGCCGACCACCCGTTTGAGATGGGCATCGGCATTGGAACAGGGCCGGCGGTTGCGGGACGTATCGGCACTGCAGACCAAGGGAAAGTTACTGCTTTCGGGCCGGTCGTCAATCTGGCCAGTCGATTGGAAAGCATGTCTAAGTCAGTTGGGGCCCGAATATTGATCGATGAAGCCACCAAGGTAGCGCTTGAGGCATCTCAAGAAGAAGATTCATTGGGCAGACCGGTGGCTCTTGCCACCGTCGTTCCGTTTGGCATGAAGAAACCGATCAAGGTCTATCGGCTGGAGGCGGAAATAGATGATGCCCAAGTTGAAACGATAGACGCCGCGGTAGCGATGTTCGAAAGCGGAAATTGGCAAGAGGCCAAGCGGCTGGTTGAGCTTACTCTAAACAACAATCCCGATGACGCAACATGCCGGTTGCTGAAGCAATATATGAAGGCACAGGTTACCGACAGCGCCAAGGTTCCCCATGTGATAGAGATGCGTCAAAAGTAATCGGCACTTTTGCATTGCCGGTTACGCGTTACAATTTCATGTTGTCCAACCAATCCTAGTCTGAACCAATTTTTAGTCATGCCGCGGTCAAAAACGGATTCTGATCAAACCGAAAAATTGTGTGATCGAAAAGCCGCCCAGTTTGTATTTAAATCAAAACTCAAAGCTCCTGACGCCGATCTGACGATGCTTGCGCGTTCTGTTTTGTTTGCCGAAGTTTCGATGATCGCGTACTTGTCGATCGAGGAGTGCAACATCGCGGCGGGCAAGTTGGGCTTTACCGATGGTAAGTTCTTCAATACCGACGGAGCGCAGGCTTACTGGTTTAAAACTGAGTGGGACAGTGTGATCGTTTTTCGTGGTACCGAACCACGAGAGTGGAACGACATTTCGGCAGACATCGATGCGCTGGCGGCGGTGGCGGAGACCGTTGGAAAAGTTCATCGAGGGTTCAAAAGAGAAGTCGATCAAATATGGCCGTATCTGGAAGAGGAGTTGGCCAGCAATACCAAGCCGATGTGGTTTTGCGGACACTCCCTAGGTGGAGCCATGGCAACGATCTGTGCTGGTCGGGCCACGCTTTCAAGCATACCGGGCGAGACCCAAGAGCTGTACACATACGGAAGTCCACGCGTCGGTTGCAACCGTTACATCAACCACGTCGAGATGACACATTATCGTTGGGTGAACAACAACGACATCGTGACGCGCCTGCCGCCAGCTTGGTTTGGATATCGTCACGGCGGGAAAGAGATTTACCTCGACGAAAGCGGGAAAATACGGGATCTGAAAGGTTGGAAGCGGGTGAAAGATCGCTTGCGGGGATTAGTATCGGGCATTCGCCGTTTCAAAGTCGACTATCTTTCGGACCACTCAATGCTGCAATATATCGACAATATCTTTCAAAAC
>CAYTPS010000448.1:2695-3906 GCA_964439245.1 uncultured Pirellulaceae bacterium | reverse complement strand
CTACTCGGCTAAAACCTTGCACGCATCCCAAACAGTACGCTGCTGGAGCGGAAGTCAAACGGGCCAGAGCCATTGCCTAGCCCTGCGACCGTTGGGACTTGCGAATCGATTCTGAATGAGTCGGCTGCGAAGTATCGGTACTCAACGAATGCATCAAGTGATGATGATGCCTTGTAGTTGATCCCTGCCATCCACTGCCACGCAAAACTTGATTCTTCGTCACTGATGACGGCTTCTGTGCCGTTGGCTTGAATTAGATCGGTTCTGGCCAAGGAGAAACCAAGCCCGCCACCGACATATGGCTTGAACTTCTCCGGACCAAACTCGACGAATTCCCAGTAACCGTTGAGCATTCCGGAAAGTGCGCCAATATCGCCAAATACACCAACCGATTGCGTTGGAATACTTCCTTGCAACTGAAGGCCATTGATGTTGATGTTTCGGTAACTCAACTCAACTTCCGTGCGAAGGTTGCGGCCTTGAATTTGGCCGATCGTGATGCCGAAAAGGTATCCAGCGTCTTCAAGGTAGACGCCCGTCCCAATATCGCCTTGAGTCATCAGGTCGTTTAGATCTGACCAACCGCCGAATGCTCCAAAATAACAATTGGTATAGTTCGCACAGAGGTTGTCGCAATCTCCTACGACGTTCGTATATGAATCATCGTCGACCTGAGTGCGTCCCGTTTCAACAATGCGTTCGCCAATATCTTCAGTTGCGAGTTTACTGTTTCCTGTTCCACAACATCCAGAGCATGAGCCGCAGCCATGGCAACCACCGCAGCTACTGGCGCCCTGTGTTGAGCAACTATTGCACGAGTTACAAGAATTGCATGAGTTGCAACTTCCACACATGTTTGTAGGTGTGCATCCCGGGCCGCATTGTCCATACGCGAAACCATGTGGCGACGGCTGATATCCGGTGTAGGGTGGTGTGTATGGTTGGCCATAGCCCGGTGCGGGATATGCCGAAACATTTGGATTTGTGCTGTATCCATATGGTCCAGGCAAATTCCCATATGGATTTGGATTGGTTTGCATCATCCGAGGATCGTAACCTTGGGCGTATGGCTGTGCTTTCTGTCCTCGATCAGGATTTCCGTAAAACGTAGGGTCCTTCGCAGGAAGATAGATGCGAGACTTTTCGGATCGTGGAATCGGATCGTCAGGTTCATAGTCTTCGTCATCTGGCGCATCGTAGATGCTTGAACC
>CAYTPS010000448.1:0-2685 GCA_964439245.1 uncultured Pirellulaceae bacterium | reverse complement strand
CATCTTCTCGATTTGACTCCCGAATTTCTGGATCGGTTGGATCCGTTTCACGCGTTGTCGGGAGTTCACCAGGTATCGGTGGGTTAGGATCGATCTGGCCGGGATTCGGCGTGAATTCACTGCCCGGAGGAAGCTGTGGCTGTACTGGAACGGTGTCCATTGGTGGTGTGTTAAGTGTTGGGTCTTGCGGCAGCTCCTTGAAAGGATTCTCTCTGGGCGCAATCTGTGGAATCTCAGTAAACGGATTCTCAATCGGCTTCTCTTGTGTTGCAGGTGGCTTGATTTCACCATTAGGATTGCTGGGGTCTTCCTGAGTTGGCTTTGGAACCGGGTCCACTTTTTGAAATGGGTTTACTGGCGGCTTCGTCGGTGGTGTCTTATCCTGCCTGTTTTCACCAAAAATATCTTCTTGGGGATCGTCACCAAAGATGTCCCGAATCTTCCCGCTTGGAATTACTTTCCGAGCGGTCGAAGTTTGGAATACTTGCGTCAGGCGATCAGAATCCGCTGATTGGTTCAGTTCGTTTTCTTCAGCTCCGTCGAGTGCGACTTTAAACGGTTGTGGGGCACGGGCGGGAGTCGATCTGAAGTTTGGGTTTTTGGCGACGCGAGAGTTCGGGCGGCTTTGAAAGATTCTGTATGTTTTGTTGGTGTACGGGTCTTGGCCCGACGCTGATTCAGTCAGGAATGTTGAGCACGTGGCGAACGCAATCGCGCAAACGAGCATGACATAGCAACGTTGCCGTAGTTCCTCGTGCAAAATGTTGAAAACCATTACCGTTACCTCAAAAGCGCAGACTTCTCGTAGTCCAGTTAGCTTTCGATATCGGAAAAACCCGTAAACTTTATCCAGTTTGAATTAGTGGAATTGGTAAGATTTTCGGATTGCGGTATCTTTTCCGCCTCTTGGTGATAGCACATCACAGTTTTTGGTGCTGCCGGCATTTCCCAGACAACGCAGTCTAAATCCATGACGTTACAAGTTGCCAATGGACCCAAAGTAACGAACCTTGGATGGCGATTGATAGTCCAAAGCCGTTATTGGAACCGAGCTTATCGGCAATACTTGAGCCCGCCGTCGCAATGCCCTTTTCCAATGGCCGGTTAGGAGTTGGTTGATTTTCGCGAAATTGAATTGAGTCAAATTCCAAATTGAATAGCCAGCAAGCAGAGTCAAGAGATGAATACTCGATTCAGCACATCGTTGCTGCCGGGGCAATTGTGTTCGCCGGTGCGGTGCTCTTTTCGACGAAGGCCATCATGGTGAAGTTGGCTCTACCCTACGGTGTTGAACCGGTTCCGCTACTTTTATTGCGGATGCTTTTCGCATCCCCATTCTACGCAGGCGTTTTAGTCTTTCTCAAGCTTCAGAAAGGAAAAGGTTCCTCTTGCGAAGCGCCAGTTTCAACGACTCCTTGGGTACGCGTAACGTTGCTTGGTTTCGTTGGTTACTACTTGGCGAGCTACTTTGATTTCTATGGGCTGAAGTATATCTCAGCCAGTTTGGAGCGAGTAATTCTCTATGCATATCCAACGATTGTTCTGATCATTAGCGCCTTCATCGCAAAAAAGCGTGTTACGATCCATCAGATGATTGCCGTTGCC
Organism: uncultured Pirellulaceae bacterium; assembly: GCA_964439245.1. Lineage (GTDB taxonomy): Bacteria > Planctomycetota > Planctomycetia > Pirellulales > Pirellulaceae > Mariniblastus. The sequence goes on along the minus strand of CAYTPS010000448.1, from coordinate 1,080 downwards.
GTTTGCTATCTGGGAATATTTATCGCTGTCAGGTTTGGTGCAGAAGAAAGCGCTGGATCAAATGTACCGTTGGGTGTAGGCCTGATATTTCTGTCGGCCGCAACGTACGCGATTTACTTAGTTGGCAGCGGTGAGCTGATTCCAAAAATGGGCGTTTGGAGATTTACTTCGATAGCGATGTTGGTATCAACGGTTTGTGTCGTCGTACATTGCCTGTGCACCGTTTCTGTTTCCGAAGTATGCTCGTATCCGGCTGCCGTGTACTTCTATGCTTTGGCGATGGCTGCATTTGCGACGGTCATACCGTCATTCTTAATATCGGAAGGCATTAAGCGAATTGGCGCTTCCAACGCCGCAGTGATCGGCGGCGTTGGGCCAGTATCGACGATCATCTTGGCAGCGATTTTCTTGGGTGAATCATTTACAGGTTCGCAAATGTTTGGAACTCTGTGCGTCGTCGCTGGAGTGATCTACATTTCTGTGAAAATGAAAAAAGAGTGAACGCAGCACTGCTAGGCGATTATCTCGGGGATCAGTTCGCCGCCGAATTGTGAAAGCTGTTTATAGCGACCGCCGTGGTAATAGGTCAGCTTGTTGTCATCGAGCCCAAGAAGTTGCATCATCGTTACGTGCACGTCGCGAATCGGATGCACAACATCAACAGCTTCTGCACCGATTTCGTCAGTCGCCCCCACGACAGTTCCAGCTTTGGTACCGCCACCGGCAAACCACATGTTCATGGCGTCTGCATTGTGACCGCGGCCAAGCGATGTGACTCCACCACGGTAGTTGTTGTCTGGCGTGCGTCCAAATTCGCCCGTCCAAATGACCAGCGTATCTTCAAGCATTCCGCGCTGTTTCAGATCTTTGATCAAAGCCGCAATCGGTTGGTCAACACTTGCGATTCGTGAGGAGTGCCCTTTTTCAAGGTAATCGTGGCTGTCCCAACCACCTGAGAAGATTTGGACGAATCGAACACCCTCTTCGACAAGTCGCCTGGCCATTAAGCACTGACGACCGAACTCAGCAGTTTCCTTTCGATTCATGCCGTAGGATTCACGGACATGTTCAGGTTCCTGG
>CAYTPS010000447.1:1463-3916 GCA_964439245.1 uncultured Pirellulaceae bacterium | reverse complement strand
ATTCTCCAGTTTGTCATACGATAGAGTGAATCGAGGAAAGACTCGCCGCAGGACGTGGCTGAGAGCTGTGGCTTTCCCCGATTTCAGCAACGCCACGAGAAAGGTTGGCAGGTTGGCCAGTTTCTTTCTAATCGATCAGTCCCTCATTAACCGCGGTGGGCATCACTACGACTATTCGACTTGCATCGTTGCAGCGGCAAAAGAACTTGGATTCGAGACCCTAGTAGCCGCCAATCGCAAAGTCTCCCCCGATCTGACCGTTGACGGCACGCCCGTCATTCCCGCTTTTACCGAGACCGTTTACCAAAAAGACAGCTGCCTCGCCGGACTACGGCATCTCAAACGCTCGAGACAGAACCCTGCCGACCTGAACACGGCCACGGGTTGGCAGCGCACCAAAGCGATCTTCTCTCTGCGGAGATTCCATCGTCGACGAGCTTTGCTTGTGTCGAAATTCGCTAGGGACTTTCAGAGCTTCTTCAATAACTATCCTGTCGGCGAAGACGATCAGGTTTTTCTGACGACGGTTTCTGAATTGGAGCTGATGGGGTTGGCGATGTATTTGAGAGCAAACCCTAGTTCTGTTTTGGCCAGCTGGCACCTGCAGTTCCATTTTAATGTCTTTGATGGTCGGCCCCCGGAGTACGATTCCCAAAAGATTACAGAGAACCTTGCCCGGTCTTCCTTTCAGGCGTCATTGGCCGAACTTACCTGCCATCGTTTGTTCTTCTACACCACCTCTCAGCCGCTGGCAGATCAGTACAACCGTTTGGATGTTGGAAATTTTCAACCGCTGCCCTATCCCGTGGCTCCAGAGTTTTCGCTACAGGCTAAGAAAACGCCGCCCGATCTGGACGAGCGATTTGACGGTAAGAATCGTGCGCTGAAGTTCGTGTGTCCTGGGCAAATCCGTCGAGAGAAAGGTTGCGCTGAATATCTGCAGCCATTGGTCGACAAGCTGTGGGATAGCCATTTAGCGACTGAGAAAGTCAGGATAGCGATTCAACGTCCACGCAAGAAACTTTTTCGAAAAGAGAAAATTGAATTACAAGCTCCAGTAAAAGTAGTCGAAGGTCACCAAAACAATCCGCCAAACTGTTCCCCTTTTGACTATTACGCTCACCCGCTGAACCGCCCCGATTACATCGAGTTTCTGAGGAGCGCTGACTGTGGCTTGTTGATGTACGACAGCCGCGCGTATTTCAGCCGTCGCGCAGGTGTATTGGGCGAAATGCTTGCATGTGGCAAGCCGCTGATCGTCCCTGCCGGTAGTTGGCTTGCTTCTCAGATTTCAGAGCCCGTGTTTAGCCACGCAGATATGATCGAGGCCGAGTCGTCCGATGTGCGACGTTTGGAAATCGAAGAATTGGAATGGAACCTGAAGAATGCTCCATCGAGTGGTGGAACGATCTCCTTCGATGGTGAGAAGCATCCATTCAAGTTTTCGTTGAACCGAAAATCGTCAGAATCCCTGCTGAAGATTGATTCCCAGTGGAAGTGGCCAAAGGTAGCCGGGACTTATTGTCGAATCTGCGTCACGCAAAGAGACGGCGCTGGAGAATCGGTCGCCGAGGACGTTCAAATTGTTGGTCACCGCTCAGGTGATCGTTTACCCAACGCAATTTTCCGTCTCAAGCCGATGACGGACGCGGTTCATGTAACGATGAGCAATGCGTTTGGCAATTCTACTGCAATGATCAGACAACTGTCGGCGTCGATGCTGACGCTTGGCAAAGAAGCGAAATCAACCTCTAACAAGCCGGCGCCAAAAACGCGCAAGTCTGCCGTCGCGGCTAACAACACACCTACTAACGACAAACAAACCGCCACCGTGGCAACTGCTCGGGACAACCAGATCAGCCTCAGCGATCAGACGAACATCGCTCTGGGGAGTGTCGGGATCATTGTTGCAGACCAAAGTCAGTTGGATGAAGCGGTAAAGGAAATGGTGATGCATTTTGAACACTATCGAAGTTCGGCGGAGGCGTTTGCAGGACAGTGGTTCGCGATGCACCACCCCAAGAGAACCGTTGCTCACTTAATCGGTGCTGTTGATATGAGCGGAAATGCGCCGAACACCGATTGCTAGGTAGCTTGACGGTGAACCCACTTGATAGGTTCGATTCTGGCGGATCGCTTCATCACTTTGTCAGATCCGCCCAGCGGCTGGAGGTGGCGAAACGCGATGAAATCTTGTCCCGCCGAGGAATGTAGGTAAAATTTGGTGGTTTGGCGTCGTCGAAAAGTTAGTCGGATGGTCCTGAGTTGCCCGAACCGGACAAACTCGGTTGTTGGATTCACGGCAAGTACGAAAGTCTTCCCTACATATCTCAGTTCGAACAGAAAGCAGGATCTCTTATGTGGTTGACTACTAAAGCGAAATCTATGTTCAGCGCCACTCTTCTGGTACTGCCGATTCTGTTCACTGGTTGTGCTCCCGCACAGACTCCGGT
>CAYTPS010000447.1:0-1453 GCA_964439245.1 uncultured Pirellulaceae bacterium | reverse complement strand
GGGAACAAACGCCGTTCAGTCCGAAGCGCCCTCAACAGAACCAGTCGGCACTGAAACGGGATCGACCTCAAAACCAAGTGAGAAAACCATGGCGGAATCTGACAAGGACAACTCAATGAAAACAGCCACTTTTGGGGCGGGATGCTTCTGGTGTGTCGAAGCAGTTTTCCAACGACTCGAGGGCGTTGAAGCGGTTGTCTCGGGTTACATGGGTGGGCAGCTAGAAAACCCGACCTACGAACAAATTTGTACCGGCAAGACGGGACATGCGGAAGTAATCTCGATCACCTATGATGAAACAAGAATTTCTTTTGATACGCTACTGGAGGTTTTCTGGAAGACCCACGATCCTACGACGCTGAATCGGCAAGGAAACGACGTCGGCACCCAGTATCGATCAGCAGTTTTCTACCACGATGAGAACCAAAAAGAACTCGCGGAATCCTACAAGAAAAAACTGAATGAGGCTCGGGCGTTCCCTAATCCAATCGTGACCGAAATAGTAGCGGCGGGCAAACTATACAAGGCAGAGCAGTATCATCAAAACTTCTGGAATGAAAAAGGGCAGGGCAACAATTACTGCCGAGCGGTCATTCCGCCGAAATTGGAAAAGCTAAAGAAGATCTTCGGCGACAAGCTAAAGAAGTAGGAACGGCGTTGCTGCCAGGTCGCACTGCACTTATTGACGAACTTCAGCTACGATGGTGAATGTTCAAAATCATTTAACATTACCATTGGGTACCTTTGATGCCTGCCCCAGACGAATCTCTGCTGCAGCAATACGAATCCCTGAAAAACGGTTCTGCTTTCGCCCGACTCGAAAGCACCGTCATTGAAATCACTGGCGAGGATCGGCAAGCGTTCCTTCATAACTTCTGCACCAATGAAGTAAAAGGGTTGGCTGCCGGCCACGCGTGCGAGGCTTTCGTGCTCAATGGCAAGGGCAAAACTATCGCTCACGTTCATGTGCTGAACACTGGCGGCTCGTTAGTGTTACATGGAGTTGCTGGCATCGGCCCCCCATTGATGGAGCACTTAGATCGTTACATCATCCGCGAAGATGTTGTGCTTAGCGACGTGTCCGAGAAACGGCAGGTGACTTTCGTCCCCGGCAGAAGTTCATCTGAAGCCAACACTGTTTCGTCGGACCAAACCTCTGGCGTAATCGAGGCAAATATCGAAATTGCTGGTTTCGGCCAACTGACGATTTCTCCCGCAGAGTCTAAAGCGGCGCCCGTTGAGACCGAAGCATCGCTATTGGCTCTAGAAATGTTGCGAGTAGAGAACCGGACTCCTTGGTTCGGCCGTGATATCGACGATTCAAACCTCCCACAAGAACTGCTTCGAGACGACAAGGCGATCAGTTTCAACAAGGGTTGCTACTTGGGGCAAGAGACTGTTGCTCGCATTGATGCAATGGGAAAAGTAAATCGCGTTTTGGTCTCAGTTAGTA
>CAYTPS010000446.1:0-3923 GCA_964439245.1 uncultured Pirellulaceae bacterium | reverse complement strand
GACATTGACCACGCGATCTACTTCTATCCCGACAACTACGCTGATGGCGTCCGCGTTTATCACAGTGGGACCAGCCAAGGCGATTTTGCGATTGGCTATGTCGATGGCGATGAGTTCTCGTTCTACGTCAACGGCACGACGCTCGAGTACCAGCACAACGGCGTCACGTTCCATACGACGACCATCACGGCATCAACCGATTGGTACGTCGATACTGCTTTCCATGGCACAAACGCCACGATCACGAACAACGAAATCGGCACAATCAGCGACATCCATCTTTCCGATGGCAACGCGACCGGTTTCGACGCCAGCACACCAGTCGAAGACCTGAACGTTGACGAAAACGCGACCAATGGAACGACCGTCGGTTTCGTTCAGCCGAGCGATCCTGATATCAGCAACGATATCGTCGTTGACGGTTCGTTTCTGGAAGACACATCCAGTTCCGTTGTTTACTCCCCCAACACTTTCGGGGGTTGGACCGTAACCGAGGGCGACGTAAATGTTGTAACCAGTTGGGAACGAGGTCCTCTGGGTGGCGTTGCCATCGACATGAACGGTAACAGCACCAACCCGGGTACGATCGAGCAAACACTTACCACAGAAGCCGGTCGTCAATACCAAGTCGTTTTTGCGCTCTCTGGTAACTGGGGCGGTGGAGACGCGGTCAAGGATTTGAGGGTGAGCGCCGGCGGAGAATCTGACGATTTTCAGATCACGCAGCCTGATGGTTGGAACGCAAGCACAAACATGCTTTGGTCAAATCAATCGTTCACGTTCACAGCGGATTCGACCTCGACCGATCTGAGCTTCGCTTCACTTGATCTGGCCAGCGCATTTGGTGCTGCGATCACGGACATTCGCGTCATCGAAATCCCGCAAGCGGTCAGCACGATTCTGAACAACGATTCGACACTTTCCTACGACGCGGCAACGGGAAAATTCTACCGGCATGTCGCCTCTTTGGCTGATTTCGACACGGCTCAGAGCGATGCAAGCTCACAGTCGATCAATGGGGTTTCTGGTCAACTGGTCACCGTTGATTCAGCCTATGAAAATGAGGTTGTGCGCCAACTGCTTTCTGGGAATTCGATTTGGCTGGGTGCCACCGATGAAACGACTGAGGGCACGTGGCGTTGGATTCGAGATGGAGCCGAAGCTGAGCAATTCTCTTCTGGGGCGACTGCCGTCACTGGAGAATACGCAAATTGGAATTCCGGAGAACCTGATAACGCAAGTGGTGGCACCGAACACCACGCAGGCATGCTGTCCGACGGCACATGGTTCGATGATCGGGCAGCGGATTCCTACCACTACATCATCGAGTGGGATGCCAGTGAAGTTTTGTCCAATTACACGTTCAGCCTGACCGACGACGCGGGCGGACGCTTTGCGATCGACAGCAGCACCGGTGAAGTCACCGTCGCCGATGGTTCACTACTGGACTACGAAACGGCGACTTCGCACGACATCGACGTTCAAGTCACCGACGCGGCGGGCAACAGCTACGCCGAAACGATGACGATCGCGGTTGACGATGTGAATGCCGTCGTGGATGCGGTGGATGATGCAGTGAGTGTGGACTTGAACACACCGTTGACATTCAACCCGACCAGCAATGATTTAGACACCGATGGTGGTGATACGTTTGTGGTCGTTGACGTGTCCCAACCTACCAACGGTACGGTGGTTCTCAATGGCAACGACACGGTCACCTACACGCCCGACAACAGCTACCTTGGTCCGGATGCGTTTGAGTATGTAGTGATTGACTCGGGCACGGGGATTCAACACTACTGGGGACTGGATGGAAATGCAGTCGATTCGGTCGGGGGCGCGGACGGAACGGTAACGGGCACGACCACCGTGGCCGGTGAGCTCGGAAACGGCTTGAGTTTCAACGAGTCGGACAGCGACTACGTCACTCTGCCGGACCTTTCATACAACAGCGAATTCACAATCTCGTTTGAATTCAAAGTCGACGAAATCGACGGCGGGTTGTTCCAGTATTTGTACAGTCACGGCGCAGTCGGAACCTCCAACAGTATCAACGTATTTGTCAACGAAGCCAGTCATGGGACCGATCCGAGTGTGTTGCGTACCAATTTGGCAGACGGAAACGAAACCGGTGACAACACTGCTCTGGAAGTTGACATCAGTGCGGACGGATTGAATCTCGTCGACAACCAGTTCCACACTTACACGCTTACCGTCGGCTCCGACGGAGCGAAAGTATTCATCGACGGAAATCTTGTCGCCGCCGACGCCACACGCGGAACCGACGGCATTGACCCAACCGGCAATGCTTACCTTGGCATTCGTCAAGACCTCAACTCAGCCCGTGCATTCGGAGGCGTGCTGGACTCGGTCCAAGTCTACGACAACGCGCTCAACAGCGAACAAGTCTCAGCACTAGCAGGCGATTTGAATCGAGGCAGCGTTGCTGTAACCGTCGAGGAATATAACGACGCGCCGTACTTCACAACGCTTCCAGAAGCACTTCCCGAAACCGTTGAAAGCCTCAATGCCGCCAGCGTCGTGACGTCGGCCGATCTGGACAACGACGGTGATCTGGATTTGATTGCCGCGACGGACACGGGCGTGATCCAGTGGTACGCCAACGATGGCAGCGGGAACTTCGGCGCGGCAACTTCCATCGACGTCGAACAGAATTTCAATTCCGTCGTAGCGTTTGATATCGACGGCGACGGCGACATGGACATCGTCGCGACCAACGACGACCCAGCCGATCTCGATAGTGGCGTTTTCGTCTACACGAACAATTTTGTCGGAACCAGCGTCGTCAGCTTCACCGAAGCCAGTTTTGAAGGCACGGGTGGCAGCGGATTGCAGAATGCGAGCAACCTTGCCGTGGGCGATATCGACGGCAACGGCTTGGCCGATTTGGTTGTCAGCTTCAGCGAAACCGGCAGTAGTGCGATCGCGGTCTTTGAACAGAACACGCTTGGCAACTGGACCAAGAACGTTGTCGACACATTCAATACGCTTTACGCCGTTGACATCGCGGACATAGACGGTGATGGAAACCTTGACATCGTGGCCGCTGAATTCAACAGCAGCAACGAACTGCGCTGGTACAGAAACGACGGCAACGCGACCGCCGGATTCACAAGTAACGTTATTAGTAGTTCGATCAACGCCATCTATGATCTGCGAACCGGCGACATCGACGGGGATGGCGATCAGGACATCGTTGCCGTTGACTGGAGCACGGACAGCGTCATTTGGCACGAAAACAGTGGCGGGGCAACTCCAACCTTCACCGCACACACGATCGACACCGGACTCTCGCTGATCTATCACGTTGAACTTGCCGACACTAATGGCGACGGCGCGCTTGACGTACTGGTTGCCGACAAAAACGGTAACGAGTTGTTGATCTATCAAAATGATGGCAGTGCGGAGTTCACCAAAAACTTGGTGGCAACACCAAACGGCCCCGAGTGGATCGAAACGGCGGATATCGACGGCGATGGCGATCAGGACATCTTGTTCGCCGAAAACGTCGGCGACACGATCGGGATCGTCCGAAATCAAGACACCGGCAGCTACATTCGCGGCACAACGAACGAAGATGTTGCCCTTAGCGGCCTGAGCGTTCAAATCGCGGACGACGATGCGGGTGCAGCAATTCTTGAAGTCACGATCAACGTCGACTTCGGCACGATCACCTTGCCAACCGGTGGCGTGACCGTTTTGTCTGGCGCGAGCGGGACCTCAGCAATCACTTTCGAGGGCACCGTTGCCGACATCAACACGGCGCTGAACAGCTTCACTTACACGCCGACCACAGATTTTGCGGGTACTGGCGAAGTCCAAATCACGGTCGATGACCGAGGTAACACTGGCATTGGTGGCGCCAAGACGGCAACTGAATCGTTGTTTATCGAAGTCACACC
>CAYTPS010000445.1:0-3997 GCA_964439245.1 uncultured Pirellulaceae bacterium | reverse complement strand
CTGCCATCAAAAATGGCAGAGCCAAAACGAAAAAGCGCTTTACGATCAAGTTCATGGTCAAATACTCCGCGAATTTTGTAAAAACGACTGTTCGTAAGCGACATTGAGTTCCCTTAGAGATTGACGACCTAGTCGGATTCAACGTCAAAACGGAAGTTCATTGAGCTTTAACAACTTGTTTTGTGCAATTTTGTCATGCTCACGAGACGACTTTGGACTCCATCAGAGCGATTGGTGTGCCAAACTTCCGGTGGTAACATTTTGTTTTGATGTCTGATGAATCTTGTCCGAAGAGCGCTCAACTGCTGTCGCGGCCCACGGGCCACCAGTGAGGTGACACTTTTGCTTCGGCGATTTTTGCTTGACCGCTTGTCGCTGGACCGTTCCGTCTGCCGAATCCTGCCGAATCGCAAATCGTTGCAATAGGAGGATTTGGGGATAAAATTCACAGTGACAGATCCACGGCAAGCACTGCTGGACTAAAATTAAATGTTGGCAGCCCCCTTTGCCAAACCCGTTTTGCAAACAAGTTGATGTGAGCCACTCGTGAGAGAAACCGAAGGCGATTTCGAAGAAAATTTCGCAGACAAAACCCGAGCTGATTCGAAGTTACCCTTTTCAACGACTTCCGCTGGACTTGAAGGGGTAACCGTCGCTGCAAGTGTAGGTGACACGGCGTCTACGAATTTGTCGGAGTTGGCAGGAGCATCGTCTGATGCTATCCGCCCGCTTGAGGGACGCTTCGCGCTTTGCTCAAAATTGGGCAGAGGCGGAATGGCAGAGGTGTTTGCTGCCCGCGACAGTATGCTGAACCGTGAAGTTGCCGTAAAAGTACTGGCGACTGAGACCAATATTGGTTTGGCCCGTTTCGTGCGCGAGGCACAGGTTACCGCTCAACTTGCACATCCAAACGTGGTGCCAGTCTATGGATTAGAGGAGACTGATCAGGGCAACCCGGCTCTAACAATGAAGCTGATTCGCGGCGATACATTTACGGAGTATCTCAAAAAATGCTCTTCGGTGGTGGGCACACCCGACTATGACCACGAACGGCATGGACTCAATGGACGCATCGAACATTTCTTGCGCGTCTGCGACGCGATTTCTTACAGTCACAGTCGCGGCGTCGTCCACCGTGACCTGAAGCCCGACAATTTGATGATCGGGGCTTATGGCGAGGTATACGTAATGGATTGGGGTATCGCGCGGTTACTGGATGAACAAGAAGACGAATCGGCACTTGCCGAATTTGAGGTAACGCTCGGTTCAGCCGACAAGCCATCCGACACTCAAGAAATGAAGACTCAAGTCGGCGCGATGATGGGAACGCCGATCTACATGCCACCCGAACAAGCACATGGAAAAAACGTTGGGCCCCAGAGTGATCAGTTTGCACTGGGAATGGTTTTGTTCGAAATGCTGACCTACTCCTCACCACGTGAAATCAAAAGCAGGAGTGAATTACTCGAGAAAGTGAAATCTGGTGCACGTGATTCATTTTCTGATGCAACACAAGGTGAACCGATTCCGCTCGCGTTGCAAGCGATTGTCGATCGAGCGACTTCAAAGGAACCCGCAGATCGTTATCCCTCGGTCCAAGAATTCTCCGATGATTTGCGACGGTACGTCCATGGTGAAGAAGTCCGGGCGAGACCGGACAACCTGCTGCGTTCTTTGTGGCGGCGCGTACAGCGTCATCCCGTCGCTGCGATGTCAGCGCTGCTAATTGCTCTTTCGACGGCCGCAGCGATTTCAACCCTCAGCCTATATCGCGGCCTTGAGGCCGAACGTCTTTCGTCTGTTCGAGGACAAACACTTGCGGGCTTGGTGGCGACGGTCAACCAGAAAGTCAACGACTTTGATACACTCCTGTTTCAAGTCGAAGGTTTGCTCGAAGGAGTTACGACTTCCAGCCGTGAGCAACTTGAACATGCGCAGCCAAATCCGTACCCCATCTATCAACCCCACGATCTCAAAGGAGACGATCCTCCAAAGGATCTGGCCCGCATTGAACGTTACCAGCAACGAGTTAGCTTCGATGATTTCGTCGTTGTTTTGGCCAACGGCGTTGAAATGGATGACGTACAGGATCAGCTGTTTCAATTAGGTGGACTGAAGCACGTTCTTCGGGACGCCTTGCTTCGCAGCGAGCGCATTGACGCAAGTGAACTCCAAAAGAACGAAGCTGATGCGATTCTTGTTGGGGGCACGCCCGTTATTTGGTCTTACGTAGGTCTAGAGAATGGAGCGATTTTTAACTACCCCGGCAATGAGGAGTACCCAGCAGACTACGATACAAGGAAGAGGCCATGGTATGTTTCGGCCGTCAACAAAAAACATGGGGCGAATTGGGGAATTATTTATCCCGACGCGACGGGGTCAGGATACCTAATGCCATGCAATCAAGCGTTCTACGATCGATCGGGAAAATTGCTGGGCGTGGCGGGTTTGGATCTTTCGATGGACACCGTCATCGAGCAGATGGATATGCCTGAGATCGCTGGAGTGAAAAAGACTTGGCTGATGGATAGCTCCGGGAAAGTTGTGCTGACGTCAGAAGAGAAAGGACGCAAGACAGCCGTCACGATGGGCGGAAATAAGACCAAGGAACTAGCAGCTCTCGATATTCCAGAACTAGAAGAACATGCGAAAAATGGTACGACTTCTGGTTTTGTCATGGATAACGAAGACGTGCTAGTGTTCGCTAGATTGAAAGCATTGCCTTGGATTCTAGTCGCGCGAGTTGATGCAGACGCACACGGCCTGTAAGTTCGCGATAGCGAATCCCATTTGTCAGGTTTAATGTTGGCAAAGCTGATTACGCAATCGGATTCCGCAAACCTTTACTCTTGCGGGCGGATCCACATGCAATGGCCGCCTCCCGGTGCAATGAGTGCCGAGACGTTGTCGCCCTTAGTTGCCGTCATCTTGCGGACCTGATAAAGCTCTCGCTTTGTCTCGACTGGCTTGAATGGAACTTCCTTCTTGGCTGCGTCTTTTCGATTCCACCCACCCGGGAACTTGTAATTGCTTTCTGCAGTGTCTTCGTAGAGCGTAACATCGTAAGTGACGCCTGCCTTTAAAAAACCCAGTGATAAATCCATCGTTCGTCCGGATTCGTCGGCCAGGGCAGCTACTAGCCACGTATCTCCCGTACGGCGGGCGATGGTAATGTGATTACCAATCTCTGCCTCTAAGACTTTTGTTTCGTCATAGTTCATCGGTAACTGTTTGATGAATTCGAACAGATCCAGCTTTCGATTGTATGCGTCTGGCATATCAGGTAGCGTTAGAATCCCACTGGGGAACACAAGACACTGTGCCGCTTGAGAGACAACCGTACTTGGAATCTGTTTGTGCACCTTCGCACGCGCGATCGCTTGATCCATGTCGAACAAACCACAACTTCGATCAACAGGCCCTGCCAGATTGTGGACAACAGGAAAAACACAAAGTTCCGTGGGAGTCGCCGGCGGGCGACTGGGAGCGTCCAACATGCTGTTGACGTACTCGCGCGAGATGTAATGTGGGTAGGTGCGCGTCAGCCCCGTCGGCTTGTTTGGCTCGCGCAAGTTGTACATGATCTGATACTGGGCACACTTCTCGAGAACTTTCACGCTGAATGCGTTCTTGGTTTGATTCCCGCCGCCAAGGAAACCGTGTTTAATTCCTGCGATGCCCCACTGCTGATACTGGGCGAAAGTACGATCCATGTCGTATTTTTTTAGTGCGATGTCATTCACGTACAACCAAACCCCGACGCCCTTTTCTTTGGCATGGCGAGTGATCTTGGGCATGTCAACATTGTCTTCATAGGTCACCGGATCCGAGGTCTCGTCACGCTCCGGACCATACCACTCCGCATCGATCAAAATGTAAGCCAATCCATGCTCGTGGGCAAAATCGATGTATCGAAGATAGCTTTCGGTATTGATGCCATATTCAAAACCATCGTCTGCCTTGCCTCCGTGGTTCCGCCAATCCCACAAGCTGACAC
>CAYTPS010000444.1:3659-3998 GCA_964439245.1 uncultured Pirellulaceae bacterium | reverse complement strand
CAATTTTCCCATCAAATTAACTCCCTGCAAAATCTAGCTATGGCGCGCGACATGGGCGGCGGTACAGCGTTGCCAATCAGTCTAAAGAGCTCTTTTCTAGAAATGTCCGTCGGAAAGACAAAATCGTCGGAAAACCCCTGTATTCTAGCTGCTTCACGAACCGTCAACCCTCTGTTTTCTTTGGGGTGCAAGAACAGTTGCATGTCCCCAAATCGTGTATCTACCGTCGGCGATTCGCCTTTTGGATCCAAGCGGCGGTACTTGCCGTTGAATGTATTTGTTAGGTCAATGCATCCGTCAATCCACCGAAGATAACCTCTTTCTACCAAGCTTTGGAGA
>CAYTPS010000444.1:1735-3649 GCA_964439245.1 uncultured Pirellulaceae bacterium | reverse complement strand
CTTCTAGGGTAGCCATAGGGCATTCGGATTGCAGAATCGGAACATCAACGGGGTCCGCATCTCCGAAGTTTCTTTTCCGCGATTGGCGTCTCAAGAGTCTGATCGACGACAATATTTCTCGCTCCACTAGGGTAGTTGGACCAAACCACTCAGGTATGTCCCAAGTCGGGACGCTTACCGAGCTCCCTCGAACATTGCACAGTTTTTGTCCTGGGCCGATCCGTTGAGCAATGAGGTAGTGCTTTGAACCCCGATCAGGGTAAATCGGCTCATGGTTTGGCGAGGTAGCGCCGAGCCCGTCGAGAACTTCGCGTAGTTTTGCAGCTTCTGACTTATCCGGGGTCAATGAAAAAGGGCGTTTGTCACTACGAGCAACGATCACAGTGCGCCGCCTCCTTTGAGCAACCCCGTAATCTGAAGCGACGAGCACGGTAAGTTCGCTATGGTAGCCAGCGTCCTCTAGGATCGCCATCGCCGTAGTCAGATAGTGCCGGTTTCTTCTATTAGTTAGTGATGCGACATTTTCAATCACCGCGATCTTCGCACGGCTCCGCGCAACCAACTTGCAGGTGGTCAACAAAAGTGAGTTCCTGGGGTCGTTTTCCTTGTATTCTCCACCGGTGGAAAACCCTTGGCAGGGAGGCCCCGCCAATACGACATCCGTGCCATGCGGGATACTGAAGCTGTCATCAATTTCAAGAACACGAGCTTTAGTCGCTTGATTTAAGTTGTATGTTGAAACAGCGCGTTCGCTTGCGTCAAAAGCGGCAGTAACCTCGAAACCTTGATCCTCAAAGCCGCTGTCCAAACCGCCGCATCCCGAAAAAAGCCCAATTACCGATGGGCGAAGTCTAAGTCCGTCAAGCATCTCTAGCTGTGCCTCCAGAACCGTTCGAGCTGGAGCCACGTTCCGACTCCGCAGCTAAGCTTGAGCGCACGAGGAGATACTCTGTCATGTCGGAATTCAGCAACTCCACATTGCTTCTTCTGATTTTTTTCTTCGTCGTATTTTCAACTGCGCATGCTGTTCCCGCAACCAGAAGGGCGACAAGAAATGAGCTTAATCCCAGAAGTGAATTGCCTGAAGGGAAAAAGGCGATTGCAACAAGGGGTACCAACAATAAGGATATAGCCAAGCAAAACAACCACCGAGCTTGTTTGTTTGTTTTTTCTGTTTCCAGCGTCAGTTTTTCTACGGCTGTCTCTTTGGAGTGCAGCCAAGAGAGGTACTCATCTTCGAGCTGACCATTTAGGTAATGACCGCACCGGCAATACTCTCTAGAAATATATTCTGCCTTGCCGCACGATACACACCTGATTCCGTTGATGCTCGTCGCATTTGGTCTCGTTGGGTCGCACCGGACTTGCGGTTCGTTAGGTGAGAGAGCGTGTTTCTGGAGAAACTCATCAAGCCGATCTGAGAGTGATCTTGTGCGCGGTTTCAGCACATGAACATTTGATGGCAGCGATCCCTCGGACATTACGCTACCAGTCCCAGGATGCGATCAATTCGTTGTGTGTCAGGTGCATCTTCGCCTTGTCGTAGTTGGTCTTCTTTGAGGAACTCACCGAAGAGGAAATCAATCGCATCCCACTTTTTCTGATACGGTACAGATAGGCCGCGCTCGTTTATCCGTTGCTCCACAGCCATGCCTATCTTTCGGTAGGCTTGTGCCATTTCACGTTCGCGTCGGCTTATTCCCGGGTCAACGTCGCCTTCCAGTACCCACAACGGGTCAGCCTCGAACTCTTGAAACACCTTCAAGAGCAGCGATCCAGGCAGGTCGCGTTCGCCGCGTTCATAATACTGATAAGCGCTGCGGCTGACATGCAGGCGTTCAGCCATCTCTTCTTGAGACAGTTTTTCTTGGCGTCTTACCGCCGATAAGCGGTCTCCTAGGTCTGCGTCTGTCA
>CAYTPS010000444.1:0-1725 GCA_964439245.1 uncultured Pirellulaceae bacterium | reverse complement strand
AATGACCACAAATGTGGTCAAATATATACTATATGACCATGAATTGTGGCGATGCGCTCGTTTCTAACATGTTGAGCGTACTTTTGTTTCATTCTGAAAGCAAAACGGAATCACCTGCTTCGTTTTGTGGTCGAGAAAGCAAGAGGTGACGCGTGACGAAAATCCTAGAATCTCCGAAAGAACTGGCTGAGCGCGTGGGCATCCCAGTGACCAATGTTCGCTACCTGATCCGCGAAGACATGCTGGACCACATCTACACGGCACCTGGTCGACGCAACCCAAAGATTCCTCAAGGCGCATGGGAGAAGTACTTGGCTCAATTCACGGTGCGAGCAGCAGTTTCAACAAAGGCAGCCAGGCAGTTGCAGCCGAAAGTCGCGAAATAATGAGGTCCGCCGCGTCTATCATGGCTAGCGAAACCACAGCCGCGCGCCTCCTCGATCTGCGAACACCGCAGTTCCTCAAGTTGGTGGATGACGGCCACTTGCCGCCGGGACACGAGATTGCCCCTGGTGTCGTGCGCTGGGATACCGAAACTTTGAAGAGGGTTTCTCAGGGTGGCGACTGTTGGTTGGATCAAATTCAGTGGTAAAGCACCGAAAGCGGTATCTGTGGCAACACTCCTCCGGGCGCTGGTATGTTCGCAAGTGCATCAACGGCAAGATGATCTATATGGGACGAATTACAGCGGAAGCTGGAACTGCTGCGTTCGACCACCAGTATTGGGAGATTGTTAGTGGTAAGTCTGCAGTTTCAAAGACTTCATGGGGAGGGCTCATTGAAGAGATGATGCAGACTGATAAATGGGCCAACTATTCCCCGCGTTATCGAGCCGATTTGGAAGGTGTGTTCGAATATCTCGTTGAAAAGATTGGCAAGGCTGATGTCGTGCGTCTCAATCAGGCCGACATCTATGATGCAATGGACAAGAACCGTCACCGTGTGAACTTCGCAAACTATATTCCCGTTGCAATCAGCATGTTGTCGAAGCTGGCTATAAGAAGGCGATGGCGGAGAGATAACCCGGCGATCGACATCGAAAAGCTTAAGGTACCGAAGGAGCGCCAAAAACCGCATGTACCTTGGACCGACGAAGCAGTAAAGAAGATGCGAGAGGAAGGAAATCCACTGCCGCTCCTCATCTTTGAGATAGGTGTTGGCAGCGTCCAGCGTCCTGGCGATTGGGTAGACTTCCAATGGGGCGACTATGACGGCGACACCCTGAAGCTGCGCCAGAACAAGACAGGGAAAGCCTTGCAGTTGCCTTGTACCAAGGCGCTGAAAGCAGCGCTAAATCGAGCGAAAAGCGACCTGGGGTTCTCCCCACATCCATCACGCCACATTCTCACGCGTTCGGATGGTTCTGCGATGAGTTATCACACAATGGCGAGAGTCATGGTGAAAGAACGCAAGCGTCTGGGATTAATGGCTTTTGACCAACACGCATTGCGCTACCGAGGTGTTATGGAACTTGCCTGGGCAGGGTGCACAGACGATGAGATTGCCAGCTATAGCGGCCACACATCCAAGAATATGATTATCAAATATGCCGGAGGAGCGCGCCAGGTGATGCGGGCGCGGCAAGCCGCAGCCAAACGGAATTAGCAAAGAACAAAACTGGCACAGAACAAGAAACTGATACCCGAGGTGATACCCCAATGAACTGCGTCGATCATAAGTCATTGAAAATATTGGAGGCGAGTACCGGAATCGAACCGGTGTACA
>CAYTPS010000443.1:0-4006 GCA_964439245.1 uncultured Pirellulaceae bacterium | reverse complement strand
TGGCAACAACGTAGCAAACTATGTGACCAGCCTTTCTATCGTGTTGTTGACGATTGAAATTTCTGACTCAAGCCTCGCCGAAATGGCGGCGCCAATATTGATGGCGCCGTTGCTGTTCGTCTACGGCGAACTCTTGCCGAAAAACCTATTCTTCCAAGCCCCAAATTCTTTGATCCGAATGGCGGCTCCTTTGTTTCTGTTTTTCTCGATGGTGTTTGCACCGGCGTCGGCGGTATTGTGGGGAATGAGCCAATTGCTGGGGCGATTGCTGGGACATGCTCCGGAGAAGGTACGTCTGACGTTGGCCCGCAAGGAACTACAGCAAATTCTTGATGATGGAATGGAAGCGGGCATCATTCGCCCCAGCCAAAGAACACTAGGACAGAATTTTTCGCTGGTGGCCTCAAAGCCAATCAGCGACTTTTGCACGCCGGCAAATCAAGTCGTGTCTTTGCCTGAATCCGCAACTTCAGAAGAGATACGCAAGCTGGCCGCTAGAAAAGAGTTACCAGACGTTGTCATTTACGCCTCGGTCCGCCAAGAGCCGATTGGATATGTCCGAGCAGTCGAGTTATTGATTCAGCAGAACCAAAGCGCTGATAACAAATCCAAGAGTAAGAAGAGGCCCAAGCACGTGATACACGAACTGCCTGTTGTTAGCGCTGATGATCTGTTCGGGGAAACGCTTTTGAGGATGCAAACCAACCATGAAACGATCTTGAAATTGGTTGACAATCAAAACGGCCTGATGGTAGGAACGCTTTCGATCGATCAGTTGACCGATCCACTGCTTAAAGGGCCGCTGTTGTCACTGCGACGGTAGGGAGCTTACTGCGGAGTCTTGCTGTAACCCAAAGATTTGATGATCGACAATAGCTCTTCGTAAGAAGCGTAACGCCTTCGATTGACCAGTTTATATTGATCAATGGCGCGACCCAATTCAGCCGCATCTGCCGACAGGCTATCGTGACTATCGGAGAATTGCCGGCGTTCCAGTCCGGGAGTTTTCCTTCCAACGGCGGCACTTCGGCGATCGGCAAATTGCCTAGAACCTTGCTCACTGGCCGGTTGTCCACCGTTTTCGGTAGTGTTGGGTTGGGAGCTGGAAGGAAATTCAGAACTCATTTTCTCTGACCAATGGTGATTTGTCGACTTGCTAACAAGGCTGGTGAATTCCAGTACGCTCTCTCGCGTTTCTTTTTCATCGACACGGTGTTTGCCTGCCAGCGAAATGACTTCAAAAATTAACATTTGACAGCTTTGAACGATTAAAACGGCATCCTTAGCGAACGACGCGCGTCATGCCATGCCGGTTATTCTGTTTGTCGAGGTCAGTTCGTTGTCAAAGGATTGGAGTTTGCAATTGCGGCAAGTACAATTGTGCTGAATATAAGTTGGAATTTTGATCACTACGTCACCGCAATCTGGGAAATCAACGATGGCAGCAGCCCGCAAAGCCAAAAAAACAGCTACGACAAAATCGAGTCTGGGAAAACCATCGTCCAAACGGAAGAAAGCTTCTAGGGCGACCAAAGCGTCCAAGCCAGCTGCCAAAAAGAAAACGACTGCGGGTAGGAAATCCAAAGCAGAACGAAACAGCGTCGATTCAATTCTCACGCAGTTTGCTAAACGACGCACCGAGCATCAGACTAAACTCACGACGGTACGAAAAAAGATCGCTCAACTGGAAGCTAAAACTAAAGCTTATCAAGCAGAGATCGTTTCGTTGAAAGAGGCAGAGTCCAGCACCGAAACAAGCCTTGGACAACTCGATCAGCAACGAGATCAGGCTGTGCGGGACATGTTGGAAAAGCTGGGAGTAAAACTGGTAGGTGAAACGGGCGTCGAATCTTCTTCCAAGCCAGAATTGGCTCAGACAGAGCCGCTTTTTGACACCGTATTCAACTCTCCTTCAAACTCCAATGGAACCCAAGAGCTTGCCCCTAGTTCGTCCAGTGACGAGTTGCTGGATAATGAGCAACTGGGCGATGATCACAGCTAGAGTCGGCTATTGCCCCGAGGTAGGGTAAGCCAAACGCTGTTGAATGTTTCTTAGCATGCGTTGCTCCAATGAGATATCACGTCCCAGAGGAATCCACTTTCGCGCGTTGCCTTGCGCTAAATCATCCGGTCTGTCGACATCTAACGCGTTGTCCGAACGTAACGCGTTGCCACCCAGTGGTGAGCCGAGCGGACGATTGTTATCTTCCAATTCCTTGAAGACTTTTATGTCGATGGCATAACTGTCTCCGGTGGGAATTACCCGGACCTTAGAGGTCCGGCGGATCGTTTGAAGTGTTGAGTGAACTTTCTCGTACCCGCGCGTCGAGTCATGATGCCACGGTTCCAACAATGTAGATCCCATGCGTGGCCATGTCTCGATCCAGCCTTCGGACATCACGCCGTCGACCATCCGAATGCGTTCCTCCCGTTTGACACGGAAATAGTCGTCAACTTCATCGCTGATCTCATCCATCACAAACCAGCGGTCCAACATGGGAACGATCAAAGGGTTGGCTATCGTTAGCGCCGGTGGATTGGGCCCTTGGTTTTCTAGCGCTCTAATTGCTCGGCATCCAAGCGATCCGCCTGCAATCCACAGAACAAAAAGAACTGCCAAGAGAATTGGCAGACGGTTGCGGAGAAATTTTCTGCTGCCGCTACTGGATTGTGTGTGCGCCGTGTTGATAGCCGTGCTCCCGAAGATTAATCGCGAGAGTTTGAAGATATCCAAGCCGCAGGACAAGCCCGACCCTGCTAGCATGTGAAGCTTCACTGCTGAATTCAATAGAAAGCTCGGAAGCGTTCGAAGTGCCGTTGTTGGCTCAGAGATAGGAAAGCCATGTGGTCCGCTTTTTACCTAGGTGAAATCGTCAATTCGAGGGTTAGCATCACAATTAAAGCGATCAAGAGCGTGTACGTCACGATTGGGTCCACCAACGACGGATCGGCGAGGAATTGCTTGACTGAGCCAAGTCGATGCCAAAGGTAAAATCCAATTGGAATCGTCAGCAGGCCGAAAGCGAGAAGAGTCCAGAGTGGCGAACCGTGTTGCAGCATGACGCCACAGTCCCCGACACGATCAAAAGAACCGATGGCAATGTACGCTCCATTGGCGAGCAGACAAAAGCCAGTGAAAAACATTGCGATACCGCGCGCGATGGCGAAGCGCTGCGGAATGAACCACCAGACAAATGCGGGAATGATGCAGCCGAGAATCGGGCCGAGCCAAACGACGACTGAAGGGTTTGGATTTGGTGAGACGTCAGTGCGCGAAATCGTAAGCGGATGAAGGACGACACGTTCGACCGTTCCGCCAGTTGTCACTGCCCCTAAGACGTGGCCGAATTCGTGAACGGCCATCATTGTAAACCAGCTAAGCGCTAAGAGGGATGCAACAAATACGAGCTGGTGAAAGCGTTGCATTGCGAGAAGACTGGGCGTGTAACGGGAGGATTTTGCGACACCGCACTGAACGAAGCGAACGATGCCAGAAGTACGAGAAACTCTACCAAGGCGATGGCACGTTGCGCAAAGAACGAGCGTGTGCAGAAGGCCCTTTCGTAAGAAAATGTTGCACGCCCGCCGCACTACGGAAGACTACCTATCACGGTTGCCTTTTGGGGCGGCCTCCATCTGTAGACGTTGAAGCTCTTTTGCCGCTTTCAGTTTGTTGCGGCAATCACGACAGCGCACAGCAGTCTGATGCAGTGAGCCTTTAGCCGTTTCGTAGAACCATTTTTGGTCTTTGGCCGTCCACGTTTTCTTACTGCCGCAATCGCGGCAATTGAAGTCGATGTCGACGTAAAACATCTTGGGGCTGCCGTACGTGTTAATCGGAACCTGTTGTGATGTGTCCGCAGCAACCGCGCCGGGTGGTAGTCCGCCATTTGCGATGTCGCGTTTTTGACGGCGTCGAGTCATTGGTTAACTGAGAGCGTATAACGGAAGGTTTTACGACACCGACGCAACCGAAGCGAAGGTGGATTGCCTAGATTTGATTGTA
>CAYTPS010000442.1:0-4016 GCA_964439245.1 uncultured Pirellulaceae bacterium | reverse complement strand
CACTCGAAAAGCCGTTACGAAATACTCTCTTCTCGCCAACGCTTAAGGTTCAACAACATCACGCCGCTGTTGAAGTAGTGGGCTGCTCCATCGATCCCAAGTTCACGCCAGTTGCGAATGGGGGTCAATGTACCAACGTACGGAACCGAAGATGGTGAGGCCGCATCGAGGCTGTCGCCACCTTGCTGGTCTTGGCACGATTTGACAAACGTAGAAGCATCGACAAACGGGCAGGAAATGTCGACGGCCGCGAGGCAATAGTGATTTCCAACATCCATTTGCCATAGCTTGCACAGGTCATCCAACACAAGCAAGTCTGAATCGAGATAGATGACCTTGTCGATCCACGAAGGCAGTAGTTGGTCGGCCAACAAACGCAGGTAGGCACTGTGGCTGATGTGGTGTGAGATGGAAAGGTCTTGCACGAGTTTTAAATCGGGGCGAATCACGTCGATCGTGATCGGCAGATCCGAAAGCGTCTCTCGAAGACCTACCCAGCTGGATTCGGAGATTCCACCATCCAATAACACGACGTGCAAGTGTTCGCCGACCGAAATATTTGATGCGGCCGAATGAAGTGTGACGGCCAGAGGCATGGCGTATGATTCGTCCGCGGCACACAAAACCACCGGAGATGTCGTCCGGACATCTTGAGTGAGTTTTAAGGTTGTGACGGATTGTTGAATCATTGGTGAATTATAGCTGTGGCCATTTCGGTGTGCGAATCAACGCGAGGTGTAGGCTAGACAGTTGGAGAGCCGGATTCATGTGCCGTTTTGGTTTCGGTTTCGGGATCGTCTAGCAATACTTCATTGCGTGAGCCGGCAGAGAGCACTTTAAGGATCCGTTCGCGCAGTCGAATCACGGGACCGGCAAGAGGATGGGTGTTGATTTGATCGAAAATATTATGTGCTTGGGTTAATTCGGCCTCGAGGGCTGAAATGCGCTGCGCTTGATGCTCGATGTGACGGCGGGCGTTGGAAAGCAATGCCTGTAGCTCGACGATGTCGGAGTTTTGGAACGTCTTATCTTCGGGGAACAGGCGGACATGATTTAGCGGTGAATGAGTGGGAGCGACACGATCAAGCACTGGTTGTGTGAAACATAAACGTTGGCCCGCAGTGATTTGTTCTTGGGCGAGGTTTGCCATTTTGCGGATCAGCGTTGCCATAACCTCGGTAGCGTCTGACTGGTGTGAAAGTGTTTGTGCTAAGGTGTAACGCTGAAAAGTCATTTTGGCCTCCGAGGGCTCACGGAGCTCTACGGCAACATCAGCGATTTGTTCGCTACCATTGATCTGCCATGCAGGCGAAAGGTAGGTTGGACAAACGTGATAATTTAGCACCGCGGTCGGAAGGTCGGCGAGCATGGCTTCGATGACGCTTGTCGAAGGAGTGGCGATCACAGCATCGGCGGCCTGTAATTGTTGAAATAATTCGTTGCCCGATAGGTCCGAGGCAGAATTCTCAACGTTTAGGTAGTCATCCAACCCGGCGGTAAGTCGCCACAGAATGTTCACTGCGTTTGCGGGGTCGTCACCATACGCTTTTAGATCCAACAGAGATCGTTTAACGGTCTCCATTTGATCGTTTGTAAATGCCGGCGTTTTTGCTGTGACGACTAGGACGTTCAGGACTGATTTACCGGCTTCCGATTGTTCGTTACATCGCCGCTTTTGAAATTGTCCGCCTTGTGAGTATCGATCAAATCTAGGCACGCCGACAACTTCGACTTTGTTCTGATTGCCCCAGCTGGTGAGCATTCGTGCTTGGTTCTCACCGATGCATGCCACTTTGTGGCAAAGTACAGGTCGCATGGTGTGAGGGCAAGCAATTTCGTTGGGCTGATTCTCCCATGCGTTGCGCCATTCGAGCACACCGTCGATCATGTACAGGGTTGCAACCGAATTGCTTTTCAGTTGATCAATTGCCGAACGAAATCGTTCGAAGTGTTCGGAATAGAAAACGGCGACGTCGCCCGGTTTAGCTATTTCGACGACTGCGCTAGGGGCGACGATCTGTGGAGCATAATCTGATAAGGGCTCCATCAGTGGCGCAGCATGATGGCCAATCTCCTCAGGTGTACCAACAAAAAATAGTGAAGGATGGCTCAATTGCTGTCCAGAGAAAATTGAATGGAACTGCGGCTGGAATTATTGATGAATCGACGGCTGCACTGAGTGTCGTCCTCTATGCACCTTTAAGGCAGCGAAACCGCTTGACCGTCGTTGCGTGCACTTAAGTTGGCCAAGGTTTCTCCGTCAATTTCGACATTCAGGGAGTGAGTGCTGCCGTCTCCGAAAACAAAACCGACCGTTCCCGGATGAGCACTGCCAAAGACCGGAATGTATCCAACGACTGTCCCATCATCTGGGCCCGACGCGAGTCTAAGGTAACCGCCTGCCAATCTCATAAACGTGGATGGTTCGTCACCGTTGTAGATGCAACCGTCGCCGTTGCCACCCGCCTCGCCCAAACGATTCGGCAACACGAACTTTTCTCCGATGAACTGAGTGTTGGAGAGACCGTCAGTAACATCTTCGAAACCGTAGCGGCCTTTGGCTGGTCCGGTCAGTCTAAAATTAACCACCTTATTATCTCTCAAAAATCCGCTGTTGAAGACACCATCGACTTCATTTTCAAATAAAGCCCATTCCCCTTCGTTGAAATGGGCGTGACTTCCGGCATTACCCGCATAGTCGCCGACTGCGCCTGATGGAGCATCGTTGGTTTCGTTAAGGCTTATTGGAATTCCGCTTCGGCGACTGGGGCAGATCATTACCTGCATGCCTTCGGTTAGAACTGATGGATCTTGAGCCGAGTATTGGGCTTGGAGGTCAAACTGCTGGTAAAGATTGTTGGCTTCTAGGAATGGCATCAACAATACGGGCCATGTGAGGAAACGGTCTGCGGGACGCGAGGGCGGTATCTGATTATGAGCGCCTTCGTAATTTTGCACCGCCAGGCCAAGTTGCTTGAGATTGTTCAGACATTGCGTTCGTCGAGCCGATTCGCGGACCATTTGCACCGCAGGCAGTAAAATCCCTACGAGGATGCCAATAATCGCAATCACTACCAGAAGCTCAACTAGTGTAAACCCGCGTTGTTTCATGGAATTAGGCTAATTGGCTAGTGCAAAAGGAAGAAATGCTTACGGAGTATTTGGAACGAGGTCGATAGCTGAAACTATATGGTTGCTTAGGAAAAGGAAGTTGCTCTCGATATTTTACGCACCGGAGCAAAAAAAGGAAGTTTTTGCAAAACCTGTGGAATGTTCCACGCACGTTTACGTTTTGCATCCTACACTTCCAAAGTTTAATTCTGAATTGGCTGAGGCATTATTCGGGTTTGGTAAACGCTGTAGCGTTATCAGCCCCGAAACGTGGCCGGCGATTCTGAGCTAGGCTAACCACCCTCTTCAATTACCTTTCTAGGTGAGCGGAGTGGAAATTATCGTTTCGGAAGAGTTGGCTGACCAGCATCTGGTTTGAGTTAGCTAACATCTGCCGTTGTTTGTTGTTGGCGGAGCTGGGGCTGGATGAGGAAATGTTTCCTACTTGCATCAGTACAGCCGCCGCCTCCTCCAATTTAGAAATGCGGTTTAACCGTTCAAGGACTCCCCTATGAAAACCAATCCCCTCACAAAACTGATTGCAGTTGTTGCATGTTTTGCAACCTGCGCTGCGGCAAATGCCCAGGAAGCTATCACTCTTCAAGAAGACGGTTCTTTGAAAGGCAAGGCCTTCGTTGCAACCACAGATGAAGCAGTCGATGCCAAAATCACACTGACTCAAGACGGAAAAGTCGTTAGTACCGTTGAAACTGACGAAAAGGGAAATTTCTCTTTCGCCAATGTTGAGCCAGGCGTCTACAACATGCAGGGTGTAGCAGACCCTTACGTCGGATCTGCTGACGTAACAGTTGCTCCATACGTAGCGGATGCAGGATGCCAGTCTTGCAACCTAGGTATGACTGCATCTGCACCAGAGGTTGCTTACAGCAGCTGCGGTTCAGCTC
>CAYTPS010000441.1:0-4058 GCA_964439245.1 uncultured Pirellulaceae bacterium | reverse complement strand
GGTCTCAGTTAGTATGGAGGCCGAACTTTCAGTCGGGGCGGAGCTATCGGTGGAGGACAAGATCATGGGCATGCTAACATCCGTTGCTTGGTCACCCACGGAAAACGTCTGGCTGGGCATGGCGATTGTTCGCCGCCCCCATGAAGTTGCCGGATCGATTCTAAATGTTGATACGATACCAGTGACGGTGATCTAGTGAGCGCACGAAAATCACAGTTTCGTCCCTGCATTGATCTGCACGAGGGACGCGTCAAACAAATTGTTGGAGGAAGCCTTTCGGATAATGGCGCCGAAGAGAATTTTGTTTCTGACCAGCCGTCGAGCCATTTTGCGTCTATGTTTGCGCAAGACATTTTGACCGATGGCCATGTCATCATGCTGGGGCCGGGTAACACGGAGGTCGCACGGGAGGCGTTGGCAGCGTGGCCGGGCGGGTTGCAGGTCGGAGGAGGAATCAATCAAGAAAACGCCATTGAGTGGATTGATGCTGGCGCGAGCCATGTCATTGTGACGTCTTGGCTTTTCGATGACCAAGGAAAGTTTCTCGAGGATCGCGCGCGAGCGCTGTCCGAACAGCTTTCTGTTAATCAGATTGTAATTGATCTAAGTTGTCGTCGCGATAAAGATGGCTGGACGGTTGCCATGAACCGTTGGCAGACTCTGACCAATCTAGCGGTAACACCTGAGACACTTGATAGGCTGGCGAAGTACTGTGACCAGTTCCTTGTTCATGCTGCCGACGTGGAAGGGAAGTGTGGTGGCATCGATGGCGAACTTGTCGAACTACTTGGCCGCTGGCAAGGAAAACAAATCACCTATGCAGGCGGTGTTGGAGGCATGGAGGATCTGGAGCTTATCCAGTCATTGAGCAACGGTCATGTTGATGTCACCGTGGGAAGTGCATTGGATATTTTTGGCGGAAACGCGATCGCCTATCGTGATCTAGTCCAATGGAACAAACGCAATTGATCCTACCGTGGAAGCCAATGGACGTTTGAGTTGGATCTCTTTAAAAAACGGGAAGGGAAGCTGGAATCGATGAACACACCCACGACATCCGAGGCAAAGAAGAGCCGACACATACTCCTGTGGTTGGTTGTCACAGTTGCGATTTTGTTTCTGGTCGGCTTCAATCTACTCTCAGACTGGCTCAATGAAACGTACAACGTTAATCCGGCAATTGCCAATATCGCGAACCTGCTCGTGCCAATTCTGACGATGCTCTTTTGCGGCGTCTACCTTTTGCTGTTCTTGCGAGGCGGATGGAAAACGCTACTCGGCATCGGCCTATTTGCGGGTCCGTTTGCCTTTTTCACTTTGTTGCAACCCGTTTTTGGCGGCGATGCTCAAATCGTGCGCTGGGATTTTCGATTTGGCAAATCCGAATTAGTCGTAGAAGTAGAATCTGAAGAGAGCGGTTCGCCAACGACGGCTGCCGGGGAGATCGATCTCAAAACGACCACGCCATTTGACTTTCCGCGTTTCCTTGGGGCGGAGAACAACGGAACCGTCTCTGGTGTGGCACTTGCTTCCTGGAAAGCACCGTTGGAGCCTCTTTGGCGGCAACCGATCGGCAAAGGTTGGTCGGGATTTGCGGCGGTCAACGGATTCGCCGTCACTCAGGAACAACTTGGACCACTGGAATGCGTTACGTGTTATGTTGCGGAAACCGGCGAGCAAGCATGGCGCTATTCGGTATCGCGCCGACACGAGGACACAATGGCGATGGGTAAGCCCGGTCCACGCGCGACACCAACAATCCATCAAGGACGTGTTTATGCGATGTCGGGAACGGGCGTACTCGATTGCCTCGACGGAGCCAGCGGAAATCTGATCTGGAGCGTTGATGTTCCCGCACTGGTAGGAATTAGTCAGAAAACCTCCACCAACAGCGCTGGCCTCGAGTACACCGAAGAGGATTCGACGATGGCTTGGGGAAGAAGTACGTCGCCTTTGATTTATAAAGACACGGTTATCATTCCAGCCGGAGGCCTCTCCAAAGACCACCCCAACTTCGCCCCTGAAAAAACCTCTACGATGATCGCGCTCGATGCGATTACGGGGGAGTTGATCTGGCGGGGGGGGCAGAGAATGGTCGCTTATGGTTCACCGTCGATTAAGAAGGTACTTGGCCAAGACCAAATCTTACTCGTTGCTGAGGACCATGCAGTTGGACATGACGCCGAAACTGGAGAGGAGCTTTGGGCATTCAGCCGTCCCGGCGGCAGCGGTTCAGCCGCGAACTGCTCGCAGATCACCTGGTTGGCCAGCGATCTTTTGTTGTTTTCAAAAGGATACTCGATGGGTGGCGAAGTCGTGCGGCTTGCCGTCGACAACGCGACACAGAAATGGAGCGCCACATCGATCAAAAAAGACCCGCGCGTTCTGAAAACCAAAATGACTAACCCCGTTGCGTACCGCGACCATTTATACGCGCTGTCCGATGGGTATATGGAATGCGTTCAAATTGAAGGACTGAAGCGAAAGTGGAAGCGTCGGAAACGATTCGGCAACGGCCAGTTGCTGTTAGTTGGAGATAAGCTATTAGTTCAGTCCGAATTTGGAACGCTACATTTACTGCAGACGAACCCTGAAAAGTTTGAAGAATTGTACTCTTTCGAATCCATCAAAGGACTGTGCTGGAATACACTTTGCTTGCACAATGATTTGCTGCTGGTACGCAGCGACCTCGAAGCGGCCTGCTATCGTCTGCCGCTTCAAAACTAACCCTGAAGTTGCCACGTACGCTCTTGGATACAACACCACATGTCTTCTTCCAATTCATCGGCTGATATTTCTCGACCGCTTGAAGGCAATCTCTTTGTCGTTACCGGCTCGTCCACCGGTATCGGACGCTCGATTGCCGTGACCTTGGCGGCGGCAGGTGCGAACGTCGTGCTCCACGGCCGGAAACAATCGCCTGCCATCGAAGAAACAGTCGCTGAAATTGAGCAACTGGGGCAACGGGCCTATTTGGCATTTGCCGATTTTGGCGATCTTTCATCGCTGGATGGATTCGTAGAAACAGCATTCGGATTTGAAGGACGCGTAACTGGATGGATCAACAACGCTGGTGGTGATGTGTTGACTGGTGCATGGAAAGAAGAACCGCTGGAGGCAAAGCTCGAGTACCTCTGGAAGACCGACGTTGCTTCGACACTGTTTCTCTCACGAAATGCGGGCAGGCGCCTTATCGAACAAAGTCGTTTCGAGGACAAAGAATCGGCCAACCGAGCGAAGATCAAACCATCGATCATAACGATAGGTTGGGACCAGGCGTGGCAGGGGATGGCTGGTGAAAGTGGAGAGCTGTTCTCCACAACCAAGGGAGCCATCATGGCGATGACGAAAAGTTTGGCCCATTCGCTCGCACCTTTCGTGCGTGTCAACTGTATTGCACCAGGTTGGATTCAGACAAAATGGGGTACGTCAACGACACCTTACTGGGACAACCGAGCCAAGTCTGAATCGCTGATGAATCGTTGGGGGAGGCCTGACGATGTTGCAGGAGCGGCGTTGTTCTTGTGCGGCGAACAGGCTGACTTTATCTCCGGTCAGATCATCCCCGTTAACGGTGGCTTTCGTCACTGGCAAGAGTAAGCCGCATCGTACCGGCGTAGAAGCTTTCTCAAGCTGCTTAGACCGCGCTCCAGTTTATTCTAGTTTTGCGAAACCTTCCCAATGTTTTCGGCTTCATAAATATTTTGTGGGATAAGCGATGCTTACCAAAAAGTAAATTCAGAAACTGCTACTTGTAAGCAGGCGTTATCGAAGACGAATCACGAAAGCACACGGATTGCTGTTTGTGGCGTTTAGTCCGCACTTAATCCATGCCGTGTTACTGATCGTAACGATTAGGCTTTACGACTTATCCAAATTGGCTTGATCTATCTACCATGGCATCAAAAAGTTAATCGATCATGTTGTCAAAGGTCGATTAAAGAAGACGTCGGCAAAAAGAACTGCCCACTCACCACTATTCCCACCACACGAATCAACTGGATAACTAACTTTATCTAGGCGAGCGGTCTCGCCCCTTTCAATCTATTGGCATAAGT
>CAYTPS010000440.1:0-4058 GCA_964439245.1 uncultured Pirellulaceae bacterium | reverse complement strand
AGCTTAACCACAACGGCAACAGAAACAGTGGATAGTATGACGCACCAGTCGCCAAACCTAGAAGCAATCCGGTGACCGCTGGTTTGCGAAAACAAACCAACGCCCACAGCATCAGCGCAGCGGGCAATGCGTGTTCCACATGACCGGTGTATATCGCGGTATAGGGCAGCAACAAGTATACCGATGCAATTCCAACGCCGATGTAGAAACTGTTAAAGTTGTAAACCGAAAACAGGATTAGTCCCAGCACAATCAGCGACTGGCTGACGATCGCCAGAATTTTAAGAACCAAAATGTAGCGTTCAAAATTAGTCTCTTGATCAATCACGATATCATCGACTTGATCATTGTCAGAGAAAACCGAAATGACCGCCACCAAAAACAGCATTTGGTAGCCCGGTCCTCTTTTGCGAAGGGAGAGGGATTCGGTTTCGTCGGCGGCTTGCCGTTTGGCCATTCGAATAGTCGATTTGACCATGTTTAGTTCATCAGTAGTTGGTTTAGCACTAAAGATGTTCGCCAACAACAATGCGATAAGGCACCCCGCTAAAAAGAGCAGGCCTCCCAAGGAAAGGTTTGGGTTGAGAAGTGGTCGTCGGACCAATAAAGGATCGATCAGCATCCTGATCAGGTAAAGTGTCCCAATGACGAATAGTCCGATGTAACCATTTCGTTGTAGTGTGCGACCGGGTAATGAGGCCTGTTCGTCTTCCAATTTTTCAGCAGAAGCGTCGGGCTCTGATGTTGATCGTGTTACCGTAGGTTCTTCGGGCGAGTCTACCGACTGAACGACCGCTGTTGGATCTGGGGCACTTTGGTGCTGGTTGGCCAGATTCATTCCGTGGTTGACCATCAGAAGAAACGGGGCCATAGAAATGACCAGCAGTAAGTCGAAGTTTCGGACGCTCCAGAAGCGATTGAACTTGAAGAAGATCGAGAGCATCAGTACCGATGCCGCCGCCGCCCAAGTAGTCGGGTCGATTTGCTGATAAGCCAGCAAACAGAAATCTATGTTGGAGAAATCCATGTAGGCCGCAACGCAGACGATGACGATTGGGGTGATAAAGCTTTAGATAAGTTGAGTGGTAATGCAGTCAGTTCGAAAGCAAAAAAACGGGGAGTTAGGAACGCTTTTTCTGGGAAGTCAGCGTTCGTTGACACATTTCAATACTAGCGTCGCAGCTGGAGGGTGCATCTTTTGCGGCGGTATTGGCGAAGGTGGTCCTCAGGACGGTAGCGGTACAGCAATGCGTTTGGTCGCTCGAGTTCTAGAATTTCGCCTGCGATCTATAACAGGTTGGCATTGTTTGAACATGTGCAAAAGAATTTGTGATCGGTACGAGCGCTTGCTAAACTGATTTGGCGGTCGCCAGTTTTGAATCTCTTCGACGGGCTATAGATGTTTATTCCATACGGCACTGACGCGCCAATTTATCACTGGCCTTGGGCAACGGGAGCCATGGTGGTGATCAATGTTGTGGTGCTGATCATGCAGTGCTTCAATCTCGAGGGCGTTCCAGCCTATGAAGCATTTCTCGAGTGCCAATTGGTTTTTGCTGACGGCCTACATCCTCTGCAGTGGTTGACGTCGAACTTCATGCATGCCGGGGTAATACACTTAGTCATCAATATGGTGTTCTTGGGGATCTTTGGATTTATTGTCGAAGGCAAAATCGGTCCTTGGTGGTTTACGGCGATCTATTTGGTGGTTGGTGTGGCGTCAGCGGCGATAGGGCAAGTCGTATTTTTGCCGTTTGTGGATTACTACGAAGGTATGTGCTGGTTAGGTGCTGAGGGTTCAATTTATGGATTGATGATGGTCGCGGTTGTCTGGGCACCGCAAGACAACATCAAAGTAGTTCTGATCTTTCGCGCCCTATTTGCTTTCTTCTTGATGAAGGCAATTGCCTTTGATGTTCCAGTCTTAATGTTCTCGTTGATTTTTATTATCTGGAGCTTTGTAGTACCCTCCATGCTTGGCATGCCAATTCTTTTGTCTGTGGTTAACATTGCTGGCGCTTTACTGGGAATCGCCACTGGAGTTGTTCTACTGTTGGGTTCTTGGGTAGATGGCGAGCAGCGCGATTTGATATCAATGTTTCGGGAACTGGCCGGCTATACGCCGGTCAAAAAGAAGTTGACCCGTTCAGAAAAGGAGGCACTGAGGGAGCAGAGGCGTCAACGAGCTGAGCAACGCAAAGAAAATCTCATACTTTACCGGCGTTCGATGACGGCTCACATGAGCGCTGGTAATCCTGAGGCTGCCGTCAAAACATTTCGGCAGATCCAGAAAATTGATGAAACTGCATCCATGGAGCAAGCGGAGTTATTGAATCTGATTTCGGCGTTTCAGCGGAAATCAAATTGGGATTCTGTCATTCTGTATAGTCGCCAGTATCTGCAAACGCATTCGGTAAAAAACACGTCGGTCGCCATCAATCTCGCGAAGGTTCTCCTAATCGAAAAACACTCTCCGAGGAAAGCTATGGATGTGATTAGGGGCTTGGGAGATCTGAATCAACTGCCTGACAAACAGAAGAAGATCGTGAAACAGATCGTGGCCAAAGGTAACAAGATGATCGCAGAAGGTGCTATTGAGCTGGACTGAGATCACATGCGTTATCGATTTTTCAGATCGCGTCAGGTGTTGGCGGTTTTCACTCTCGAAGAGCCTTACCTTTAGCTTGGTCCTGAGCTATCGCCCGTCGGGCGCGCAAATGACGAGATCGAATCGCTCAGCTGTTTGATTTGTTGTGGAATCGTACCAGGCTCTGAATTATCTCCAGAGCCAGGATTGGTTGTTGCGACGTTTGCGCTTTGCACTTGAGTAGTGGGCCTCAAATCTTCAGGGCTGACGTCAGTGCTTGATTTTCGTCGAATGACTTCTGGATCAGAGTTTCGAGCCTCTCGCATCAATCCGACAAGTGAATTGTCTAAGATTTTGCTTGGCGATGTCCCTTCGGTTACTCTCTGATTGGCGGTCTGCGTCGAACCAGGATTCGACTCGCTAGGTCGAATATCGTCGACAATGCCGCGGACGCTATCGTGTTCAGCAAGCGATTTAGCGATGTCGACCGGGCGCACGTTGGATTGCCGACGTTCCATTGGTAGGGTGGAGTCCGACGGGTCTTGGAGTTCACCAGTAGTTCGTTGGGCCGGAGCATCTTCAAGTGAACGTGCGTAGTCAGAGATTGACGGAGTCCGCATTACGGAGTCACCCTCTGCGGTCTGTTTAGCGGGATCTTCGAGTTCAGCTTTTACTCGTTGGAGAATAGAAGGATCGACGGGTGTGCTCTGAACATTTTGCTGCAGCGGGCTGATAGCCGAAGTAGTATCTGATGGATCTTGCCCTTGGACACGCCGTGCGCTGGATTCAATCAACGATTTGGCAGTGCTTCGACCGGCAGCAACAGAATCAGGCACTTCAGGCGCCATTTTTTTCTTGCGTTCGACCAAGACGATATCTGGTTGAGCGATAGTCGGATCGAGTGCCCGCAACTGCTTTTGTTGCTTATTTTCTTCCGAGGCGCTAAGCTCCCGCAGTTGCTGCTGTACAGAATCGATGGATTCAGATGGCGTCGTCTCTGGTTTGGGAATTGCAGTCGGAGACGTTGGTTTCGTTGGGGTGGGCGTCGACGCAGAAGCCTGAGCTGTACTCGGCTTTTCTGATTGCTTCGTTTGAGCGGCTTTGAAAGCAGAGATGACATCTTCGGAACTTAGTTTAGGGCGGCTCGAAGCAGTCGGCTCGTTTACCAGTTGGTCTGGTGACTTCGCAGGAGTGAGAACCGCTTTCGCCTTGCTCTTCAAGGCGGCCATGTGTGAGGTTACCGAATCTGGTAGCGCTGAACCCATGGTGTCGGACATTAAGCTTTGAGCTGCGGCAGTCTCTGCGCCTGTTTGTTTTCGTTTTTGTTCTTGCTGCGCGTGCGTCTTCAGCCGAGATTCAGAAACAGTTTCATTGACCGCAGTGGCAACGTCGGGCTGTCGCCCCGAAGAAGGGCCATGACTTGGTGATGTTCCCTGAAAAGAATTGTTTGGCATGGGTGCCATGTGAGACC
>CAYTPS010000439.1:2995-4061 GCA_964439245.1 uncultured Pirellulaceae bacterium | reverse complement strand
AGCCGCCATTTGGATTGCGATTTACCAAGCCACTTTCGAAATTGCCTCAGTATTTCCGCAGGCCGAAATGACTGAGCCCACCTTGCTTAACTCGGATGGAGTTGCGAAGGCTGCGACCACCCACAAAGGATATATGCCTCAGCTTGATGGCTTGCGCGCTTTCGCGGTGGGCTCGGTGGCTTTGTCTCATTGGATACCATCACAGTACCACCTTGGATTGCCTTGGGGGCCTGCAGGGGTCCAACTCTTTTTTGTGCTGAGTGGGTTTCTGATCACGGCGATACTTCTCAGGTGCCGCAAGTACAACGACAACGTGCATGCACTTAAATCGTTTTACGCGCGTAGGTTCCTGAGAATCTTTCCGCTTTACTACGCGACTCTTCTGGTGCTGTTTCTGTGGAACTTCTCGCAGATTCGCGAAACGATCTGGTGGCACGTTCTGTACTTCTCCAACTTCCTATTCTTCTCGAATGGAACGTGGAGCGGACACGTATCTCACTTTTGGTCGCTTGCGGTCGAAGAACAATTCTATTTGTTCTGGCCTGCGTTGATTTTGCTTGTACCCGACAAACACATGACTCGCACCATTCTGGCGACGATTGCAGTAGGCGTCTTATCGCGTTTTGGATTTCCATTATTCTTTCCCGAACTGAAACTGATTGGCACTTTGCCAACATCGAACCTGGACGCGCTTGGCTTGGGAGCTCTGATCGCGTCCATGAATGAAGCCTATTCGAAACCGTTTCGGTACTCGCTGTTTCTTTGCATGCCTCTGTATTTTTTGCTTTTTGTGTTCCGTCATGGGGTTATGGAATACCCCTTTGCAAGACAATTGGAGCGAGCCGCCATGCTTTTGGCGTTTGGATGGATGATTCTGTCGGCCGGGTCAGGTTTCAAAGGCTTGATTGGCAAGCTGCTTGAGTTCAAGCCCATTATCTATATCGGGAAGATTAGTTACGGAATTTACGTGATCCACAATTTCGCTGAGCCGGCAGTCGAGCATATTTTGAATTGGTTCGGTGCCGACGTACCGGCTAACTTCCTGATCACATTACCTCTGTACGCG
>CAYTPS010000439.1:0-2985 GCA_964439245.1 uncultured Pirellulaceae bacterium | reverse complement strand
CTCCTGGCACTTGTTTGAATCTCCGCTGAACCGTCTAAAGAGTCGTTTTCCATACCGGAAACCTGCACGTGAGCCAGCCACGTGCCCTCCAGGTTCCACTTAGAGCCAGTCTCGATGTCACGGAGCGTGGAAAATCCTCGTTTGTTCAGAGGATTTTACGTTCCGAATCGTCAGACATCTGCATCTTTCTATATGATGAGTTTCGGAAGCTATCTCTGAGGATCCCATCATGAAGTATTCTTTTCGCCGCCGAACAAGGGGCACCCGCTCTAGATCCCTTTTCAAGTCTTACGCAACGCTGGAGAACCGCAATCTTCTCGCGACGGTTTTCGGTACTGAGGGAGATGACTCCATACAAGTCTACGGAAACGAGGACTTCACGGAAGCATTAGTCTATGTGAACAACAACGAACCCGTTGTCGTTGATACGACCAGTGAAAAATTGGTGATCGATGGACTAGCTGGCGAAGACTCGTTGTTTTTGACGGGAGAGTCCTTTTTCATCGCTGCAACACAGTTCGAAGCAGACTTCAGTAGCGATGGCGTCGTATCGTTCGATCTCGACGGTGTTGAGGTCGACGCGGTTGGCTTTGCCGAGATAGAGACAAGAACGGTATTTGACGTTCAGCTCATTGGTTCTTTCGGCGACGACTTCGTCAAGGTGACAAGGTTCGCATCCTCCGATTTCTTTGCCGAAGGGGAAATCGCGGGCGTTAATTTTGATTTCGAAGGAATCGGAAAAATTCATATTGATGGAAATGGGGGAACCGACGAGCTTCAGATTGGTGGATCGGAAAGTGAAGACCGGTTTGTAGGGGATTCGAACTCGACCGAGTTTTACTGGGACACATTTTTTCCGTCTTCAGAACCTCAGCTTACTTCGGTTGATTTCGAAAAGGTCATCGTATCTGCCGGCAACAATTCGAAAGAAGGTTTTGAGGACATTGCGATACTCACTGGCACTGACGGCGACGAGCAACTGACCGGGAGAATTGGAACAAGAGCGAGCGGGAGTACGACGTTCACGGGTGACGGCTTCGAGTACACGATCAACGGTTTTCGAACGATTGACGTGGATGGTGGCGGCGGAAACGATGCTGCAGAGCTTGAAGGATCAGCTCTCGTGGATTCCTTCTATGCGACCGACGGATATGCCACGATTCGAAACTTTTTTGGCTCGATAAATTACCCGCTCATTTCAAGTGACCCTCGCTACTCAATCGACCTTACTGGGTTTTCAACCGTCAATGCCGATGTAGCCGATGATGGCGACGTGATGACCGAAGGGTTCCGCGATGTCGCAACGATCGTGGGCAGCGAAAACGTGGAAAGCCTTGTCGGACTTCCGACAGGAACCGCTCTGATTGGCGACAAAGGCGTCAAGTATCGGGCGTCCGGATTCAATCGTGTGACGGGAGTTGCTGGAAGTGACGACGACGTTGCCTACCTGGCGGACTCCAACGGAGACGATTCGTTTATCGGCAACCCCGAGCTGAGCTACCTGCGAGGCGTCGGATTTTTTAATGTTGCCGATGGCTTTTCGCAGGTCTATGCAACTTCGTCCAACGGAGGAAGCGACATTGCGAGATTGATTGATTCACCTGATGAAATCAACGATGTCTTTTATTCCACGCCCGACTATGCGTTGCTGCAGAACGACAATCACGTCAATCGCGCAACTGGGTTTTCGTATGTCAAAGCGATCTCCACATCCGGTGAAGACACTGCTGCTTTCATTGACTCTGACGGTGATGACACTTTCATTTCATCGCCAACCGAAGCTTACTTGTACGATCGACAATCGTATTTCAACGTGGCAACTGGCTTTTCCCGGGCGACCGCCTATGCCTCGGAAGGAAATGATCGAGCAATCGCTCATGGTTCCAGCGGCGATGATCGTTTCGTCAGCACACCAACGATGAGCTTCATGCTGGGCGACGGCTTTTTCAATCAAGGATTGGGCTTTGACAAGTTCGATGCGATCGCTGGCATCGGTGGAGAAGATACCGTGATCGTGTTTGATTCGGACGAAGACGACACGCTGGGCGGAAGTCAACAAGCGGGATGGATATTCGGTTCCGACTACTTCAACTATTGGAGCGGCTTTCAACGAGTAACCGCTGTTGCTGAAAACGGTGGAACGAACAATACCTTTTTCGACGAAATCGACTACGAAAATGTGCTCGTGGGTGACTGGGTCTTATGAAGCAGGTAACTAACAGTAGCCAAATCCTTGCAAACTGAGACTGGGCATGAATCAGGCAGTTTGGTTTTCCAGTTTAAAGTTTGCGATAACGTCATGATTTTTGGCAAACTTGATTAGTCTTTAAGGTATTTCCCGGGCAAATATCCACCTATGAATTCGGCCTTCAAAACGCCTGCAGCGGGAATCTTTCGTGAAACGTAGTGTGGGTTCTGGCTGCCTTTTGGCGAATTGCGGCAGTTGATCATGACCAGACTTTCGATGGCGTGAAGACGCTGTTCAGGTTGCTCTATCGCAAACCTGAAGATGTCGATCAGCCACGCTGGCCCCCGTGACGATCCTTGCTCCCAACGAAAGTTCTGAACGGTCATCGAGTCTCCTGTTCCACGAGTCCGTTCGCGCCGACCGACGAAACATATCGCGTGATCACCCTTCTGCCCTGATCCAGGGCCAATGACAAGATTGGCCGGCACGTATGAACCTTCGTTTTGAAAAACGGCTTTGATGTTTCCAACAGTCACGCTGCCCAGACAGGTAATATCGAAATTTGAGAACGTGATATTATCACCGCTACCAATCATCACTGGTCGCGCAGCTCTCACATCGAAGTCTCTTACCATGACTGACTCGGTATTTCGACTGTCGGGTGACGCGCCACATCTGATCCCAACTGAGTCTGGACCCGCCGCCTGCATGTTTACGGTAAAATTCTGAAAAACGGCTGAAGACTGAGAGTCAACTTGCAACCCGACAATACCTTTCACCTGTGAAAGATCTTGGGA
>CAYTPS010000438.1:0-4064 GCA_964439245.1 uncultured Pirellulaceae bacterium | reverse complement strand
TCAAAAATAGGGCAATTTAGAAAGTTCGCGCCAGAGTGTCCCGTTTGCTATCTGGCGGAACGTTTGCTGGAGAAGATTGTGGACGCTTAGAACAAAGCGGCAAACTATTTTAACAGTCCGTTGGCGAGCAAGATCGCAACACAACTTGGAGCGTGAGTTATGTGTCCGCGAGCCACCATTTCAGCGGCCTTCGAGAGAGGCAGGACAACATGCTCGATTAACTCCGTGCCTTGCGGGTTGTCGTCGACTTCTGAGAGGGCGGTCGCCAAGTAGAGCCGCGTTGGCGAAGTCATGATCGTTGTGAATGGGTCGATGGTTGTGAGGAACTGCCAAGACTCAGCAGCAAGTCCCAGTTCTTCCTGAAGTTCACGCTTTGCTGTCAGGTCGGCGTTTTCGCGAGGTTCGACTCCGCCACTGACACATTCGATTGAATCGCGCCCGACAGCGTAGTGAAACTCTTTCGTCAAATGAACATCGCGGTTGGCATCCACGGCGATGACGCAAACGCCGGGTTTGATGTGGACGACAACATGCTGACCATCTTCGCCGTCAGGTCGAATGACTTGGTCAACAGTCAGCTGAACAAACGGATCGCGATAGACCTCATCCGTGCTCTTGATCGTCCATGGGCCATGCGGCGTGGGCATGACGTTAGCCCATCTGGTCGAAGAGTCGATCGACGGCCACCATCAGCTGTCGCCACTGTCCGAAAATTTCTTCCGTTTCGAGCAATCCAGCTTCATCGCGGCCGATACCAATTTCGCTGATTTTGATCTCTTCGCCGAACTCGGCAAGACCTTCTAACATGGCTTCAAAAGGGACGGCTTGTGGCACATCATCAATCGGCTCTTCTTCAACGTCTTCTTCAAACCACATGTCCAGCAATTTTTGCTCTTCGTAGTCACAGATCTTTTCGTCGATGACGCGATGCATTGCCCAAAGAGCGGCACCTTCTGCATCGTTAGCACAAACGACAAATGAAACGTTGTTGGATTGAATGTAATACTTCGCCATGAACGGATCTCCTAAAAACACAAACTCGTTTTGTATTTTTATCTTCGCGAGGGCTTGGACACAGTTGGTCCATGCACTATTAAAATTCTGCTATCAATCCGTTCCAGCAGGTTCAGCCCAAGAGTAGCACTTTTGGCACTCATGGAGAGCGATGACTGAATTCAGGCGTGTTTTTTCGAGTTTTTGGGCATCCGATTGTTCGGTCTGTCCCGGCCGCGGTGACCCTTAGGCCATGCTGGCTAAAAAAGCTGTTGTTGGACTTGAGGGGTATTGGGCCATGAATCGATTGCGTTGATTTGAGGAACCAATTCACTCAACGCGTTGTGAAAATGCATCGCCAACTGAGGCGCAAACGCATCATTCGGAGCGTGCAAAAAGACATATGGCTCAAGCCCATCGCGAATCCATGTGGCGACTTTTGGAGTCCACTCATCGATCCATGGCTCGGCCAGCGATACATCGTTTCTGCCAACGAGTCTCAGCATTGGACGCGAACCCGTTACAAAATCACGAATCGGAGAGCGAGGCTTTCGACCCTGCGATTTGATTTCGAATTCATCCGTTGGCGGCGCCGAGAACAGCGGCCGCGAATCAAAGATGACTCGGTCAATTTCAAGATATTCCAACAGTTGGTTGAGCTCGTTTTCAAACGGAGGTTCAAACCACGAAAGATGTCTGACTTCGACCGCCCAAGGAAATTCTCGAGGGAGACTCTCGAGGTATCGTTGCAACGGTCCCAAATTCCGCCCGTCGAAACGCGGGCCAAGTTGCAGAAAGCTTGTGCCTAATCGCCCAGCATCATTGAGAATTTTCAAACCGTTTAGAAATAGTTCGGTTTCAACTTCGGCGTGTTGAAGCTCTTTCTCGTGCGAGATGACGCGTGGAAATTTCAGAGCAAACTCAAATCCATCACTGGCTTGATCAGCCCATCGCTGAAAAATGTTCGGGCTGGGAATGCCGTAGAACGTACTGTTACCTTCGACCGTGTTGAAGACTTGGGTGTAAGAGCCGAGCCATTGATTCTTGGGAGCCGACGCCGAGTAGATGGATCCCTTCCACGCGTCACAGTTCCAAACCGGACAGCCGATGCGGTAAAGCGGATTGTGAACTGATTTCGTTTGCATGATTCGTGGTTGTGGCTTCTAGCGCTTTTAGCCGCAATTGTTTTGATCGTAGTGGCTTCCGCCCAATACGGAAATTCGGCAAAACCACTCGCTGGCGCTTCGAGGTTGTGAATTTTTCGTTTGCGAGATGAACATGGTTAGCCGTTTGGGCGCTAGCCCCGGATTTTGAACCTCGAAAACACATTGCAACCGCGGCTAGCGCCGATCGGCTAATAAATTCACAGCCTCTTCGGGCTGGTAGTCGATTGACCTGTTTTGGACTGCCGCACCCAAGACTGCGACGGCAAGATGCCGTCACTACGTTTTGCGAAATGATTGTGGCTCGAAGTCCCAGCCAAGGGCGATATTCTAGCGCTGACATGATTCGCAGGCGTACATTTTTCTGGCGGCGACCTCCCACCACTTCACTCGATTTCCGCAACGGGAACAGCGTGACTTTTTGTAAACCAGCAGTCGCTCGCCGCGGCCAAGTCGACTGAGCGGCTTGTCAACATCGGCTCGATCGACCGTGATGATCCGATTGTACTTCAATCCGATCTCCAAGAGTTTGACGCTCAACTTCCAAATCTCATCGAACTGATCGCGAGTCAATTCGTTGCCTTTGGTTTCCGGATGGATCCCAAGGATAAATAGTATCTCTGCTCGATAAATGTTTCCGATCCCCGCAATCACCGATTGGTCTAACAGCAAGCCGCCGATTGCTTTGCGTGATTTAGAGATTCTGGACCAAGCTTTTTCAGGGTCAGCATCGGTGCGAAGCGGATCAGCTCCGATTCGATTTTGCAACGTTTGAAATTCATCTTTGGCGAGCAATTTACACGTGTTGGGCCCGTTAAGGTCGAATGCTCTTTCGTAGCCGATCATGCGAACGCGTACAGCACCGCGAGGATCGGGCGGCGGATTCTTGTGCAAACGAAACTTTCCGTACAGGCCCAAGTGCACATGCATGATCGCAGAGGGCTTGGCAGACTTGGCCGGAGCCTTCGTTTTCGTGCCCCACAAGTAGATCAAGTGTTTGCCAAACGCCTCGGCACGAATCAAATGGCGTCCGCACAGCTTTTTGGCAGGGTCCTCGAAACGTCCTTGTGGAGATGCCAAAATAATTTTCTGGCCCGCGAACCATTTCGTATGGTCGCGGGCAATCCGGTGAACGGTGTGACCTTCGGGCATATTGAACTTATGGGAAGTTTGATTCGGTGCAGATCAATTAGCCAAACCGCCCCGCCTGTGAGGCCTAAACCCAAAAACAGAATATTGGGCTCTTATTGGTCTGTCAGGCCGTAAATTCACTTGCAGAAACCGGTTTCAGAAACGATCGTATTGCTAGTCCATCACCATTATCCGAGATGCCGTTTTGACGCTTGGATCGCATCAGACCACAGCGATCCAGCCGTCGTTCGCCACTGAACGGCACAAAGACACAAGGCAGTTTTAATGAGCGACGAACAAAATCCATATCAGTCGGGTAGCGTTTATGAGAGCGCCACCGATAGTTCAGTAAGTGCGACCGATCGCATTCCGCTCAAACAGAAAGCCGCGTACGCGGTGGGAATGCTCGCCAATAACCTTCAGGCGGCAGCTCTTCCCGCGATGATGATTGTTTTGAACTTGGGTTTGGGACTGTCACCGATTCTTGTTGGCATCATCGGATTCATTCCGCGAATCTTCGACGCGGTTTCAGACCCATTGATGGGGTATATCTCTGATAACACGCGTTCTCGTTGGGGTCGTCGTCGACCATACATTTTGATTGGTGCTTTGATTTCCGGTTTGGTCTTCGCGGCAATGTGGCAAGTTCCGACTGGTTGGCCGATTAACTATGAAGTCGACTCGGATCTTGACGGCGTTGCTGATCGACTTGAATTGGTTCTCGGATCACATCCAAACGATATCAATGATCCGAAGGTTAACGGTGGTGCCGATGCA
>CAYTPS010000437.1:0-4083 GCA_964439245.1 uncultured Pirellulaceae bacterium | reverse complement strand
GTAATCACATAGACAAGGGTCTGGCCAACCACGGCAGGGTCAGGCGTTGCAGTTTTGGCCGTTGTCAGCTCGGTTTGGCGCGTACTGGTGTACGGTACGCTGCTGCTATTGTTGTCAGGATTGGAGTCCGCTGTAATCGTGCTGTCGATCCGCGCAGTATTGAAGCGCGTGGTCGGGTTGCCGCCAGGGCGGACAGCAATGGTGATGGTGGGACAATCGACGCCAGCCGTACATTCCGGCAGCACCGCAATGTCGCATCGCAAGTCAACCCGTCGACCGTTTATCGGGGTTGTTCCGCAGGTCATACCTGTGGAGCTTTGCGGGTTGAACGTAACGGATTCTACACCGCCCCCTGGGCCAACAACATTGTTGATCAGACTGCCGAGAATATCAGTGACAAAAACACCTTCAGCGTCGACTGAAGACCCGGACGGCGTCACGGGCCCGTTGTTGAGCACCTCAACGGTGTAGGTGATCACGTCACCAGACGCCACTTCGGTCAGATCAGCCGTCTTGATCACCTCAACATCCGGAGAATCCGCCGCATCCCCCGACGAGACGTCGAAAGTAATCGTGTCATTGGGGTTGGCAACGTCTTCAATGTTGGCAATCGGTGCACTGACGGTAAGCGAATTTGTGAGCGGACCAGTTGTTGTCGGCGTCACGCCAGTGGTCACAATCGGCGTGGTTTCACCAGGCTCTAGCGGATCGGCCTCGGTGTAGACGATGGTACATGTGATATCCACGAGGCCACTAACCGTGGGCGCAGGAGAACAGGACCAACCATTCTCATTGACGCCCGTGTAGTCCGCCCCGGCCGGGATTGTATCCACCATCTGCAAGGTGCCGAAGAACGCAGCGTTACCGATGTTCGTACTGCTGATGCCAAAGTCGTATTCCGTACCAATCGCGACCAAACCAGATGATGGGCCTGTCTTGTTGGCCTGATGATCTACCACCGGATCTTCGATCGCCGCACCGCCATCATCGTCTATGTTGTTCGCAGGAT
The DNA here is from genome assembly GCA_964439245.1 of uncultured Pirellulaceae bacterium. Classification (GTDB taxonomy): domain Bacteria; phylum Planctomycetota; class Planctomycetia; order Pirellulales; family Pirellulaceae; genus Mariniblastus. The sequence goes on along the minus strand of CAYTPS010000437.1, from coordinate 3,074 downwards.
TAGGATCGATTGGCGCTCCGGCTTCAATCTCAGCCGTGTTCGCAACAGTGCCGCCGCCCGTAGAGGAAACCACCAAGACCTCGATGACGATGTCTCCCAAGGCAACGTTTGCCCCGGGGCCAGTCCCACCAGACTGCGTACAATTGATTGCATTTCCAGCAGATGCCGAACAATCCCAACCGGTACCAGCCGTATCAATGTTGGTAACCGTATAGTTCGATGGGATCGTGTCTGTTAGCGTGAGCGACTGCGGATCATCTCCGGTGTACATCGACGATAAAGTGAAAGTCGCCGTCTCGCCGACCAACAACTCATCTTCAGAGATGGTTTTTTCAATCGAAACGTCCGAACCGGCAGTGACCGTCGTATCGATCGTGACGACATTATTGTCCGCAATCGGGTCAGCAGGCGAGCCATTGCCGACCGAACCGGACGGGGATACTGTCGACCCGTCGCCGGCAGAAATCTGGCCGCTAAAGACGATGTCGACATTCCCGTTTACGGCGATGACGCCAGGAATGGCGCAGACATAGTCTGAACCCATAATACTACAGCCCGCAGGCGGCGTAATGTTGTCGAGGCCCGCAGGAATTGGGAACGTAAAATCAAAGCCTTGAGATGCATTCGGACCCAGATTTGTTGCTGTGAAAGTATAGTCAACAATCGATCCGGAAGCTGCTGTCACAGGGCCGGAAACCGACAATTCTATGTCAGCGCCGCCAACAACCGTTGTCTGTTGCGATGCGGTGTTGTTGCCTGCGTTTGAATCACCAGCTGTGGGGATCTCTGCACTGATCGTCGGGGATCCCGCGACAGTCGTCAGCACTTCGGGCATGAACATCTGCGTACTGCCCGCAGCAATCGGAGGCACATCACAGGTTACCGCTGCGTCTGGGACCCCAAGTGGCGTACAGTTAAGCAGCCCACCGCCGTCAACAAAGGTCGTCCCGGGGGCAATCGTAAACGTGATCGTCGTCGGACCCGCATCGTTCGCCGAACCAAAGGCGTCGTTCCTGATTTCAACTTCGTAGACCAATGTGCTGCCAGCAGGCAAACCGTCTTGGCCTGGGTCTTCAATGCCAAGCGCCCAGTCCGGCAAAGCGAATGCTGGTGTTGCCAAGGCAAGGAAGAACGCCAAAAATACATAGAAGATGTTCGACCGCTTGGACTTCTTTCGCCCACGTAGCGAAGGTGTTCGGCCCACTGGATGGGCTTCGTCCGCCTGTTGCGATTGCACATTGGTTTCAAACGACTTGGAAAAGCACATCTGGCTCGCCCCTTTTCACCACTCGGAGGACGCCCATTCGGACTTGTCCTCAACACTAAAAACTTCAAAAGGGCCTGATGTTTAGCTCCCGTTGCGTCACGCTATCACGGGTCTGGGAAAAAAGTTCAGCAAAGAAGAGGAGCAGACAGCAAAAAAACCCACACAGAAATACAACTTAAGAGGGAAATGCTACTATTTTATTATAAAAATCAGTTACTTATATAAATTTACTATTTGTTAACTTGTGTCCGCATTGCAACAAGTAAGAATCATGCTGCCGCTTCTCCCCAAGGCGATCCCTTCGAAAAAAGCAACGATGGCACCCCATTTGCGGACATATCCAATTGGATACACGAAGACCAAAAGAGGCATAACTCACTGTTATTGATATTAAATTTCAAGCCTTGCCTTAGTCAGCACGTTCACAATCCTTGATCAAGACGCAAACCGTTTGATCCAAAAGACGGTCTACAAGCTTTGCGAGGCTTCGGTTGCACCATCTTTCAAAGGCCTATCGGGCGACTGCAAAGTCGACCATGTATCATCCGCCAAAGGTGAAGGAGGCTCGGCGCAATCATCTTTGTGGATGTTGACCTTGGCGATGAAATTCGCAGAGACCGGTGCTGTCACAAAAAGGAATGCCATGATCAGAAACTCATGCATTGACGGATCGCCCTTCACCAACGCTTGCAACATGGAGGCCAACAGCAGCATGCCAATGCCGATCGTGCCCACTTTTGTTGGGGCATGCAGACGGGTCATCGGGTCGTTGAATTTGAGTAGCCCAATCACACCAACCAGTACAAACCCCGAACCGATCAAAAGTGACAGCGCTGCAGCATATGTTGCGATAATCTGAAGCGTCATTCGATGATGTCCCCTCTGAGAATAAATCGCGCAAGTGCGACGGTAGATACAAAACCAAGCATTGCGATCAAAAGAGAGACTTCGAAATAGACCTTAACACCTTGAAAGATGCCCAGTACGACAACCAACCCGATAGCGTTGATCACCATTGTGTCGAGCGCAAGGATGCGGTCGCCCGACGTGGGGCCGAGTACAAGCCGTACCATCGACATGACCTGCCCGATTGCCAGTGCCAGAAAGGCTATGACAAGTGCGATATCCAGAATGTTCGTTGCAGCCGTCATTCGAAAATCTCCAACAGGCGACGTTCATAGCGTGTTTTGATCTCGTCGCGGACCGCGTCAGGGTCATCCGTGTGCAGGACATGCACCAACAGGCTGTGGCCTGCATCCGATAAGTCGGCGGAAACTGTGCCGGGGGTCAGCGTGATCGTACCGGCAAGCGTCGTGATCGCTTCGGGTTGTTTGAGTTTGAGAGGCACAACAATCCATGCGGGCTTAAGCTTGGCGTTAGGCACTGTAAGGACAATCCACGCGACCTGAATGTTCGCGACAATGATGTCCCACATCACAATGAAGCTATAGACGATCATCTTGCCCATGCTGAACCCTTTCGGCGTGTCGGGCCACCAGATCGAAGTCATCCACGGGATGATGATGCCAAGAATGACCCCAAAGACAGCCATTCCCGCACTCAATTCATTCTGAAGCATGATCCAGACAACGGTAAGGATAAGCGTCAGCAGAGGATGCGGCAAAAGCCAGCGAAACGCGCGTGACATGTCAGTGATCCTCCTTCTTGGGTTTGCTCAGCTTCCCGGGGGTATCCAAAACCGTGCTTGTGTAGGCATCAGGTGCAAACAATTGTGCCGCCATCTTGGTTGTATACCCATGCACCTGCCCCGCAAAGACCGTATGCGCGGCCAGCAATGAAATCAGAC
>CAYTPS010000436.1:0-4086 GCA_964439245.1 uncultured Pirellulaceae bacterium | reverse complement strand
CCCATACCCCGGTTCGGTTGTCCATCGCGGGCGAATTCGCGCGACCGTTGATCAGTTCTTGAAATCCGAGATTGACGGTGACCTGATCGCCGATCTGAATCATGTCGGCGTCTTCTTTAGATCTTGCTCCAATGTCGATCCATAGATCCTTCGTTTTTACCACCTTCTTTCGTTCGGCATCGTCAAGCAAATGGATGGGTTTCCGCGCGATGACGCCGCTGACGGGGCCTGTTTCAGACCAGATGGTCATGCGCTGACCAATGAGTTGCTGTGGGTCCCAACCGCCTACGGTCTGCGTGTAGATGAATCCGTCGTCGCTGATGTGAGAGACGATCAATCCGATTTGGTCGGCATGCCCGGCAAGCATCACTCGAACCGGTGCTTCTGGGTTTTTGCACAGAATCAAGTTGCCGTGCAAGTCGGTGGTCATGGTGTCACAGAAAGAATCGGCATAATTCCGGACAACTTGTTGCACCGCTTCTTCGTATCCAGATACTCCAGGCGTTTCGACCAGTGACTTTAGAAACGCAAGCTGCTCTTTTTCCACAACGTGTTCCAATCTTTGGGTGACCATTCGCTCAAGAAGTTTGCAATCTAACCTTAGGAAGGCGGCTGCTCAAGCTCTCTGCGAAAATCGGCGGCGCCGATAGAACCATTGAATACACGGAATTGTGTTCGCGTTTTTCGGTGTCTTCGGAGTATTCCGGGTTGTCTTTCTCCAATGACCGTAATGTGCTTTCGACAAAAAGACTAAGGGCAGAGAGATTACGTGCATGATCATTCAAGAAACATCTCACTGTCCATGATTTTTCTGTCGATCGTTTCACTAATGGTTCCCGAATGACTGTTGTTCCCAATTTTGAAGAATTAAGGTGGAAGGCAAGTGTTAGACATTCCTCTCTGTCTCGCTATATTTCTTAAGTAGATGCTTCAGTACAAAAAACAAAGATTCAAAAACATTTCACCCAAGTCTACACGTATCATTGATGTACTTGGATTAGATTACAAAGGGAGAACTGATGAACAAGTTATTCGTCTGTCTGGTTGCGATTGCAGCGATCAGCTTAGCGGTCCAAGAATCCCATGCTCAGTTGTTTCGGAGTCGCTCCGGAGCGTCGTTTAGCGGCGGTCGAGGGTTTGGCAACAGCTTCCGATCCCCCAGTGTTGGCCGTTCCTTCAACAACGCCGGTAGGTCTAATTCGTTCCGGACATACGGATACGGAAGAGGATTCAACGGAGGTTTGGGCGGATTCGGACAGACCGTTCACCCGATCGTCATTGATCCTTTCTATAACGGGCCCGAAGGTTACAGGACCTTCTACGGACGTGGGATAGGTCTCGGTTTTTAGATTCGAGAAAAAATGAAGTGCCTCAGCGGATTAAAAGGTGGCAAGTCCTTACCACCTTTTGTCGTCCTGCCGGGCAAAACATGAGTGTCGTAGGCGATTTTCAGGCTGCCTGCTTCTCAATCTTGACATGGCTCAACAACTCGATCGCCTTTTCAATGACGCGGTCGCGCTCGAGATCCTCGGGAACAACCTTACGATCTGGAAGCTCGTCCCGATCGTCTTTCGACGCATCGAGAAGATCAATTCTCCCCTCTTTAGGCATTGGCTGGTCGGTTGTTTGTTCGGGTTCTTTGTCGCGGTCATTGATCCGTTTGAGGAAATTGTCGCGTGATACTGAGACAATTTGCTCACGTTTATCTGCGGGGATCAGACCACTGATTTCTCGAAAGTGCATTCTTTTGAGCATGCACACCATATCCAATGCATCCTGCTCGACCGTCATGCCTTCATTGGGATAGATGCCCCATTTACCGGTTGCGAGCGCGTCTTTGTTGTAGCGGTCAATCACTGGCCCAGTCGGACGCCAAAAACTGTAGGTCGTCAGTTTGAGGGCAGACGTTCCCATTTTCATAGGAATCACATTCTGTACTGTGCCTTTTCCCCACGACTGCTCCCCGACGATGATGGCGCGATCGTGGTCCTGCAAGCAGCCGGCCACTAGTTCAGATGCGCTCGCCGATTGACGATCGATCAGAACCGCGAGTTTAACTCCTTCACCAACCACCGGTTCTAATGATGATTTTGACTCACGTACGGACAGCCCTTTGCGGCCTTTGATTCTGACAATCGTCAGTCCTGGCTTGAGGAACATGTCACAGATACTCTCGGCAGCTGTCAGCAATCCGCCGCCGTTGCCACGCAGGTCGAGAATGATTCCCGAGACATCCTTAGGCAAATCCTCAAGGACAGACTGCATTTCACTAGCCGAGGCTTTATCGAATTGCGCCAATCGAATGTATGCCAAATTCGGATAGCCGGAGACGATGAAGTCCCATTGGCCATCTCGAAGTCGCCTGAACCCTTGCACGCTTTGCATGGCGATCGTTTGTCGCTGCAACACGGTCTCTTTGGAGACTCCGTCTCGCTCGAACGAAACTGTAAGGCTCTCTCCGAGTCTGCCGGTCATCAGTTTGCGGATCTCTCGACTCTCTAGGTCCGCTGCGGACGTGCCACTGATGGTGGTGATGATGTCCCCGGCTTGCAGTCCAGCCAAATCGGCCGGCTTACCCGGCATGGCAGCCATCACCAGAACACCCTTTTCTGGTACGGGTTCAAAATAAATTCCAACGCCGCCGAATTCGCCTTCGAGGTCCTCGTTGAGCGATTTGAAAGAGTCGCCTGTGATGAACCGAGAATGGCGGTCAAAGCCCTCGAGCATCCCCTCCATTGCTGACTTAAACAGTTGGTCCGAAGGAACACCGTGAAGTGCTTCATTTTCGACGATGTCGATTGCTTCAGCAAAAAGATTGGCGTAGCGGTTCTTCACCGCAACGCTGTAGCAGGCGTAGCAAACCAAAAACGCGACGACGATGAAGAAAAAGTTGCGTACCGGCATTGTTTGACTTTGTGAGGTTGCTGTGTGAAACGAAAGTTCCACCCCGAGAGAGAGCCTCAGTTTAGATCTTATTGCCCGATTGTGCAAACAAGAGCCGAGGCTATGACTCTCTCTGTTGCGGGGTGTCAAGAAAGATCGATCAAAGCAGGTTGGGGAACTGCGTTAATTCGGGCAAGTTTTTGACTTGCCTTTTGGCATCTCTTGCAAATGGTTCATGATCGCTACGAGTCAATGTGGTGGACCAGTGGGGGTTGATCTACCGCTTGCGTCAAACGGCCAGCCAATCTTCTTTGGGGCCGACAGCAAGTGTCATCGGGGCTTGCATGTGATACTTTTGCAACGCAGCGTTAACTTCGTCCAGCGTTACTTTTTCGTAGATGTCGGCGATCTGGCCCGGTGTTTTGAAAGGTTGGTCGTTCAACCACTGAGTGCCAACAGAGAACATGCGTGTGTCAGTGCTTTCGCTGGCCAGCAAGATGTGCGAGGCGATTCTGCGTTTGGCCATGACCAGTTCTTTCTCGGTAACGCCCTCAGCGGAGGCTTTGCTGAACAACGTTTTGGCACGCTCTAGATTTTCCTCGGCCTTGGCTGGATCGCAACAGATCACCGTCATCAGCGCACCGCAGCCTAAGTGTTCGTAGGATCCGACTCCCGCCGATTCGGCCAACCCGGAATCTAGGAACTCCCAATAGAAGCGGCTTCCTGCATCATCACCCATGATGGTCGTCGCCACACGGGCCGCGTATCGGTCCTCGGATTGCAGTGTTGCCCCAGGAGCCATCTGTATCAGGTATTGCTGCACGGAGTTGGGTTTGTGCATTGATACAAATCCGCTGCGATATTCCGGGGTAGGGCAGGGGCGTTCTGCAGGAAAGCTCTGCCAGCCACTGCAATACTTTTCGACGTCGTCTACTAGTCTGTCAAAGTCGATTTTTCCGGCCGCCGCTAGGACCATGTTCGACGGGCTGTAACGTTTTTCGAAGTAGGATCGCATCGCTTCAGGAGTCAGCCCAGTCACCGAATCGACGGTTCCCAGAACACTTTGCCCCATTGGATGGTCACCGTAGAATTCTGCCATGATGCGCTCGATGCCTCCGTAAGGAGGCTGGTCGGCGTACATCATGATCTCTTCGATGATCACTTTTTTCTCTGTCTCAAAATCTTCCAACCGCAGGCTTGGCC
>CAYTPS010000435.1:3721-4087 GCA_964439245.1 uncultured Pirellulaceae bacterium | reverse complement strand
CGACTCGATAGCTCCAAGTGTTGATGGTGCTGTCGCCCTTGAACGTGGAAAGGCTTCTCCAAATTTGCAATAAGATCTCCTGAAGCAGGTCGTCTGCATCATCGTCTGCATACGCGCATGCGATAGCAGCCAGTCGCCCGCGGTTGTGGGCAAGTAGTTCGTCGAAAATCGATTGCTTTTCTCTCTGGTCCAACGAGGAACCTTCAGCATGTTGTGGAATGGATGCTTGAAAAAAACGGCCTCAGGATTGCAAATTTATGAGTCCCAATTTTCATTGTGATTGGAGGTTTCTGAAACGTCTCCAAGTCAGGGCGGACATCGGCGACAAGGTGTTTTTCTACTATTTGTCATCATATTGGTCGCTTT
>CAYTPS010000435.1:0-3711 GCA_964439245.1 uncultured Pirellulaceae bacterium | reverse complement strand
TACTGATTGTTACAAATATGAAACGATACTTTTAAGAGAAGCTATGGTTAGAAGGGCAATAAATCACACTTCAAGGGCGTCTCACTTGCTCCAACCACCGGATTTCATTGCTCTGCTGCCGATTTCACAGACATTAAGCTGATGATGCACCGTAAAGTTTTTATTCCGTCAGAGCCATACAGGAGGTGCGCGTTATTGCCGTTGGTTTTTAATAATGCGATCCTGATCCTCCTGCTTGTTGGCGGTGGTGCTTCGAGCATCTTTACGGGATCGTCTGCGTTTGGGCAAGAACCGCCTGTCGCTGATTTCATTGAGCAAAATTGCGTTGCTTGCCATGACTCGGGGACCAAAGAAGGTGATCTTGATCTCGAATCACTGGCGATGGACCTAGAGGATCCAGAGAACTTTCGTCATTGGGAGTATGTCTATGATCGAGTCAGAACAGGGGAGATGCCACCGGAAGAAGAGTTGGACGAAGAAGAGAAAAAAGCTTTCGTTTCAGCTTTGGGTAAATCGCTTCTCGCCGCCGACGCTGCTCACACGCAAAAACTTGGGCGTGTCTCAGCCCGTCGTCTGACTCGAGCTCAATACGAACGCAACGTGTGTCAGTTGTTGCACATTGACGTTCCTCTTCAAGAATATCTTCCCGCCGAATCACTCGACGACGGATTCGATACGGTTTCCAGTAGTCAGCAGATTTCCGATCACTCGTTACTGGCCTATTTGAAGGCGGCCGATGTTGCGCTCGATACGGCTTTTGGTCGAATTCTCGAAAAATCACCAGAGCACAATGTGCGGCTTGATTGGACAAAGTTGCGCCGCGACGAAAAGCGATATGATCGCGAGCCCGAGGGGAGACCTAAGTATAAAGATGTCGTTGCGTGGTCTACGCGAAACGCTTTCTATGGAAGGATGCGAAACACGACGGTAGATGAGGCCGGGCGTTATCGGATTCGCCTGCGGGTGCAAGCGGTCAATCCGCCTGCCAAGACCGGTGGTGCCGTGTGGTGTGGTTTGGAGTCAGGATTTGGCAACAATAGAGAATCGACGCTGCATTGGATCGGTGGATTTGAAGCGACCAAGAAACCGGCCGAGTTTGAGTTTGTAGCGTGGATCAAGAAGGGACACAAATTGATTGTTTCGCCTCGGGACAGCGCGTTGCGGAAGGCGAAGTCCAACGGTGGTAACATTATCGGAAAGTTTGGCAGCCCCGAGTTGCGAGACATTCCGGGGGTGGCGATCAAGTGGATTGAAATGGAGCGGCTGGATAATGTCGTTGACACCGAAAGCCGGCAAGCGTTGATTGGCAAACTTAACGTTAGACCTGTGTCTGCTAAAGCAAAAACCGGCGAAGGTAGACGGGCATCAAAAGTCTCGCTAGCCAAACGGCGAGAGGTGGTTTCGAAAAAACCTGAAACGGATTTGCGAACGCTGACGCATGATTTCGCTCAACGGGCATTCCGACGACCGATTTCAAAAGAAGAGTCAAAGATCTACTCTGATTTTGCAATAGAGAGATTCAGAGAGGCAAGGTCGTTTCAGGCTGGATTGAGAGCTGGCTATCGGGCAATCCTTTGCTCACCACGTTTTCTTTATTTTGAAGAAACTCCAGGTAAGCTAGATGATTACGCCTTGGCCACACGGTTGAGCCATTTTCTCTGGGGCAAAAGTCCTGATGAAGATCTGTTGGCATTGGCGGCCGATGGAACCATTAGTGATGCTAAAGTTCTCACAGCTCAAGTTGAGCGGTTGCTTGAGGACGATCAGTCGTCGGTATTTGTGAAAGAGTTTACCGATCAGTGGTTGAAGCTTTATGAAATCAATGAAACTAACCCGGACGCCAAGCTTTATCCCGAGTACGACGACGTGTTGCATCATAGCCTCTTGGAAGAGACGCATGCATTTGTTGCCGATTTGGTTGATCAAGATCTGCCGATTACCAATGTAGTAGATTCCAATTTCACGTTTCTCAACAGCCGCTTAGCGCGTCATTACGACATCGATTGGCAGGGCGGCACTGGCTTGAAACGGGTCAAACTGAAAAAGTCCCATCGTCGAGGAGGAATTATTACGCATGGGAGCGTGCTGAAGGTGACGGCTAACGGAACGGCTACGTCGCCCATTCTCCGAGGTGTTTGGATGTTGGAACGGGTGGTAGGGCTGCACGTACCGCCACCCCCATCGAACGTACCGGCGGTTGAACCCGATATTCGAGGAGCAACATCGATTCGCACGCGATTGGCCAAACATCGAAATCTGGACAGTTGTAAGGCTTGCCATGTGAAAATTGACCCGCCAGGATTTGCGCTGGAGAGCTATGATGTCATCGGAGGCTATCGAACGCGTTACAGAACATTGGTTTCGAAAAATGGAAGAACCAAGCGCTCAGAGGGTAAACGCGTTGATCCCTCGTACATTTTTCCTAGCGGAAAGAAGTTTGACGATGTTACTGGATTGAAGAAGCTGATGCTGAAAAATCCTGAGCAACTGGCCAAAGCGTTTGCGTCGCACTTGATCACTTACGCGACTGGGGCCGAACCGACGTTTGCAGATCGTAGGGGCATATCGAAGATTGCCAAAGCTTCGAAGGCTGAAGACTTCGGCGTTCGTTCAATTATCAAGCATGTGGTTCTAAGCCCTCAATTTAGATACAAGTAGGGGTTGTTATGGGTAATGAAATAAAGACAGTTCACTTCGCCAAAAATCAGTGCCTTTCGCGCCGGACCTTATTGCGAGGTGTTGGGGTTGCGATGGCGTTGCCGTTTCTGGATTCTATGACACCCGCATTTGGACAAAAGGCCAAGACAGCCGGAAAGTCTCCGCGTCGGTTTATCGGTGTTAGCAACGCGCTTGGCTTTCATGCCGCGAACTTGTTTCCGAATCAAACGGGAAGAAATTACAAGACGACGCGGTATCTCAAATCAATCAACGACTTGCGTGATGAGTTCACCGTGATCTCAGGAGTTTCGCATCCTAATGTTGGAGGTGGGCACCGGGCCGAGCCGTGTATTCTTTCGGCAGCGCCCTACAGTGGGTCTAATTTTCGTAACTCAGTTTCCCTCGATCAGCTGATGGCCAAATACTTGGGCCATGAAACACGGCATCCGTCTCTAGTGCTGAGTCCGGGCGGGAATTCAGGCACATCGTATACCGAAAATGGAGCGATGATTCCTCCAGAGAGTTCGGCGCAGGATCTTTACGCTAAATTGTTTGTCGATGAAAGTCCACAAGCTAAAAAGGAGATGGGTGCTCGGATTCGCGAGGGGCGAAGCATTATGGATATCGTCGGTGCGGAGGCGCGTGCGGTACAGAAACGCGTTGGAGCGGGAGATCGCGAAAAATTGGATGCTTACTTTACAAGCGTTCGAGATTTAGAACGTCGGCTGGTTGTCAACCAAGCTTGGACCGATAGGCCTAAGCCAAAAGTGGACCAGAAGGCTCCAGAGCGTGTCGCCAACAGCGCAGATACGATTGCACTACAGTCGGCGATGTATGATGTGATGTTCCTTGCCATTCAAACTGACAGCACACGTTTCATTACGATGCACACCTCTGGGACGGGGCAGCGAGTACCATTGGCAGGAGTCGACGAGGGGTATCATTCTTTAAGTCACCATGGGCTAGACGAAGAAAAACTTGCTCAACTGGCAATCGTCGAAGAGGCTCAGGTGGCTGCTTGGGGGAGGCTAGTGCGCAAGTTGGGGCAGACGT
>CAYTPS010000434.1:1437-4095 GCA_964439245.1 uncultured Pirellulaceae bacterium | reverse complement strand
CTGCAATCTTGAACGTATTGGCAAGCGCTGATGGATCAAACGAAACCACGATCAATCCACTACTTTGGCATGAACCATTTACCGCAAAAGAAGGAGCATCAATGCTCGGAAACAGTCCGCGCGCCCTAAGACGGCTGATCATGTTCGCAGGAATCGCGGGCAGGATATTATTGATTGCGTTGTTTGCAGCAGCAAAAAACGACTCTGGCGTGCGCGTCTCATTGTCGGGCGAAACATAGCGCGCCGACTCCAAAATGAAACTGCGCTGTGTTTCGTCAATACGTTTCTGCAGACGTTCGACGCTTCGCTCAGCACACCACCTTCGCCAAACAAATTTTGAATCCGGTCGGCGTATAGAGTAAGGAATTCCGGATCTCCTTGGTCGACGAGCGTGCCAAGAATGTTGCCAGGGCCTGCATTCCCGGTCCTGTCTCCAACCGTTCGAATCCAACCGTCGGCATCATTAAGATAGAACGTATACGGAACCGATCCATCAACAGATCCGCCACCCCAGTATTCGTTCTCCGTGTTTCCTGCCATGTAAAGCAAGATATAGTCTAGGTACTGCGGCAAATTCACGACCTCTTTGAGCTCTTGATACCCCCCGGTCGGATTGCCACTGCCGTCTGTATCAGCGAGCGCTTGAATGGCCGCCCAAGCCGTTCCATCCCCATCGTATGGGTCCCCAGGATCCCAGCTATTAGGAGTCCCGTTTCCATTGTTCACGTTTCCGTTAATGGCTTCATAGTCATCCTCATCGCCTCCGTAGTACTGCGCCAAGAAGTCAGCGTCCCAGCGCTCTCGCATGTGGAACTGCCCAAAATATTCGCCGTTACTGTAGACGTGGACGAATCGACCATGAGGGACAGCATGACCTAATTCCAAAAGCGTGTCGTCTACAAAGCGGTTCGAAAGTCCAAAGCCGCGTTGAATTCTGTCATGTGAACCTCCACGAAACTCAATGCTTTCAAACGAATCGGTAGCAACGACGCCGTTATCAAAGCCCTCGAAGAGCGGAAACTCAAGTCGTCCTTCATACTCGCTACGAAATTCAACCCGATAGTTCTCCTTCTCAAAGCCTTGAGAACTAATGTGATTGCCTCCAAAACCGCTGATGCCAGCATTGATCTGAAAGCCTGCGCTGCCGTCAGGAGCAAGCCATTCGATCGAAGCGCGCTGTTCCGGTTGGTCACTGTCAACGATGACCGTTTCGTAGTTGAACGAAAGTGTCGGGATATCAAGTAAGCCATCCCGCAATTCGGCGTTGGTGTATTGACTGGTAATCGATGTATCCAACACGTCAGATGCAATCACATCAATTAAGAAGATGTAAGTGTGTGTGGTTGACCCTCGAGCCACAAACCCGTCTCTCACGCTTGCCGTTCTAAGTGACGTAGTTTCCTAAATGTTCAAAGTGGTTTGAACCAATGAACTGGAATCAACAGGGTTAATCTTTGTGCCATTGGTCAAACTCGGTTCGGTGCCATCGGTTGTGTACACCAACGAGGTACCAGGCGATTATGAAGTAACCGTTACATCGAAAGCCTGATCGTAGAAACCTCTATCAACGCTGATCATGGGAAGCGCTTCAATAACTCCATCAACTGGATTAGCATTGGCCGCTCCAGGGGTGGGAGTTGCAAAGAAACTCGGCGTGTCGAAATCTCCGTCAGGCACCAAACCATAACTTACATCAGCAAACTGCGCGGGGTAGTCGCTACCATTGGCACCAAACTCGGAGATCAAGTTCCCCACGGGATCAAAGAAGCCTAGATATTCTCCTCCCTTGCTCAGGCTGAAACCGGTATACAGATCACTGCCTGATGTTGGATCGTCATCATTGCCTGCAAAGACAGTCAGATACTGTCCGCCGAACAGAAAGGCGTTGGGGAAAACGTATTTGGAAACATTTGTGGTGTCATCGGTTAAGGAGTATCCGGCCAGGTTTATTGCGTCTTCACCAGCATTGTAAATCTCGATCCAGTCGCTGGAGTTTCCATTGTCGTCCTCGACAATACCTCCGTTGGATGCAGAGAATTCGTTAATCAGGGGAACCGCGCCGGGCAAAAGCACTACAGGCTCGACGTTCCGTAACTGGATGGCGTTGATTTGAATCCGTCCCGCGCTATCACTGCCATTGGTAAAACCCGCGAGTTCGAATGTTTGCGTGGTTGCATCGGCAGTAAATGTCCCAATACCAAAGTCACCTGCACGGTCACCATTGGGTTGGTTATTGAGCGCGAGTTCGACGCCGAAACCGCCTTGGCCATTGCCCAACCTGGTAACGAAACCGTCGTCTCTATTACTGCGAGCATCATTGGCAAAACCCTGCACCTCATAGGTATCACCGATTGTCAGGCCTCCCAGTGTCGCCGTGACTAGATTCCCACTGTCGGCCCCCACCATCCGCTCTGAATGATCTGCCCTATCGAACCGAGTCCGCCGGTTTCGAATGCGTTGGCGTTTTCGTTTGCAATCGTGGTCGTTAGCGACTCAGCGCCTGGGGACTGCAATTGTGACTGCGATTGAGCATCGGCAAGGCTAGTGGAAACGAATCCGACCCCGTTAACTCCGGTCGTTGTTCCCGTCGATGTAGAGGCATTAAGAGCGAAAACCAAACTGCCATTAACCGATACGTCACCATTTCCTGTTATATCG